>JANWLS010000037.1 GCA_025450765.1 Vicinamibacterales bacterium | reverse complement strand
TTTTCGTCAAAGGGCGCGGATACGTCGTCGCCAAGATGATCGTTCACCCGCAATACGACGAAAATGGCTACGTCAACGACATCGCGCTGATCAAGCTCGAGCACGACGTGCGCGAGGCTTCGCCCGCGTGCCTCTACGACAAGGACGGCGAGAAGGACCAGATCGTTTCGCTTGCGGGGACCGGCTTTGCCGGCGACGGCGTCAGGGGCCCCGGCCTGCCCGATGGAGCGCTGCGCGGTGCGACGGTTCGCGTCGACACCGCCGACGGCACGCAATTGGCATGGATGTTCCGCAAGCCCGACGATCCGCGCACGACGCCGCTCGAGGGCATCAGCGGACCGGGGGACAGCGGCGGCCCCGCATTCATCACCGTAAACGGCAAGCCTTGCATCGCCGGCGTTTCGAGCAACCAGCGCATCGAGCTGAGCGGTCCGCCGCCGAAGGACGGCTCGCCCGAGGGTAACGGCGAGGATGTGCAGGGCCGTTACGGCGTGACCGAGGTTTACACTCGCGTCTCGAAATATGTGTCTTGGATTCGTCAAACCATGAGCGCGAACTGAGAGTCCAATGGCCAAGACGGGTCGGCAGTGGTCCATTGGCGTTCGGTCACTTCGGGTCAAGCCGTAGCGGCTGTAGCCGTCGAGGTCGCCTGATGCACCTGACTTCTTCTGCACTTGCCATCGCGAGCGCCGTCGTTATGGCCACCGCCGGTGCCGACACGAGCCCGACAGCCGCAGGAGATCCTTTCCTCTGGCTTGAGCAAGTCGACAGCGCCCGGGCGCTGGATTGGGTCAGGGCGGAGAACGCCAAGACGGCCGCGGTGTTGGAGAAGGATCCGCGGTACCCGGGCCTGTTCAGGGAAGCATTGGAGATCGCACAGGCCAAGGACAGGATTCCCGAGCCGCGGTTCATCGGCGGACAGATTCTCAATTTCTGGCAGGATGCCGACCACGTGCGGGGAATCTGGCGGCGCACAAGCCTCACCGATTATCGCAAACCTACACCGTCGTGGAAGACCGTCCTGGATCTCGACGCGCTAGCGAGGACGGAGAAGACCAATTGGTTCTGGAGCGGCGCGGATTGCGAGGAGCCGACGCAGCGCCGTTGCATGATCCATTTGTCCGACGGCGGCGAGGACGCTGCGACGCTGCGCGAATTCGACCTGCGCTCGGCCCGCTTTGTCGACGGCGGTTTCGCGCTTCCCCGCGGCAAGCAGACTTCGGCCTGGCAGGACGGCAACACTCTACTGGTCGCCCGGGAATGGGCTCCTGGTGAGCTGACTCGATCCGGCTATCCATTCGTCGTGAAGCGCATCAGACGCGGGCAACCGCTGTCGTCGGCTGTCGAAGTGTTCCGCGGATCGACCAGCGATGTCGGGGTCGATCCGGCGACCTTCGATGACGGCGCGGGACACCGGGCGATCATCATCGATCGTGCGCTCTCGTTCTTCGAAGCCGAATACCATCTCGTCGGCCCGAGCGGCACAAGGAAGCTGGCGCTGCCGTCGAAAGCGGATGTCCTGGCACTCGTGGGAGGGCGGTTCATCGTCAGCCTCCGGGAAGACTGGACCGCCGATGGCGCCACGTTCCCGCAGGGCTCTCTGGTCTCGATCGACCTCGCTGCGGCGAGGGCGGCGCCGGACCATCTGCAGCCGACGCTGGTCTATGCGCCCGGGCCGCGCGAAGCCTTCGCGCAAGCCAGTGCCAGCCGCGGCCGCCTGCTGATCACCGTCCTCGATAACGTCAAAGGGCGCGCCTACATCTATACGCCGGGACCGGGAGGCAAATGGTCGCGCCGTCGGCTCGCGCTGCCCGACAACGTGTCCATCCACATCGTCGATACGGATCTTCACAGTGAGCGGGCGTTCGCGAGCGTCACGGGATTCCTGACCCCGACGAGCCTGTGGCTGGCCGACCTGAGTAGCGGCGCCATTGCAAGGGTCAAGTCGCTGCCGGCGAGATTCGACGCGTCGCATCACGTGGTCGAGCAGTTCGAAGCCACGTCCAGCGACGGAACGAGGGTGCCGTACTTCGTCGTTCATCCCGTCGACATGAAGCTCGACGGCAGCACGCCGACGATCCTCACCGCTTATGGCGGATTCCTCGTTTCCGAAACACCCTATTACTCGCCCGCAACCGGCAAGCTGTGGCTGGAGCGCGGCGGCGCCTACGTGCTCGCCAACATCCGCGGCGGAGGCGAGTTCGGCCCCACCTGGCACGAGGCCGGCCTCAAGACCCATCGCCAGCGCATCTTCGACGACTTCACCGCAGTGGCGCGGGACCTGATTGCGAAGGGCATCACGAGCTCCCCCCGCCTCGGTATTGAAGGAGGCTCGAACGGCGGGCTCTTGATGGGAGTGGAATTCACCCAGCATCCCGAACTCTGGGGCGCCGTCGACATGCAGGTCCCGCTGCTCGACATGCTGGGGTACGAGCACATTGCGGCGGGCAGCTCCTGGGTGGGCGAGTACGGGAGCGTCGCGAACCCCGACGAGCGCGCGTTCCTCGCATCGATATCCCCTTACGACAACTTGAAGCCCGGCGTTCGATACCCCGAAGCGCTGATCTGGACGACGACCAAGGATGATCGGGTCGGGCCCCAGCACGCGCGCAAGTTCGCCGCCAAGCTCGAGGCGATGGGGGTGCCGTATCTCTTTTACGAAATCATCGAGGGTGGACACGGCTCGGGCGCCACTCTCGCAGAAAAGGCGGCGATGACGGCACGCGAATTCGCCTACTTCTGGCGAAAGCTGTCACCACAATAAATCCCGCTCGCGGTGTCGACCGGCACATGCGGCTGAACGCCCCCGAGCGGGCACCGGTGTTTCCCGGCTTCTCGGTGTCGGCGTCGAATTTCCCGGGCCTTCACGTCTAGGTTCCGCGCCGGGAACGAAGCTGCGGCACACGTCGACGATCGTGCGTCGCGGGAGAGGCATCCGGGCCCGCGTGTCTCGCGTAGGCGTCGGCGAGGATGCGGGCACTGCGCTGCCATGAGAACTCCGAGGCCACGATCTGGCGCGCGCGCTCCCCCATCCGGCGGAGCTCCGCTTCGCTTGCGCGATGCATCCGGCGAAGGCCCTCGGCGATGGCACCGACGTCGGGCTCGACCGAAAGTGCGCCGCCGCCGCGTGAGAGGAGGCCGAGCGGGTCGGCCGGCGTAGTGAGGAGACAAGGGAGTCCCGTGGCCGCCGCCTCGAGCACCGCGATCGGCATGCCCTCCCAACGGGAGGTGTTGACGAAGACGTCCGCCCCGGCGACGACGTCGAACCTTTCCCTGCCGTACACAGGCCCGAGGAGGATGACCGGAGCGGACGGCCGCAGGCGAGCCGCGAGTCGCTCAAGCTTTCTGCGACCGCGTCGGAAGTCGGGGCCGACCAGGACGAGCGCCGCCATGTCGAGGCTGGCGGCCGCGAAAGCTTGGAGCAGAAGGTCGAGGCCCTTTTGCGCCGGATCGAGCCTTCCGAGAAACAGGAAGACCCGTCGTCCCAGGAGTATCGGGTGCCGTGCCGCGAGGACCCGACGGTCGAGGTCGGCGGGCACGGTCGAGAGGTCGATGCCGCACGGCGCGAGCTCCACCGGAGCGGTGACTCCGTAGGCCGGGAGATCCTCCGCTGCCCCCACGGCATGGACGAAGGCGGCGCCGTTGAGCGTGTGGCGCTCGAACAGGAGCTTGTACGGAAGCTTCCAGAGCCAGCGCTGCCGGATCTCTCCGGGCGACAGTGCCCCATGGGGCGTCACAACGTACGGGATGCCGGCGCGGCGCGCCCAGCGCGCGAGCGTGGCATTGGGCGGAAAGTACGGCGCGTGAAGATGCAGGAGGTCCGGTCGCCAGCGCTCGAGCTCGGCAAGCAGCGCTCGTGGCACACGGAAAGGAACCAGCGAGGGCGGAAATCCTTGTGCGTGAACGCGCGGGACCGCGCTCACCGGTTCCTTGGTCAGGCAGAAGACGGCGAGCTCGAGACCCAGCACGGCCTGCGCCTGGGCCATGAAGTAGACGTACTTCCTGACACCGTTGGCGACGTCCGGGCTCGGGCTTCCGGCGAGGACGTGCGCGACCTTCATGCGCGGCGCAGATTGCCTGCTTGCGTTAAGACAGCAACTCGAGGGTCGCCGTCGCCACCGCATCTGCAGCAACCAATGCGGTATCCGGTTCCATATCGGACGCTGTCCCTGCCGGAGGCCGAACGACGCGCGACAGCGTATCGCAAGGCCCCGTATGCGACGGATCGCCACGGGTACCCGGCCGTGCTCCATCGGCCACACCGATCACGACGACCACCGGGATGCGCGCCGCCGCCGTCATGTGCATGAACCCGCTGTCGTTTCCGAGGTAGAGATCGCATTGCGCGATTGCCGCCCAGATGACGCCGAGCGGTAGTCGGTCCCCCGCGTAAGTGACCAGTCCGGGAACCCGTTCCGACAACCAACGGCAGGTCTCGTCCACATCCGGCCCCCCCAGCGCGAGAAACGCGGCATCCCGCCGAGTCCCTACCTCGCGGATGACCTCCAGATAGCGCTGCCGACGCCAACGCTTCGGTGGCTCGCTCGCCGCCAACCCGAGCGCGACCAATTTGCGTCGCCCGCGTCGCGCCTCGCGCGCTATCTCCGCACCGCGACGCGCATCCTCCGGCGTCCACCACGTGTCCAATCGCCTCCCCTCTCCCTTAAGCCCCATCGCCTCCAACATCCGAAAACACTTGTCCGTTTCGTGCCAGCCATTCGGATAGGGCAGATTGTGCGTGTGGAATCCCCCGCCGGTGTCCACGCCAGAATCCGGATCCTCCCAGCACAGGCGGACCGGCGCCCCGCTGAACCATGCCAATGCCCGTGACGGGACGTACCAGTACAAGGTCCCGGGTTGAACGAGCACCTCGAGTTCGAGCGGCCACACCCGCTTCGCAAACCGCAACAATTCCAATAGCCGCTTTGGCTCGCCGAAGCCGACCGACGACGTCATCCCGACGTCCACCACTTCGTCCACCCACGGACAGGTCCGCATCCACGCCGCCCACGAAGCCTGGCAGATCAGCGTGATCCGCGTCTTCGGCAACTGCCGCCGGAGCTCGCGCAGCATGCCCGTCGTCAACACCATGTCACCCATCCCGTCGGGGCGGAGCACACCCAGGCGGCGGACCTGGGCCAGGTCGGACAGCGGCGGACGACCGAGACGGCGTTGCAATCCCGGCATCAAACGACTCCACGCTTTCACCCCGGATGGGGAGACGGTCCACTGGCGGCCGGCGTGCAGCGCCGCCCCCACACGACGGATCGCCTTAAAACTCGAGACCTTCGCAGGATCCATGTACAGGCTATTCGGAAGCTTGGCGAAGTCGGCCACGAGGAGCACCCGCGTCGGCGCTACGCGGCGCGCACGTCGACCCGAGTCCCGCGGCGCGCCGACTCCTCCGCGGCCTCCACCACCTCGAGCGCGCGCATTCCGTCGATAAGGCCCGGCAGGGGGCCCGCTTTGCCGCGAAGCACGCCCACGAACGCGGCCAGCGCGCGCCGGTACGAGGGCTCACCCGATGGGCGCACGAGGCGCTCGAGCCACCACGCGGCAACTGCCGCGGGCGGCACCACCCATGCGGTCCTCACGCCGTACCCCAGGCGCCGCGGCACGCGCAGTGAAACGGCCGGCCGATGGCGGTCGACCCGAAGCGTTCCCCGCTCGCCGGCGACCTCGAGCGCATCGCTTGTCGCCGTGCGGCACGAGAACCAGCTCTGCACATTTACGCCGCCACGCATCGACAGCTGCATGCGGGCGCCGTCGTGCTCGCTCAGCTCGGAGTCCAGCGACGCATCGACCGTTGCGACCTCGTCACCGAGGAACCAACGCAGCAGGTCGATGTGATGCGAAGCGAGGTCGAGGAGCACCCCGCCCCCGCTCGCTCGCCGGCGCTTCCATTGCGGCATCGCGTCCGGCAGCACGGCCTCGCAGAACGTCGTCTGCACGGCCCGTACTCGGCCGAGTTGTCCATCGCGGAGGATCCCGCGAGCCTGCTCGAACAGCGGATGAAAGCGGCGGTTGAAACCGAGCGCGACGGTGACGCCTGCGCGCGCCGCAGCGTCGACGACACGCGCGCCGTCGGCCGTCGACGCCGCGAGCGGTTTCTCCACGTAGACGTGCTTGCCCGCCGCGCACGCGGCAATCGCCAGCTCCGCATGAAGATGAGTCGGTCCGCTCACGATCACTGCATCGACGTCAGCGCGCGCCAGCAGCTCCTCGGCGCACTCCTGCACCGGGACGCCGGTCAGCCGTTTGGCGCGCTTCCGCGCCGCCGGATCGGGATCGGCAGCGGCGACCAGTGCGGCGCCCCGCAGGCGTTGTGCGATGCGCAGATGCATCCAGTAGGCGATGGAGCCGCAGCCGATGACGCCGAGCCCGATCACGCCCAGGCGACGGCCGCTCACCGGCCGCCGCCCGCGCTGCGGCGGCGTGTTACGCAGGCTCCTCTCGTTCGATCCGATCGTCGTACATCGAACGGCTCCACGTCCCGATCAGGTTTCATCACGCGCTGCCACCTTCGACCGCATGGCCCTCGGCGCGCCAGCGCAGCATGCCGCCGGCGAGGTTGGCGACATCGCCGAACCCCGCCTTGCGCAATAGCACCGATGCCTGCGCCGAGCGCCACGAGGGCCGGCCCCGGGCAAAAGCCGGCGAGTCCCCAGCCGACCCCGAAGGCAACGCTGCCGAGGACCAGGCGGCGGTCG
>JANWLS010000036.1 GCA_025450765.1 Vicinamibacterales bacterium | reverse complement strand
GGCTCCCCCCCCGCGGCGGCGAATACCTTGCCTCACGGCACCGACACCAACCCGACCACGCCGCCGAGATCGTCGTTTATTCGCGGCAGATTCACCGGCGCCGTCCACTCGCCGCCGTTGATCCGGATCGCCACTCGATGCAGCCCCGACGGAATCGCGCGGTCGATCCGCCACACGTTTCCCTCGCGCTGCAGCTCGACCGGCGTCCAATCGGTGAAGTCCGCCATCAGCTCCACGCGCACCGCGGTTGCGACTCGGATCTCGATGCTCCGGACGCTCGCCCCGCCACTCTCGATCGTGAGCTGCGGTCCGGCCAGCTCGCGCGGGCGCGAGACCAGCGTCAGGTGTGGGCGATTCGAGATTCGCACCGCTACGGTGAGATACCGCGCACTCGGCACTCCACGGACTACGTCGGCCAGGGTCCGACCGGCGCTCGCCACGATTGCGGCGCGCGGCGCGATCCACGCCGTAGCTTCGACCGATCCCCAGGAGTCGGCGCCATCGAACATGCTGCCCTGTCCGCGCACTCCGCCGCTCGCGCCAAACGATAGACCACCCCGCTCGTGCTGCCAGCCGGCCGCGAGATCGGTATACGAGACCGGCCGCAGCGTGAGTGCGAACCGCGACGAGTCCGTGAACGCCGCATGCGTGGATGTCAACGCGGCGCTGATCGACAGACGTTCGTCGCCGGCCGACCACCACCCGTCGCCTAGCACCTGGTAGAGCAGGTTGGAGCTCGCTGCGTGCGTCGTGCCGCCGGCGCCGCCGCCAACCGCGCCACCCAATCTGCCTGTTCCGGCGAATGCGCGCGCGACGACCTCGCCGGTCAATGTCGGGCTGTCGTTCGTTTCGCCGAACGCGCTCCCGACAGCGTCAACGGCCCACCGCGTTGCAGCGGGCGACGGACCGAAGATTGAGCCGACCACGACGCCCTGCCCCGTCCAGCGCTCCGCCGGCGCGAGCGTGGTGAGAAAACTCGAACGCACGGATGCTCCATCGCCCAACTCGTCGGCGGTGACGCCGAGTGTCAGCGCGCTCGATTCAGGTACGCCGCTTTGCCGGAGATGCGATGCACCGATGTCGGCCGTCAGGCGCGATTGAGCGCCCGACGTCCGAACGAGGCACAACGAACCGATCAGGACCGGGATAAGCCGGGCTCGGCGCATCCCACAACATAATGTTCGGTGCCCGCGCTACGGCGTATTCGGGCGCTTCGGTCCGGTGCCGGAGGGTGTAGTAGGTAGGGCGGCAGCCGTCGCGGAGCCTGTGGCGCCCGGCGCGAGGACCGCCGTCAAACCATCGATGCGCGCGTCGAACGACTCGTCGACCCGCGCCCCACGTCCCACGTCGGCGTTGACGTTGTTGCCCAGGGCGATGAGTTGACTGCTCGTGGCCCCGCGGCGGACGAGCTCCGTGACCATCGCCGTCGCGCGCTTTTCCGATTCGCCGCTCGCCACGAGCTGCGTGAGCAACCCGAGCGGTACTGCGATCGACTGATTTGGGCTGGCCGCGCGCAAGCGCTCGAGCGCGTCGACGCGAACTCCGACGCTGAGCGCGTCTTCGCCCGCCAGAATGTCCGCCGGCCCAGGAGACGGCGCGAGCGCCGCACGCGCCACCTCGAGTCGGTCGGCTACCGCCTGCGCCGCTGCCACAATCCGTGGCGACGGCGTTCGAATCAATAGGCCGCGCTTGACCTTGGCGACGATGCGTTCGGCCGGCAGGCCGCGTGACTGCGCCTCCGCGACAATGCGCGAGACTTGCGCCGCCGATGCGCAAACCAGCGTCGGCGTCGGCGAGAGCTGCTGCGCACCGCAGACCGGCGCCAGCGCGATGAGGCTCACTGCGGCGAATGCAAAGCGCATTCTCACGGCCGCCCCACGATGACGACCGAGCCCTCGGCGCCGAAATCCGGATCGCGCACCTTCGGCTCGCTCGGGTCGAGCACGAACACAGAATCATCGACCAGGTAGCCGTACATATGGCGGCCCGGCAGAATTGGAATCGTCGCCGACCAGAGCGTCCCGTCGGCCGAGCGCGTCATCGGCGCACTGACCTGGTTCCACTCGTTGAAATCGCCGACCACCGACACGCGCTTGGCGCCCTTCAGGCTGAGCACGAACTGGTGCGCAATCGGCAATGCCGCACCGTCGGGCACCGACACGTTCATGGCGACGCCGGTCGCGGGCCCGGACGTCGCAGCGGGTGACGTCCTCACCACGGGAGCCGCCGGCACGAAACCATGAATCACGAACCCGACAATTGCCGCCGCGGCCGCGAGGCCGGCGAGGCCGGCGAGCCGCCGCAGGCGCGGCCGCGGCGCGCGTACGTCGAACGGCTCGTCGCCCGGCGGAGTGACACGGAGGGCGGCCGCCGCCGCCACGACCCGCTCCACCGCCGCCCGGTCGACGCCCGGCAGCCGCCGCAGCTCGTCGATCGCGCGGATCACGGACGGGTCGCGCTCGGAGTCGATCATCGGCGGCCCGGTCCCGGCGACAGGCGCGTGCGCAGGAAATCGCACGCGCGCTTGACGCGCATCTTGAGTGCCGATTGTCGCACGCCCGTCATCTGCGCGATCTCATCGTATGAAAGGCCTTCGATATAGTGCAGCAAGAAAATCTCACGGTTGTATTCGGGTATTTCCGCCAAGGCCAGTCGAACTTCGTCGCCCCACTCGTGCTCGAATCCGGCGCTCGGATCGTCTGGCGACGGGATTCGCTCGAGCACCTTGTCGTCGTTGACGATTCGCGCATGCTCGCGGTGGCGCGCGGTGTTCGCCGTGCGACAGCAGGTGCCCAGTATCTGAAACAGCCACGACTCGAATCGCTGCCGCTCCTCGAAGCGCGGAAGCGCGCGGTAGAGACGGACGAACGCTTCCTGCACCGTGTCCTCGGCGTCGTCCGGGTGTCGCAGCATCGCGCGCGCGAAGCGCAGGCTGCGCGCATAATACGTCTCCACGATGCTCGTGAAGGCGTCGATGTCGCCAAGCTTGGCGCGCGTGACCGTCCGCGGGTCGAGAACGATGGCCTGATCGGGACGCTGCAGTGGCTGGCTGGTCAGGGTGGTGCCTCGATTCGTGTCATGTGGCTCAACCGGCGTCGAGGGGTCGCCGGTCACCGACGAATCTACGAAAAAGGACGCCGGCGGGTCGAGCTCGCCGGCGTCCCACTGTGTTCGTTCCGGCCGAATTGGCCGGATCACACGCTCAAACGGCGTCCGACAGGCTCGTAAAGTCGAAGTCGCGCACCTTGATCGCTGGCATCACGACATCGCCCCCCGCCTCCGTTCCGGCCACTCGCACCGCCGCGCCGAGAGCGTCGAGGTTGTTGAGCATGAACAGCGGCGACTCGTTGAAGCGCATGTTCTTCACCGCCTTCGTGATCTTACCGTTCTCGATCAGAAAGGTGCCGTCGCGCGTGAGGCCGGTGTACAGCACGGTGCGCGGGTCGACCGGCCGCAGGTACCAGAGGCGCGTCACGAGCACCCCGCGCGGTGTCGCTGCCACGAGCTCGTCGATGCTCTGCGAGCCACCGGCGAGCTTCACGGCGTTCGTGCCGGCGTCCGGCTGTTGATTCTTCTTCTGCGCCCAGAAGCGCGAATACGTGAGCTTCTTCAACACGCCATTCTCGATCCACACCTGCCGGTGTGCCGGCAGTCCCTGTCCATCGAAGGTGTTGGTCAGGAGTTGCGGATCACCGGGATCGGAGAAGAGGGTGACGCGCTCGTCGACGATCTTGTCGCCGATCTTGTCGCCGATCTTCGTGCCTCCGCCCTGTTTGGAGAACGGGCTTCGTCCCTCGTCCGCCGAGCGCGCGTCGAGGGCAAACGCGAGGAGTTGCACGAGGTCGCCCACCGCCTGCGGCTCGAGCACGACGGGGTAGCGTCCGGGCTCGATCGCCACGGGATGGCGCGAACGCCGCGCTTTTTCGATCGCCTGCTGCGCGACGGCGTTGATGTCGAGCTTGGACCAGTCTGGGTGATCGGCCCCCGCCCATCCGGAGCCCGTGCCGTCCTTGGTGCGCACGGTAAGCGTGTAGTTCGCCGAGGTGCTCGATTGATAGGCGAACAACCCTTTGTTGTCGCCCACGGCGCTCGCTCCGATGCCGGTGATGAGGAAGCCGGCCGCCGTGAGGTCCCCGGCCGCTTTGCACGGATCGATCGCCAGCCGGGCCGCCTCGGCACGCCCTTCGGGGCCGACGTTCGCCGTCGAGTCGAAGTAGGCATTCACGTTCTCGTACGTTTGCGGCCCCAGCACCGGCATCGCCTCGGGGTCGTCGGGCGCGAGCTTGGCCAGTGCCTCGGATTGCCGCACCGCGCGCTCGAGGCCCGCGTCGCTGAAGTCGTTGGTCGAGACGACGGCGTGCTTGGCGTCAAAGGAGCTCTGCACGTTGACGTTCGCCTGGCTCGTGGCGCCGGCCGTCGAGATGCGGTTGTCGGCGAAGCGGATGTTCGCCTGGTAGCCGCCGCCGATGTTCACCTGGATCTCGTCGGCCTTCGACATCTTCACGACGCGCTCGATGAGCGCTTCCGTTTGATCCCGCGTCAGCACGCGCGGGTCCGGGGCCGAGCGCATCAGGCTTTCCTCCCGGTGTTGATGACGTTGATGTTGCGGAAGCGGGCCGGCACGCAACCGTGGCTCACCGAGCCGATCTGCCCCGGCTGGCCTTTGCCGTCGAAGAAGCTGGCGCCCATCATGTACTCTGATTTGCCGCCGATCATGTCCATGGCGTTCCAGAAGTCGGGCGTCTTCATCTGATAGGCGACGTCCTTGAGCATGCCGCCAAGCTTGCCGTTCTTGATCTCGTAAAAGACCTGTCCGCCGAATTGCGCGTTGTACCGCTGCTGGTCGATCGAGAACGAGCCGTCGCCGATGATCGCGATGCCGGCGTCGGTCGCGGCGACGAGGTCGTCCCACTTCGTGTCCTTCTCGCCCGGAAGGAGCGACACGTTCGGCATCCGCTGGAACTGCACGTCGCTCCAGTTGTCGGCGTTGCAGCAGCCGTGCGACTTCACGGGCATTCCATTTTTCTTATAGTACCACGCCAACCAGGGCGCCTGCTCGCGGTTCGTCTGGTAGTCGTGGAAGATCCCGTTCTTGATGATCGGGAACGATTCGGCCTTCACGCCATCGTCGTCGTAGCCGATCGTGGCGCACCCCCCGTCCTGGGTGCGGTCGCCCTGGATGTTCATGATCTCAGGCCCGTACTTGAGCGTTCCGAGCACCTTCTCCGGGGGCGAGACGAAGCTCGTGCCCGCGTAATTGGCCTCGTAGCCCATCGCCCGATCGAGCTCGGTCGGGTGGCCGATCGACTCGTGGACGGTCAGCCAGAGGTGCGACGGATGCAGCACGAGATCGTACCGGCCGACGTCGACCGGCTTCGCTTTCAGCTTCTCCGACGCTTCCTCACCCCACTTGCGCGCGTTCCCCACCAGGTCCGCCGCAAGAATGAACTCCCAACCGCGGCCGGCCGGCTGCACGGTATTGCTCCGCGATTGGAAATCGCTGAAATCCGCCGACACGGCGGTCGCGGTGAACGGCACCCAGCTCCGCACGATGGTCTGGGTGATCATCGATCCGTCGGTGTTCGCGTAGTTGCGATCCTCGCGGACGAAGAAAAGAAAGCTGTTCACGAACTTCACGTTCGGCGCCTTCATCGACTCGGTGTTGGCGTCGATCAGCAGCTGCGCCTTCTGCTCGACCGGTATCGTGAATGGGTCGACCTCGTAGCTGCTCTTCCAGGTTGCGTCCGGATAGGCCGGCGACGGCGCGAGCACGACCGGCGCCGCGCCGGGAATCCGGTTGGCTTTGGCGATCGCCGCGGCCTCGCGCGCCGCCGCCGCCACGCCGTCGGCCGTCAGCGTTTGCGATGCCGCGAAGCCCCACGCGCCGTTGACGAGCGCGCGCACGCCGATGCCGATCGAGTCGGTGTCGCCGACCTGGACGATCTGCTTCTCTCGGGTGCCGACGAAATTCTGCCGATATCGGCCAATGCGCGCGTCCGCCCAAGATGCGCCCGCGGCCTTCGCCGCGTTCAGCGCGTCCATCAGCAGCTCCTTGACCGGCAGCTCCTCGAACTCGTGGACGCCGCGCGGATAGCGCGGAAGCGCGCTGAGCGCATCCGCGAATCGCGGCGAACGCGCCGCATTGGCCGCGGCGATCGCGGCCGCCACGCCGGTCTGCC
>JANWLS010000035.1 GCA_025450765.1 Vicinamibacterales bacterium | reverse complement strand
GTGAACGCGCATGGCACGTCGACGCAGGCCAACGACAAGTACGAGACGATCGCCCTCAAGCGCGTCTTCGGCGAGATCGCCTACGACATCCCGATGAGCTCGACGAAATCGCTCATCGGCCACACGCTCGGCGCTTCCGCGGCGATCGAAGCGGTCGCCTGCGTGCAGTCGATCCTCACGGGCGTCGTCCACCCCACGATCAACCAGGAGTTCCCGGACCCCGATTGCGACCTCGACTACACCGCGAACGAATCACGCCGTGTCGATGTGAAGGTCGTGCTCAAGAACAGCTTCGGGTTCGGTGGCCAGAACGCCTGCCTCGTGTTCAAGAAGTTCGAAGCGTAGTGCGCGTCCTCGTCACCGGCGGCGCGGGGTTCATCGGCTCGGCCGTCACGCGCGTCCTCCTCGAAGAACATCACGACGTCACGGTGCTCGATAACCTCTCGAAAGGCTTTCGCACGCTCGTGCCCGAAGGCGCGCGCTTCATCGAGGGCGACCTGCGCAACGAAGCGCAGCTGCCGGCATGGCTGCGCGGCCACGACGCCGTCATCCACATGGCGGCGTTCATCGAGGTCGCACGCTCCGTCACCGAGCCGCTGGTCTTCGCCGAGAACAACATCATCAACTCCGTGCGGCTGCTACAGGCGATGCAGCGCGCCGGCGTCGGCAAGATCGTGTTTTCATCGAGCGCGACCGTCTACGGTACACCGCAGAATCTACCGATCCGCGAGACCGACCCGCTCGGCGTGCAGTCGAACCCCTACGGCGCGTCGAAGGTGTCGACGGAAGCGTTTGTCGCCACGTACAACCAGCTCTACGATATGGATGCCCTGATCCTGCGGTACTTCAACCCATACGGCCCGAACGAGCTGCATGAGCCGGAGACCCACGCCATCCCCAACTTCATCCGCGCCGCCATCGAGAAGCGGCCGATCCCGCTCTACTGGGGTGGCGAGATCGTCCGCGACTTCATCTTCGTCGATGACCTCGCGCGCGCCCACACCGCCGTGCTCGGCCTGCGCGGGCTGCAGTACTTCAACGTGGGCTCAGAGACGGGAACGAAGATCATCGATGTCGTCCGCGAGATCTTCGATGTCGTCGGCTACGAAACGCCGATCGACAACCTGGGCGAGCGCGCAGGTGACGTACCGGCCACCTACGCCTGGTCCGAGAAGATCGCCGCCGCCACCGGCTGGCGCGCGCAGGTGCCGCTGCGCGACGGGCTGGCCCGGACCGTCGACTGGTTCCGGCAGCGGTTGATCAACCAATAGTCGATGCCGTCGGACGATGCGACGATGCGCAGCGAACCGGTACGATCGTGGCTGGTTCGTCGGTGCTCGTACGTGTGCAACCAGCGACGATCCCCGCGCGGCGAGCTTATCCGCCGCCCGCGGTGACGATCATGTCGGTGATGAAGCCGGCAGCGAGGCCGGCCATGATGCCCCAGTACATCAGCTCGCCGCGCCCGGCCTTATGTGCGACGCCGAGCAGTTGCACGACGACGTACAGGATCGAACCTGCGGCCAGCGTCAGGAAGATCACGCTCACAGCATCGCTGGAGAACTGGCGCCCGACGACCGTCCCGATGAACGTCGGCCCGCCGCCGATAATGCCCATGACCAGCAGGAACGTCCAGCTCGGGCGTTCCGCTTCTCCGGCGAGCGGCGCCACGATGCCAAATCCCTCGGTCGCGTTGTGCAGTGCGAAGCCGATGACGAGCACGGTCGCAAGCGCCACTTCGCCGCTGGCGGCGCTGCCGCCGATCGCCAGCCCTTCGGCGAAGTTATGGAGGCCGATGCCGACCGCAATCAACAGCGCCAGCCGGCGGGCCGCCGACCAGGAAGCGATGCCACCGCGCGTCACGGCTAACTCGCCACTCGTCATCGCACCGGGACCCAATGACCGCGGCCGAGCGCGACCTTCGAGCCAGCGCTCGTAATAGACGAGGCTCATCAGGCCGACGACGAGCCCAACGAAGAAGAGCGTGCCGTAGCCGGCGACCGGACCGAGACCGCCAGAGTTCGCGTGATAATTGCCGAGCGCCGTGTCGATCGGCTCGAACGCGTGCTCAAGTACATCCCAGAGCAGGAACGTCAGGATGCCGACGGCGAGCGCGTTGAGGAATTGGCGAAGCCCCGGTCGCGGGCTGCGGAGCCGGCCCAGCGGCAATCCCAGTAGGATCGTGCCTCCCGCAATCAGACCGAGGAGTAGCGTATGGGACTCACTCATGTCGGCGGGATCCTCTTCCTGACTGCGGGGTGGTAAACCGCTAGCTTGCCCGGTCTTATTCTAGCACTCGCTAGAAGTTGATTTAGCCTATGCTAAACTGAAGGGTTAGTCAAGGCTATATTGACATTCCACGAGGTATTGTCGGGCTGGTTCCGGTGCGCATTAGCGCCGGATCCGCTCGGCTATAATCAGGCGCCATGTCCCCTAAACCATCCTCGCTCATCGAGGACTACCTGATGGAGATCTACGATCAGGCCCGCGAAGGCCGGGTCGTCATCGCCGCACGTCTGACCGAGAAGATGAACGTCAAGGCGCCGACCGTCTGGAATACCGTTCACCGCATGCAGCGCGATGGCCTCGTCGAGATCAACGCTGCGAAAGAGATCACGCTCGCACCCGCGGGCCAGGCCGCCGCAGAGTCGATCAAGCGGCGCCATCTGCTGACCGAACGACTACTCGTCGACATCCTCGGCCTGGGCTGGGCGGACGCGCACGAAGAGGCGCACCTCATCGAGCACACGATCACGCCGCGGGTCGAAGCGCGCATCATGGCTGTGCTCGGCAACCCGACGACCTGCCCGCACGGCAACCCCTTCCCCGGCATCGACCCCGCCTCCCGGCCGAAGACCCGCCCGCTCGCCACCGCCCGCTCCGGCGAGGAGTGGACGATCGACGGCATCAACGAAGACGCCGAAGAGGACCACGATCTGATGTCCTTCTACGAGAAGAACGGCCTGAAGCCGGGCGCCCGGCTGAAGGTCACCGACGTCGCGTCCTACAACTCGACGATTACCGTGCGTCTCGACGGCCGTGATGTGACGCTCGGGATGCCGGCCGCGCAGAGCCTGCGGATCGTCGTCGAAGCGCCCGACGCAGAGCCGTGAACGGCCGTGCCGCAATGTGCCTTTCTTAAGGACGTCCATTCCGGAAAGCTAATCTGCCGGCAACGACGAGGACTCGAACTGCAAGCGCCACGTTTGGCCGCCGTCGTCCGTGTGGAAGACTCCCCCACCGCTGGTCGCGATCCAGCCATGATCTGCGTCGACGAACGCGATCGACCACGTAAGGTCGTCTCCCATCGGCGGTACCTGTTCGGCATGCCAGCTCGCGCCCCCGTCGGTAGTCGCATATAGCGACGCATGGTCATTCGCCTGGCAAGGTCCGCAGTCGCCGGTAACAAGGCCGACCGTAGCGGACGGAAACGACGCAGCGCCGGGCGCCGCGAATGGGATCTGCGGGATACCGGGAACGAGGTCGCCTCGATTTGTGAGCACGGCCGACCACGTCCGGTCATGGTCGCCCATGCGGTACAGGACGACCCCTTGATGGAAGGCGCCCACACAACAGATATTTTCGGCCCAGGTGTCGTCCTGACCGCAGCTCAATATGCTTCCGCTGTCGGTGAAGTCCCGCTGCGACACAGGGATGGGGAGCGCCACCTTGGCCCACTTCTGACCGCCGTCGGACGTCTCGAATAATCCGTTTTGAGCGGCCATCAGCCAGAGATTCGCATCATCGCGAGCGCAAAGCCGGAGCGGGCGCCCGGGCGTCGCGACGAAGTCCCAGTGCACTCCGACATCTACCGTGTGAAGGAGGGTTTCCGTGCGAGTAACGGGATCCTGGACGACCAACCACGCGGATCGATTCCCAGTGAAGGCGGCCGATTGGACGTCGCCGCGCGGTACTGGGACATTGGACCAGGTCTTTCCCATGTCGACGGTTCGCACCAGCCCGTCAGCCCCCAAGCCCCACCCGATATCCGTGGAGGTGAAAGTGGGCACGCTCGCGAGCCGAGCGTCAACGCGCTGCCATGTCGCGCCGCCGTCGCGTGTGCTGGCGACCACGCCCGCGCCAACAACCCAGCCCTGTAGCACGTCTGTGAAGGCAATAGAGCTGAAGCCTGGGTGGGCCGGCGGTGGCTTCGTTGTTGCGATCTTGCGCGAGGCATTGGCGTGTAGCGGGGCCGGCGCCAGCGGCTGCGCGCGGTCGCAGCGAAGCGCGCCGGCCACCCCCAATAGCAGCAGGACGACGAGAGTACTCTTCAACTCTTCACGATACCCTTCCGCTCGCCTTGTGCGCCGGACGATACGCTGTACTTCCGCCGGACGGCTCCACGCTCGTCGCGAAACCCATCCGCCCGCTGTTAGCTATCCAGCATCGACTATAGACTGCCGCCGTGAACTACTGGCGCCGCTTTCTCGATTGGCTCACCGCGACCTTCGGCAGCCGCGGACGCAGCGCGATCCCCCGCGAGCAGGTCAGCGTCCGGCCGATTGGCATCGTCCGTAACGGCGTCCGGACGCCTCGGCCGGAAGGCTGGGCGCATCTCATCAGCGATGTCGTGGTGCGGGCAGAGCTGCTCGACCTGCTCGATGGCATCGAAGGCTACTCGCACATCTTCGTCGTCTTCGCATTCGACAAAGTGCCGGAGTCGGAGCAGCGGATACGCGTCCGCCCGCGCGGCGACCCGCGCATCCCCGAGCAAGGCGTGCTGGCGACGCGCAGTCAGCTGCGACCGAGCCCGATCGGCGTCTCCGTGGTGCGGCTGCTGAAGCGGCGGCGCAATATCCTCCGCGTCGAAGGGCTCGACGCAATCGACGGCACGCCGGTGCTCGACCTCAAGCCGTACTTCCCGAACTACGACGCCGTCCCCGACGCTGGCATCCCACAATGGGCACGCGACCTCGCCGCCGAAGGGCCTACGCCAGCCCGATAAGCGCGTCGAGCCCGATGATGAGTTCCTCGCGATGCATCACTTCGCGGACCGCGAGCACGATGCCTGGCATGAACGACTCGCGGCCGATCGTGTCGTGCCGTAGCGTTAGCGTCTGCCCCTGGCCACCGAAGATCACCTCCTGGTGCGCGACGAGCCCCGGCAGCCGCAGGCTGTGTACGGTCACACCCTCGATCGCACCAGCGCGCGTGCCGGGAACGGTCTGCGTTTCCGGCACATTCCGCACGAACGGCCGGCCGCGCGCCGCCGCCATCGCCTGCGCCGTAGCGATCGCCGTACCCGATGGCGCATCCACCTTCTGGTCGTGGTGCAGCTCGATGATCTCGGCGGAGTCGAAGAACTTCGCCGCGATCGCCGCCATGTGCATGAGCAGTACGGCGCCGAGCGCAAAGTTCGCCGCAATCACGCCGCCGAGCCG
>JANWLS010000034.1 GCA_025450765.1 Vicinamibacterales bacterium | reverse complement strand
CACCACGTTGCCCATGATGCATTCGTCGACCGAAGCCGGGTCGATGCCGGCGCGGGCCACCGCTTCCCTGATGGCCATGGCGCCGAGCTCGGTCGCCTTGAAATCCTTGAGCGCGCCGAGGAACTTGCCGGTCGGCAGGCGCACGGCGCTCACGATGACAGCTTCACGCAGAGACATAGGGTAGTGAATCCCTCAATCAGGACGCGTTCTCACCTCGATCGCACGCACGGCTTCCGCGCCGAGCAGGGCCTGGAGGCGGGGAAGAATGATGGCGACCGATCGCCGGATTTCGCGCTGCCAGCGGGCGTCGGTCGCCGTGACATGCAGCCGGCCGTCGGCACCGAGGCGAACCTGCGAGGCGCGATCCATGCCGGGCCCGACGGCGACGCGCCAGGCGAACGCCAATTTTCCTTCGGAGTACGGCGACTGGCGGAGGAGAGCGCCGAGCGCGGACGGCACCACGGCCTGGAGCGGCACGAACGGATCCGAGCCCGCCGGCACGATGGCTGGCGTTCCCGGTCGTCGCGCTGGCATGCCCGCAGTGTATATCATTAGCGCCCGTGCGTCTGCTGCTTGCCTCTGCGTCCCCGCGCCGCGCGGCGCTGCTCGCCGCGGCGGGCTTCGCGTTCGACGTCTTCCCGGTCGACCTTGACGAATCGCATCATGCCGGGGAACCGGTTGAGGCGTATGTCGTTCGTCTCGCGCTCGAGAAAGCCGCAGCGGCGGCGCGGCAGCGCACCCACGCGATCGTGCTCGGCGCGGACACGACCGTGGTGGCGCCCGACGGGCGCATCCTCGGAAAACCGGGCGACGGCGACGAGGCGGGCGAGTGGCTCGCGGCACTCGGCGGGCGCGCGCACCGGGTGCTCACCGGCGTGGCGCTCGCGCGCGGCGATCGGCAGGTCTCCGCGTTCGATGAAACAGTCGTGTACATGCGACCGCTCGGCCCGGATGAGATCGCGTGGTACGTGGCGAGCGGGGAGTGGCGCGGGAAGGCCGGCGGTTACGCGATCCAGGGTCTGGCCTCGCGCTTTGTCGAGCGGATAGAAGGCTCGTACGGGAACGTCGTCGGGCTCCCGATCTCGACGGTGATACGGCTGCTGCGGCAGATAGGGGCCGACGATCGGGTCCTCACGTCTCCAGACGCAGACAAGCCTGACAATCGTTAACAACTGAGCGATTGACCCGCGGGACGTGGGGGACTATCCTGTTCAAAGGGTTTTTCCGCGGATTTCATATGAGACATCGAGGGCTCAAAATCGGGATTACCACGGCCGTGCTCCTGCTGGCTTTTGGCGGTCTGCTCTGGGCAACGCTGAGGAACGGCACGGAGTACTACGAGCACGTGGACGAGGTCATGGCCCACCCGGCGCAGTGGGAAGGCAAGCGCCTTCAGCTGCATGGGTTCGTCGTGCCCGAATCGATTCTGCGCAAGCCGGACACGCTGCAGTACCGCTTCAAGGTTCAGAACAACGGCAAGATCGTCACGGCCATGTACACGGGCGTCGTGCCGGACACGTTCAAGGACAGCGCGGAGGTGGTGCTCAAGGGGACGCTCGAGCCCGACGGCTTCCACGTCCAGGCGGACGGCGTGATGGCGAAGTGTCCGTCGAAGTACGATCCAGAAAAGAAAACGCTGAAGACGGCGAGCGCCGGGATGTGACATCGTCCGTCCATCCCGGTGGTCGCTGCCGCGGCGACTGCGGTACTCCATCTGTATGACTGCTTCCCTGGCTCCACTCGGGTCCTTTCTTCTCCTGGCCAGCTTCGTCGTTGGTGCTTACGCGACCGTGGCCTCCGTGGCGGGCGCGCGGCGCCGGTCGCGCCGGCTGATCGAGAGCGGCACGGGCGCGTTCTATCTGGTCGCCGCGATGATGTCGCTGGCCTCGGCCATCATCATCGACGCGCTGGTGACTGGCGACTACACGATCCGCTACGTCGCCCACGCCTCCGACAGCGTGCAGCCGCTCTTCTACAAGATCACGGCGTTCTGGGGCGGACTCGACGGCTCGATCATGCTGTGGGTGTTCCTGCTCGCGGTCTTCGGCTCCATTGCCGTCTACGTGAACCGGGAGCGGCACCGCGAGCTCATTCCCTACGTGGTGGCGGTCATCTCCGTGGTGGAGATGTTCTTCCTCTACGTGATGATCGTCCACAAGAACCCGTTCACGACGTACCTGACGGCCGCGCCCGCCGATGGCCAGGGGCTGAACCCGCTGCTGCAGGATCCCTACATGGCGATCCATCCGCCGTCGATGTATACGGGGTTCGTCGGGATGACGATTCCGTATGCCTTCGGCATGGCGGCGCTCTTCACCGGCTATCTCGACGACATCTGGATGCGGGCGGTGCGGCGCTGGACGATGATCGCCTGGCTGTTCCTCTCCTTCGGCCTCATCCTCGGGATGATCTGGGCCTATGAAGAGCTCGGCTGGGGGGGCTTCTGGGGCTGGGATCCAGTAGAGAACGCGGGGCTGCTGCCATGGCTCACCGGCACGGCCTTCCTGCACTCGGTGATGGTGCAGGAGCGGCGCAGCATGCTGCGCGTCTGGAACATGATCCTTGTGATCATGACGTTCTTCCTCACCATCTTCGCCACCTTCATGACCCGGTCGGGTGTCGTGCAATCGGTGCACGCCTTCGGCGAGGACAAGCAGCTGGCGTGGCTCTTCACCGGCTTCATGATCGCGATCCTGGTCGTCAGCTTCGGCATGCTGATCTACCGGTTACCGCTGCTGAAGAACCGCAACGAGCTCGACTCGTGGGTGTCGCGCGAAGCGGCGTTCCTCGCCAACAACTGGATTCTCCTGTTCACGGCGATTTTCGTCCTCTTCGCCACGATGTTTCCGACGCTGAGCGAAGCGATCACGGGACAGCGCCTCACGGTCGGGCCGCCGTTCTTCGATCAATGGATGCTGCCCATCGGCCTCATCCTGCTGTTCCTCACCGGCGTCGGGCCGCTGCTCGCGTGGCGGAAATCCACCGTCGGCAACCTGCTCCATCAGTTCACCTGGCCGACGGCGGCGGCGCTCGTCACGCTCGTCACGGTCTTCGCGCTCGGCATGCACGTGTGGCAGTCGCTGCTGTGCTTCGCGCTCTGCGCATTCGTGGGTGTCACGATCGTGCAGGAGTTCGTGCGCGGCGCGCGCGTCCGGCAAACCTCGACCGGGACCGACCTGCTGACGGCGATGATCGGCATCGTCTCGCGCAACAAGCGCCGGTACGGCGGCTACGTCATCCATCTCGGCATCGCGCTCATCTTCCTCGGCTTTGCCGGGCAGGGCTTCAAGAAGGACATCGAAGTCCTGCTCAAGCCGGGGCAGAAGGCGACGCTCGGCGCGTTCACGGTGGAGAACACCGGCATCGCCGTGTCGGACGATGGGCGGAAACAGACCGTCTCGGCGCAGATGGCCGTCTTCGAGAACGGTCAGCGGATTGACACGCTGCATCCCTCGCGCTTCTTCTACCGGAAGCACGAGAGCGAGCCGACCACGGAAGTGGCGCTGCGGCGTTCGATGAGCGGGGATCTGTACCTGGTACTGGCGTCGTACGATCTCTCGGATCAGTCCGCGAACCTGCACATCGTGATCAATCCGCTGGTCGACTGGATCTGGTTCGGCTTCAGCATCCTCGCCATCGGCACGGGCATCGCCCTCCTGCCGGAGCAGGCGTTTGCGTTCGCCCTCTCGAAGCTGCCGGCCGAGGCCGCGACCACGGGGCTCATCGTGCTGCTGGCGCTCGGGTTGTCGGCCACGACGGCGCGGGCCCAGACCAAGGCACCGCCGGCGGATACGCCGCAGCACCAGGCGCTCTTCGAGCGGGTCGAGAAGGACGTGCTGTGCCAGTGCGGGTGCCGGGGATCGGTCTTCGACTGCCAGGACCAGCCGACGTGTGCCTACTGGAACGACGAGCGGGCCCAGATCAGGAAGTTCGTCGATCAGGGGATGTCGCACGATCAGGTGCTGGAGGCGATGGTCAAGTATTACGGTGGCCAGGACATCCTGTTGGTGCCACCCGATCGCGGCTTCAATCGGCTCGCCTGGCTCTTCCCCTATCTCCTGGGTGCCTCGGGCATCGCCCTGGTGGGGTTCACGGCAATCCGCTGGTCGCATCGTCCGGAGCCGACCGACACCTCAACGACCGTGATGGACAAGCACACCGAAGAACAGCTGGATGATGAGCTCCGCAATCTCGACTGACGCAGCCCGCAGCCGGGAAGCACGGGACACCGAGGCGCCGAAGCACGACAAAGCAGCCAGCTCTGGGCTGCTGCCGTGGCATTTCTTCGCCCTGGTCATCCTGGCGGCCGCGACGGCGGTCCTCGTGGCGTCGCGCGGCGCATCGGTCCAGCGGCTCGTGATGCTGTTCCTCGTCATCACGGCCGCGGGAATCGCCGGCCTGGCGGTGTTCCGGACGCTGCAGCCGCTCGTGCGACAGGATGCTGGCGACCGGACGGTGATGGTCGGCCGCCGCACGCGCACCTCGCTCGAGCGTCAGAAGCTGCTGATCCTGCGCGCCATCAAGGAGTTCGAATTCGACTACGCCATGAAGAAGGTGTCGGACGCCGACGTCCAGGAAATGACGACACGGCTGCGCAGCCGCGCGGCTGGCATCATCCGTCAGCTCGAAGCCGGCGATGGCTACCGCGAACAGATTGAGCGCGAGCTGCACGCGCGGCTCGCACAGCGGCCGGCGCCCGTCAGCAAGGCGGCGTCCGGCGCCGCGCGCGTCGAGGCACCGGAGCCATCCGGCCGCGACACGGTGGTGTGCGACGGCTGCCGGGCCCTCAACGAGGCTGACGCCCGATTCTGCAAGGCATGCGGACAGAAGATCGCGTGAAGATCCCCTCCATCCGGCGTCGCGGCCGGCCTTTGTGCCGGCCGTCGGCGGTTGCCCTGGCGC
Organism: Vicinamibacterales bacterium; assembly: GCA_025450765.1. Taxonomy (GTDB): domain Bacteria; phylum Acidobacteriota; class Vicinamibacteria; order Vicinamibacterales; family CAVVIG01; genus JAGWRA01. The sequence continues at coordinate 15,000 of JANWLS010000034.1, read as the reverse complement.
TGGCGATCCTGGCCATCGCCGGTTGGGCGATGCCTCTGCGCGCGCAAATGCCCGACATCCACCAGATGTCCGGCATTCCCCGGCCGGACACGAGCGTGCCCGACAGCACCGTCGTCGTCCGCGTGGTGCGCGGCAGCCTCACCGACAACGCGGTGAACCAGCCGGTCACGCTGAAGTCGCAGACCAAGAGCAAGACGCTCAACACCGACGCGCAAGGGCACGCCACCTTCACGGCGTTTCCGCCCGGCACGATCGTGCAGGCGTCGACGACCCTCGACGGCGTGCAGCTCACGTCGCAGTCGTTTCCGGTGCCGGGGCGCGGCGGCGCCATCCTGATGCTCGTCGGCGATGCGCCAGGCGCGTCAGGAGCGGGAGCGGCGAAAGCCATTCCGGGCACGGTGTTCTTCGGCGGCCAGTCGCGCATCGTGATCGATCCGGGCGACGGCGACGTCCAGGTGTTCTATCTGCTCGACATCATCAACAACGAAGCCTCGCCCGCGCAGCCCGCCTCGCCGCTGCTCCTCGACATGCCGCCCGAAGGGCAGGGGACCGCGCTCCTGCAGGGTTCAACGGCGAAGGCGACGGTGAACGGCAACCACATCGCGGTGCACGGCCCGTTCGCGCCCGGTGAAACCCTGCTCGAGGTCGGCACGGTCATTTCGTACGACACCGGCGAGCTGCACATCGCGCAGACGGTCCCCGCGGACCTTCAGCAGGTCGCCGTGGTCGCGCGCCGCATCGGCAATCTGAACTTCAAGTCGCCGCAAGTCGACAATCAGCGAGAGGTTCCCGACAAGGGCGAGGTGTACGTCGCGGGCACCGGCCCGGAGCTCACGGCCGGTACTCCGCTCACGATCACCCTCACGGGGCTGCCGTTCCACAGCCGGTTCCCGCTGCACGTGTCGCTGGGGCTGGCGATCGCGCTCGGGATCATCGGCATCGTGGCGGTGGTGACCGCCAGGCGTCCGAAAGAGAATGAGGTGCGGGCGCAGCGCCTGGCCGAACAACGCGAACGGCTGTTCGCCGATCTCGTCGCACTCGAAGAGCAGCACACGACCGGCGGGATCAGCGACGATCGCTATCGCGGCCGCCGCGCGGAGCTGCTGGCGCGCCTGGAACGCATCTACGGGCAGATCGAGGACGAGTCTGGCACGGGTGATCCGGGAATCGCCGCTTGATCGACTTCGATCGCCTCACCATCGAAGACGTCTCACGCGTCTTCGAACGCCGGCGCGCCCTCTCGCACGTCTCGCTGACCTGCAAAACTGGTGAAATTTTCGGGCTGCTCGGCCCGAACGGCGCCGGCAAATCCACCCTCCTCGCCATCGTCGCCACGCTGCTCGCGCCGTCGGCCGGCGCGGTTTGCTACGGGGACTGGACCGCCGCGAGCGCGGGACCCGCGCTGCGAGCGCGGATAGGCGTGCTCGGACACGATCTCTACCTCTACCCGGAGCTCACGGCTCGCGAGAATCTCACCTTCTTCGGCAAGCTCTACAGCGTGCCTGCGGTGGACGAGCGGGTGAACGACGCGCTCGAACGTGCCGGGCTGGCGTCGCGCGCCGATGAGCCGATTGCCGGGTTCTCGCGCGGCATGCGGCAGCGCCTGGCCCTCGAGCGCGCCCTCCTGCACGATCCGCGCTTGCTGCTCCTCGACGAACCCTTCACCGGACTGGACGATGCGTCGACGCACGCCCTCATCGAGCGCCTGCGGGGCCTGGGCTCGGCGGGGCGGATGATTCTCCTCGCGACGCACGATCTCGACATTGCCGAAGGCGTGATCGACCGCATGGCCGTGCTCCGCAACGGCAAGCTCCTCGAAGGCGGCGGGGCGACCACCGGCTCGCTCCGCGCCCGCTACCGCAGCCTCGTCCACGGGTCGTAGCGCGGGCACTACGGCCCGCGCCCGCACGTCAATACCTGGACGCTCTCCCTCGTCTCGCGCTACGATGCCGAGTTTGACCCATGCACGATACGCTGATCGAACAGATCCGCGAGGCGCTTGGCCAGCATGGACGCGCGATGAACGTGCGCCGGATCCCCGCGCTGATCGAAGGGCTGCACCCGTCCGACCTGGCCGTCATCCTCGATGAGCTCACGCTCCCGGAGGCGGAGCGCGTCTTCTCGTTGATCGACGACGTGCACGCTGCCGAGGCGTTGTCGCAGGTGTCGCCCGAGACCAACCGGCACCTGGTGGAGACCACGCCCACACGCCGGATGCTGGCGATGCTGCGGCGGCTCCCGATGGACGAAGCCGCCGAGGTCGTGGCCGAGGCCGGGGATGAAGGGAAGCGCCTCCTGTCGCTCATGCCGGAGCCGAGCGCGCGCGACGTCGAGCAGCTCCTCGAGTACCCCGAAAAAACGGCTGGCCGCCTCATGACGACGAAGTTCGCGGCGGTGCCGACCGGAACGACGGTGGGACGCGCGATCGAGTATCTCCGGGCCGTGGCTCCGTCGGTCGAGACCGTGACGACGATTTACGTGCTCGATTCGGCCCAGCAGCTCGCGGGCGTCTGCAGCATTCGCGACCTGCTGCTGGCGACGCCGGACGTTTCAGTCGACAGCATCATGACGCGCGAGGTCATCACCGTCGCGCCCGAAACCGACCAGCAGGATGCGGCCCGGCTGATTGGGCATTACGACCTGCTGGCGATCCCGGTCGTGAACGGCGGCGGGCGGCTCGTCGGCATCGTCACCGTCGACGATGTCCTCGACGTGCTGTCGGAAGAGTTCAACGAGGACTACGCGGGCCTTGTGGGATCCGACGCCGCCGAAATGGACCGGCGCACGCCAGCCCAGGTCGCGCGCCTTCGCCTGCCATGGCTCATGGGGACGATGGCCATCGAGCTCTGCGCGGGAGTCATCATCGCCAGGTTCGACGGCGTCCTTCGCGAGGTCATCCTGCTGGCGTCGTTCATGCCCGTCATCTCGGCGGTATCGGGCAATGTCGGCCTGCAGGCCGCCGCGATCGTGGTGCGGGGACTCGACACCGGCCACGTCTCGCTCGACAACTGGGCCCACGCCGTGCGGCGTGAATTGACCACGGCCCTGACCATCGCGCTCGTGGCTGGCGTCTCACTCGCCATTGTCGCCGTTGTCTGGTCGCGCCACGTGCCATTCGGCATCGTCGTCGGTGTCTCGATGACGTGCGCGATCATCGCTGCGGGCGTAATGGGCACCGTCATTCCGATGCTCTCCAAGCGCCTCGGCTTCGATCCCGCCGCGACAGCCGGACCATTCGAGACAGCCTTCCAGGATGTGATCGGATTCACCGTCTTCCTCTGGCTCGCCTCTCTGCTCGCCCACTGGCTCGTATAGCGCCTGCACGATGCCCGGCATGCAGGTCGGCGTGGACGCCGTGACGCCGCACCATGGCCCCGGCGAGCGGAGCCGGGCAGAGCAGAAGCGCTTTGCGGGCGGGCAGCGCAGCCTCGCGCCGGACGCCTCGCCGCGCGGGGACCTGTGGCAACCCGGCGATGCGCCGTCCCAGGTGCTCGACTGGGCTATCGAGAGCGTCGCGAAAGCCGGCACGATCGCGATCATCGGCGTGTATCCCGAGACCGCCGAGACGTTCCCGATCGGCAAGGCGATGAGCCGGAACCTGACGATCCGGATGGGGAATTGTCCACACCGACGCTATGTGCCGAAGCTCCTCGAAATCGTGCGGACAGGCGCCGTCGATCCGACGCTCGTGCCGCCCCGACCCGCCACGCCGGCCCGGTAATCCGGCCGGCACGCGCCGTCTCGCGCCAGCAGCCGACCGCCAGGCAGACGTGCTACAGTGAGCGAGCCCGCCGGTCGGGCTGGAGGTGTGCGGTGAAACAGGCGCTCATGGTGGTGCTGGCGGTGTTCGGGTTGGCGGGAGGAGTGGCCGCCCAGAAGAGCGCACCGCTCACGCTCGTTCAGACGATCACGCTGCCGGCGACGATCACGGGGAACCTCGATCACTTCGGCATCGACGTGCCGGGGCACCGGCTGTTCCTGGCGGCGGACGCCGCGCACGCCGTCCTCGTCATCGATCTCCAGAGCGGCACGCTCGTCCACACCATCACCGGCCTCGGCCAGCCGCGCGCGGTGCTCTATCGGCCGGATCTCGGAAGCCTGTACATCATCGACGGCGAGACGGGCGAAGTGAAGGTGTACGACGGCACCAGCTACCGGTCGGTCACCTCGACACGGCGCAGCCTGGTGAAATCCGCGGTGCCGCTCATGCCGAACGCGGACGCCATCGGCTACGACCCCGAATCGAAGCTGCTGTACGTCGACAGCTCCGGCCCCGATCCGAAGAAGAAGACCTCGCTCTTCAACATGGTCGACACCTCCTCCGGCTACAAGGGAACGGACATGGAGATCGACGGCGACGCGCTCGGCGCGATGGCGCTCGAGACCGAGGGGCCGCTCATCTACGTGAACAACACCGCCAAGCACGAAGTGGACGTGATCGATCGCGAGAAGTGGGCGATCGTCGCCAAGTGGCCCGTGACGATGGGGCAGGACAACGTGGCGATGGCGCTCGACGAAGGCGCGCATCGCCTGTTCGTGGGCTGCCGGAACGGGCAGATCGTGGTCTTCAACACCGAGAACGGGCAGGAGATCAAGGCGCTCCCGATCGACGCCGGCGTCGACGACCTGGCGTTCGACTCACTCAGCCGGCGCCTGTACGCCGCCTGCGGTGGCGCCAAGGGCGCCGTCGACGTCTACCAGGAAGGCGAGGGCGACCAGTTCAAGAGCCTGGGCCACGTCACCACCGGACCCGATGCCCGCGACGGCGAACTGGCCCCCGACCTGCACCGCTATTTCGTGTCAGTCCCCGCCCACGCAACGGATCCTGCGAAGGTGTTGGTGTTCAGCATCAATTAGTTGGCGATCACATCCGTGGCAACCGGACGTTGATCGGCGTCGTCTCGCCGCTCGTTACTTCGACATGGATCGAGAACGGGCGATAGCCGGCCTTGCCGATCGCGATCGTGTGCGGCCCTTCGGCCAATTGCACGACGAGCGGCTGCTCGGCCGCGCTGCCGGTCCACGGCTGCCCGTCGATCGAGATCTCGGCGTCGGCCGGCTGCACTGAGATTGAGACCGCGCCGAAGCCTGCCGCCTCCGACGGCGGTGCGGCCGTCTCCGGTGAAGACGCGGGAGGCGCCGGGGGTTCCTGCGACGGAGGCAGCGGCGGCGGGGGCGGGGCTGCCGTCGGGACGCCCGGCGTGAGAGGCGCGGCGCGGTGCGGTTGCGGAGGCGCCTCGCTCGTCTCGCCCTGACGCAGCGGTTCCAGCCTGAGACGCAGCTTCAGTCCCGCATCCGGTCCGAAGTACATCTGCCGCGTGGTCGTTCGATAACCCTCCAGGTACGCCGTGATGTCGTGCGGCCCCGGCGCGACGGCGAGACTCTGAAACAGACCATCGAAGTCGTCGGCGATCCCGGCGTAGTAGCCATCCACGTAGATCCGCGCCTGCTTCGGCTCGATCTCCGTCTTGAGGTGAGCCGTGTCGTCCACGCGTCCGTAGAACGCGTAGGGCGGATACGGAGGATAGGGCGGGTAGTACGGCGGCCAGAACGAGCCCCAGGGTCCCCACGGCCCCCATGGACCGGGCCCAACCACGATGTCGGCACGGACGTGCCCGCGGCGATGGTACTGCGCCGAGGCGGGCACGCTCAACAGGAGCGCGCACGCGGCGGCGGCCATCGTCACCACGACGGTTCTCGAACGCACGACGGTCCTCCCGGCAGGCGTCGTGGATGAGAGCAACGGAAATGCCAGCGGGAGACGGCCTGAAAACGACTCTGGGGGCGCCTGCACGACGCCCCCAGAGGTCACTCCGATCGTCCGGCGAGGACAGGCGCCTAGAAGCCCGGTCCGCCCCAGGTCCAGAAGTCCGGATGCGCCGGGCTCCAGCCGCAGGCGGGCGGCGGCGCCAGGAACTCCATCGCCGGCTCGCCGATCGGCGCTCCGGGCGGCGCGTCGGGCGCATACCGGGGCTGAATCGGCGCGTACGGCCTCGCGAGGAACCGCGTGATGTCCGCGACCAACAGCGCGTTCTGGGCCTGGTCGGCTTCGTCACCCGCGTTGGCCGCCTTGAGGCGGTCCGCCAGCTTGGTGAGCTTGAACGCCGCCGTCGCGCGCACTTGATCGTTGTAGGAATCGGCCGCGAGCCAGCTCAGTCGATCGACGAGCACGCGCTCCTCGATCCGCCGCACTTCCGCCTCGTAGCTGTTGGCGGTCTGCGCGTCGAAGGTGGCCTTCTCGAGGCTGTCGATCACGTCGCTGAGACCGGGCAACGTGGAATCGACCGCGTGTTGCGCGACGAGCCGCGAGGCGCGATCCAGCTCCAGGGCGAAGCCGACCGTCATGTCGGCGGCCACGCGCGGCGGCGCCAGCGGATCGAAGGCTCCGCCCGTCGTGCGCGGGAAGAGCTCGCGATGCCAGGGATAGCCGCTCGGCCTCGGAGGAATCGCCTTGAGGATTGAATCCGGCACGGTGAGCTCCGACGGCTTCAGCGTGGTGGCCAGCGCATCGAGCGCGCGCTGTTGATCGGCCGCCGGCACGGGCGTGAACGGCGTCCGGCCATCGCCCTTGATCGCGTAGATGTAGTCCTGGCCGCCGAGGGCCGACGCCGTCGCCTCCACCGCGAAGCGGTGATACATGTAGATCGGCACGAGCACGTCTTCGACCGTCGCCATCGGCTGGCCGTCCTGGATCGAGTTGGCGCCGAGCCGGCTCAGTGCGGCGCGACGGATCTTCATCTCGCGTCCGAGCTCGCTGATGACGTCGGTCCCGCTCACCCACTGATCGACCTTGCGATTGACGTCCATGTCCTGATTGGACTGGTACCGCAGATCCTGCGCCCAGGCATCGTCCAGGATCTTCTTGAGCGCCGCCTTCTCGTCCGTCCCTTTGGGGAAGTCCTGGTAGCCGTTATCGATCGTGACCTTGTCCCAGTCGCCGATGTGCGTGGCGTACGCGTTCGACAGGTCGATCGTGCCATCCGCGTTCAGCGTTTCGACCGGGTGCGGATCGTCCATCACCGAAATCCAGCCCTTGCTGCTGTCGTAGTACTCATGGCCGAGACCGAGCGTGTGGCCGACCTCGTGCGAGCCGAGCTGATGAATGCGCTTCAGCGCCGCATCCGCCAGAACGGTCGGCGTGTTCTCGCCCGGGGCGTACGGCGAGAGGAGGCCTTCGAAAATCAGGTAGTCCTGCCGCACGCGCAGCGAGTCGAGCGTGACGACCGCCTTGATGATTTCGCCGGTCCGCGGATCGGTGAAGCCGCCGCCCGTGCTCCAGCCGCGGGTCGATCGCGCGACCCAATTGACGATGTTGTAGCGGATGTCCATCGGATCCGCATCGGGCGGCAGCAGCTTCACCTGGAAGGCATTGCGATAGCCGGCCGCTTCGAAGGCCTGGTTCCACCAGCCGACCCCTTCCATGAGGGCGGTCCGCATCGGTTCGGGCGCGCCGGGATCGATGTAGTAGACGATCGGCTGCACGGCGTTGCTGATCTTCGCCGTCGGGTCGACCTTCTTCAGGCGGTGGCGGCGGATGACCCGCGTGGTCATCGACGTCCCGAGCGGCACGCTGTAGTTCTGGTAGGTGACATCGCTGTAGCCGGAGCGCGGGTCGAACGCGCGCGGTGTGTACCCGTCGTCCGGAAGCTGCACGAACGAGTGGTGCTCGCGCAAGGTCACCGCAGCCGCTGACGGCGACACGCTGGCCACCGATCCCGAAAAGAGCCCGCCGCCGCGCCCGCCCGGCGGTGTGGGTGGCTCGTCGATGGACGTCGGTCCCTGCGCCGGACCGGCGGCACCGCCGCCGCGCCCGCCGCCGGCGCCGTCGCGCACGAAGGTCAGCGTCGCTTCGACTTCGGTGTTCTGCGGGAAGGCCGTGGTCGAGGGGAGGTAGATGGCGCTGCGCGTCCGGTCGACGCGGTAACCATTGCCCAGGTGCGAGGCGGCGCCGTAGACGTCCTGCAGGAAGAAATCGGTCGCGTCGACCAGGATCCGCCCGTTCGTCGCAGCGGCGACCTGGAAGCCCCAGATCACCGACTGCGCGAACGCGTCGTGGATCGCCTTCCGCTCGGCCGGATTGTTGCTGACGGCGCGGAAGGAGGGGTTCTGCTGCTCCATCAGCACCTTGTTGCCGACGCGGTGGAACTCCAGAATCTTCGCGCCGCCGCTCTGGCCTCGGTCGAGCCCGATGTCGTTCGAGCCGAGTCCGGCGGCGAGCCCTTCCGTATAGAAGAATTCGGTATCGAGCTGCGGAATTTCGAGGAACAGCGAGCCCGTCTTCGCGTCCCAGTACAACGGAAAGAGCCCATCCATCCGCTGCATGCCCGCGGTGCGCGCGTCGATCGAAGGCACCTGGCCGGAAACCGCCCGCGTCCGATCCGGTGCCGGCGACTGGGCGTGGAACCGGGCGGGGAGGAAGAACAAGCCGAGCAGGAGCACGAGGGCCAGGACCACCAGCCCGCGGTGCGCGCGTAACATATCGAACCTCCTGAAGGAGTGGCGACGAGCTTCGAACGAGGGCAAAGCGGCCCGATTGTACATCACAGCCGGGGTTGGCGCGGGGCGGGCAGCAGATGTGCAAGTGTACGGACGATCGGCATGTCCAGAGCCCTGTCTGCCGCCCGGCTGCTTGCCGCCTGTGTCGCCGCCGTCGTGTTCCTCGGCGGCCCCCTCACGGCCGCGGGCAACAGGCCGCAGCCGCAGGCTTGGACGCTCGTGCCGGCCCAGAGCGATGTCCGGATTCACGTCAGCCGCGACAGCAGTTTCGGCTTTGCCGGCCACGACCACGAGATCGTGGCGCCCTCGTTTTTCGGCAGCCTCCGCATCGATCCCGACAGTCCGGGCGACACCGTCGTCCGGATCGTCTTCCAGGCGGCCGCCCTCAAGTTGAGCGGACGAGGCGAGAATCCCCAGGACATCCCGGAGATCCAGATGACGATGCTCGGCCCGAGGGTGCTGGACGTCGAGCAGTATCCGACCATTACCTTCATGTCGCGGGCGATTCAGCCGGCCGCCGATGCCGCCCCCGAGACGCAGGCCGACGTCTCCCGCTACACGGTGAGTGGCGACCTTTCCCTCCACGGCGTGACGCGCGTGGTCGAGCTGCCCGTCACGGTCCAGACCTCGAACACCGATATCCTGGCGAGCGGATCGGTGTCGATTCGGCAGACCGATTTCGGGATTCAGCCGGTCACGGCGGCGATGGGGACCATCAAGATCAAGGACGAGCTGATCATCCAGTTCAAGCTGGACGCCCAGCTCGACCCGCAGTAGTTCAAGCCTCCACCTCAGCCATTCATGCGCGGCCATCCGGCTGCCGATGACACGTAGGGACAATCGAGGTATGTCGACGGTCGATCGGCCGGCTCACAGTCGTTTCATCGGGTTGGGATTGCGTCCATCGGACGTGAGCGCTGCCGGTCTGCCTGCGGTCTTCGAAGTCTTCGTCGACGAGTTGCTGATGCTCGTGGACGAGATTGCGCCACAGATGCCGGGCGGGGCCGACACCCGGTTTCGCGAGCAGCTCGACGGCTATCGCACACGGCTGGCGCAGGAACAGACCGCCCCGGGCCTCGAGCGGCTCAGCACCGAATGTCTCACGGGGTGCCGCAACTTCTTTGAACGCGCCGAAGCGCTGCATAACGAACAGCACCGCGAAATCGGGGCCGTCATCCAGCTGCTTCGCGACACGCTGGCGGCGCTGGCCGGCGATGGCACGGGCTTCGACAAGGACCTCCTGCTCTCGGCCGATCGCTTCGCAGCGCTGCTCGAGCTCGACGAGCTGCGCACGCTCAAGCGGCGGGTGACCGACGAAGCGGAAGCCTTGAAGCGCCTCGTCGCCGAGCGCCAGCAGACGCGCGACGAGACCTACGAAGCCCTCGCGAACCGCGTGCAGGTGCTCGAATCGCAGCTGGTCCGCACCCGTGAGGCGGCCTCGCTCGACGGGCTGACGCAGCTCACCAACCGCCAGACCTTCGACCGCACCCTGGAGCAGTGGACCGCCGACTCGCAGCTCCGCTTCGTCCTCGCCATCGTCGACATCGACGGCTTCAAGGCGATCAACGACCAGCACGGTCACCTCACCGGCGACCAGGTCCTCATCAGCGTGGCCCGCACCCTCGCGCGCTCGGTGCGTTCGAGCGACATGGTGGCCCGGCTCGGCGGCGACGAGTTCGCCCTGCTCGCGCTCGACGCGACGGTCCGCCAGTTCGAAGCGCGCATGTGCCGGACGGTCGCCAAGATTGCCGAGTCGCGGTTCGACGCGGGTGAAGGGGAGGAGCGGTGCCTGTTCACCGTGACGGTGAGCTGCGGGGTCTCAGAGCTGTCGGCGGGGGATACGGCGGCGAGCCTGATGCAGCGCGCCGACGAGGCGCTTTACGGCGCGAAACATCGGGGAAAGAACCGAGTCGTGGTGAAGTCGAAGCCCTATCTGCGCGATCTGCTGGCCTGAGCCCGGTTACGACACCTGCAGGTGCGTGCTGTCGGTAGGCTCGTCGGCCTCGTGCGTCGGGGCGGGCGTGGGCGCCGGCGTGCTGGTCGTCACCTGCTCGTGCTCGATCTCTTCCTCGATCTTGCTCCGCAGCTCCGATGACGCCTTCTTGAACTCGTTGATGGCGCGGCCGAGCGACTTGCCGAGCTCGGGCAGCTTGCGCGGTCCGAACACCAGCAACGCAATGATGAAAATGACCAGCAGTTCCCCGGTACCGATATCGCCAAACATGGGGCATCCTCCCCGAAAGTTCTAGTGTAAACCCCCGAACGGTCCATAGACAAGGTCGCAGAAGCCCGGCTTGTCCCGTACGGGATATCGGCCATAGGATGATCTATCGGGGCTCCGCCCCGACCCCGCCCAACCGAAGGAGGCTCTCCATGACCCATTTCCGCAAGGCTCGATACGCGACGGTCGCCCTGGCCGCCGCGCTGGCTCTCGGCTACGGCTTCACCCCTGGCGGCCTGTCGCGCGCCCAGACGGCGGCCGCGCCGGCGGCCAGCATGATGCCGTTCAGCGGGCTGACCTGGCGCAACATCGGACCCAACCGCGGCGGGCGGTCGATCGCCGTCGCTGGCAGCGATGCGCGCCCCCACGAATACTATTTCGGCGCCACCGGCGGCGGGCTCTGGAAGACGACCGACGGCGGCACGACCTGGAAGCCGGTCACCGACAAATACCTGAAGTATTCCTCAGTGGGCGCCGTCGCGGTCGCCCCCTCCAACCCGGACATCGTCTACATCGGCATGGGCGAGTCGGAGATCCGCGGCGACATCGCCATGGGCGATGGGATCTACAAGTCCACCGACGCTGGCAAGAGCTGGACACACATGGGGCTCGCCAACACGCAGGTGATCGCCAAGATCCGCATCGACCCGACGAATCCCGACATCGTCTATGCGGCGGCGTTCGGGCATCCGTACGGATCCAATGCGGACCGCGGCGTCTACAAATCCACCGACGGCGGGAAGACCTGGAACAAGGTCCTGTACCGTGACGAGAAGACCGGTGCGATCGACATCTCGATAGACCCCCACAACCCGCAGGTGCTCTATGCCTCGCTCTGGGAGGCCAATCGCACCCCCTATTCGATGTCGAGCGGCGGGCCGGGCAGTGGCCTCTTCAAGACGACCGATGGCGGCGGGCACTGGACCGAACTGACGCGGAATCCGGGGCTGCCGGCCGGCGTCATCGGCAAGATCGGCGTGTCGGTGTCGCCGATGGATCCGAACCGCGTGTACGCGATCGTGGAAGCCGCTGAAGGCGGCGTGTACGTGTCGGACGATGCGGGCGCCACCTGGACGCTGACCAACAGCGATCGCGACCTGCGGCAGCGCGCGTTCTACTATTCGCGCATCTACGCGGATCCCAAGGTGAGGGACGAGGTGTACGTGCTGAACACGGGCATGTACCGCTCCACCGACGGCGGCAAGACGTTCAAGCCGATCCGGACGCCACACGGCGACGACCACGACCTCTGGATTGCGTCGACGGACACGAACCGGATGATCGAAAGCAATGACGGCGGCGCGAACGTCTCCATCAACGGGGGAGAGACGTGGACGGCGCAGGATTACCCGACCGGCCAGTTCTACCACGTGATCGCGACGACGAAGGTCCCGTACGACGTCTGCGGCGCGCAGCAGGACAGCAGCACGGCCTGTGTCTCGAGCGCTCCCGGTGAAGCGGATGCCTTCTACGACGTCGGCGGCGGCGAAAGCGGGTACATCGCGTCCGATCCGCGCAACCCGAACATCTTCTATGCCGGCAGCTACGGCGGCCTCATCACCCGGTATGACCATGCGACCGGCCAGATGCGCGCGATCAATCCGTATCCCGACAACCCGATGGGCTACTCGAGCGTCGACATCAAGGAGCGCTTCCAGTGGACGACGCCCATCGTGATTGCGCCGACCGATCCGAACGTGATCTACGTCGGCTCGCAGCATCTCTGGAAGAGCACCAACGAAGGGCAGTCGTGGCAGCAGATCAGCCCGGATCTCACGCTGCACGACCCGGACACCATGGGACCCTCGGGCGGGCCGATCACCCTCGACCAGAGCGGCGTCGAAACCTACGCGACGATCTTCGCCATCGCCCCGTCGCCGAAGGACGGCCAGGTGATCTGGACCGGGTCCGATGACGGGCTCGTATACGTCACGAAGGATGGCGGCGCGAACTGGGCGAATGTCACGCCGAAAGACCTGCCGCATCTGTCGCGGATCAGCATCGTCGAGGCGTCGCCCTTCCGCCCGGGCACGGCGTACGTGGCGGCGAATCATTATCAGATGGACGATTTCGCGCCCTACGTCTATCGCACGGACGACTACGGCGCCACCTGGACGAAGATCGTGACCGGCCTGCCGGCCGACGACTACGCGCGCTCGATCCGGGAGGATCCCGGCCGCGAGCACCTGCTGTATCTCGGCACCGAGCACGGGGTGTATGTCTCGTTGGACGATGGCGGGCATTGGGAATCGATGCGGCTGAACCTGCCGGATACGCCGGTACACGACCTGACGGTGAAGAATGACGATCTGATCATCGCCACGCATGGCCGGGCGTTCTACGTCCTCGACGACATCAGCCCGATCCGCCAGTGGACGGACCAGACGAGCAGCGATGCCCTTCATCTGTTCAAGCCGGTCGCGACGCGGCTCGGGCTCGATCGCGGCGCGCGCGTGGATTACTACCTGAAGGGGAACGCGCAGAAGGTCACCATCGAATTCCTCGATCAGCAGGGGAAGACGATCCGTACGTTCACGGGCACGGCCGGGGAGAAGAAGCCGGCAGCGTCGGCCAATCCCTTTGAAGAGTTCTTCCGCGGTCCGCGGATGAACGTCGAGGTGACGGCCGGCATGCACCGCTTCAACTGGGACATGCGGTATCCCGGGCCGACAACCTTCCCCGGGATGATTCTGTGGGCGGCAGGATCGCGCGGGCCGATGGCGCCTCCTGGAACCTACCAGGTGCGGATCACCGCGGATGGCACCACGCAGACGCAGCCGCTGACGATCGAGAAGGATCCGCGGCTGACGAACATCACCGACGCCGACCTGCAGAAGCAGTTCCAGCTGGCGATGCAGATCCGCGACCGCGAATCGGACGCGAACAACGCGGTCATCCAGATCCGCGATCTGAGGTCCCAGATCGACGATCGCCTGAAGAAGGCCGACTCGCTCTCCGGCTCGCGCAAGACCCGCGTGGAGACGGCCGCAAAGGGGCTTGAGCAGCAGCTCAGCACGATCGAGCAGGCGATCTACCAGGTGAAGAACCGGAGTGATGAGGATCCCCTCAACTTCCCGATCAAGCTGAATAACAAGATCGGCGCGCTGGGGAGCCTGGTGGAAATCGGGCAGTATCCGCCGACGGCGCAGGACGAGACGGTCTTCACGATGCTCTCCAATCAACTGCAGGAGCAGCTGAACGCGCTCGACCAGGCGACGAAGACCGGCGTCCCGGCCTTCAACAAGGTGCTTCAACCGGCGCACCTGCAGCCGATCACCGTCAAGCCGCGCCCGCCGGCCGGACAGGACCCGGCGCCGCCGGAAGGTGCGATATAATCGCGCGCCGACGGGCTCGATAGACGATCATGCCGGCCAGACGCTTCAGGATTCACGGACGTGTCCAGGGCGTCGGCTTCCGGATGTTCACGTTCGACGCCGCCGTACGCGAAGGGCTCACCGGGTGGGTGCGCAACCGCGAGGACGGCGGCGTCGAGATCGTGGCGGAGGGCGGCGCGGAGAGCCTCGAACGGTTCGAGCGCGCCGTCCGGCACGGGCCGCCGCGCGCGCGCGTGGAGCAGGTCGCCGTCGAGATCGTCCTGCCGTCGGGCGATTTTCTCGATTTCTCGGTGCGCTGATTTCATGACCTCCGGTATCAAGGACCCTATGGACCTGCTCAAGTCGAAGATCCGCCACGTCCCCGATTTCCCGAAGAAGGGCATCCTCTTCTACGACATCACGACCCTGCTGCGCGACCGCGAGGGCTTCCGCGTGGCGATCGATCAAATGGCCGCGCCCTATGCCGACAAGAAGATCGACATGGTGGTCGGGATCGAGAGCCGCGGCTTCATTCTCGGGGCGGCAGTGGCCGACCGGCTGAAGGCGGGCTTCATTCCCGTGCGCAAGCCGGGGAAGCTTCCCTCGACCACCGTCTGTGAAACGTACGACCTCGAGTACGGCACCGACTCGCTCGAACTGCACCAGGACGCCATCGAGCCGAACCAGCGCGTGCTCATCGTCGACGACCTGCTCGCGACTGGCGGGACGGCGCGCGCGACGGCGGGCCTCGTGCGAAAGCTCGGCGGCGACGTGCAGGGGCTCGCGTTCCTGATCGAGCTGAGCGCCCTCAACGGACGCGCGAAGCTGACGAAGGAACCGGTGTTTTCGGTGCTGCAGTATTGAAACTGGCTTCGGGCACCTGTTGCCCGGAGCCGCTATAATCAAGGGATCCGGCGCCCGTAGCTCAGCAGGATAGAGCACCGGTTTCCTAAACCGGGGGTCGCAGGT
>JANWLS010000033.1 GCA_025450765.1 Vicinamibacterales bacterium | reverse complement strand
CGCGGACGCGCTCGGCGATGAGGTCGCCGATCGGGTAGTCGACCATCGCGCTCGCGATGCCGGTGCGCAGGCCGAAGCAGTCGGCGAGGTTGGCAGCGGTGTTGAACTCGCCGCCGCTGACGTGAATGGCGCAGCTGTGCGCCTTGCGAAACGGCACGACGCCGGGGTCGAGACGATGAACGAGTGCGCCGAGCGAGAGGAAGTCGAGCGCGCCGTCGGGTCGAATCTGCAACGCCTTGGTCATGGGTAATTCGGTTAGCTGTCGGGGGTCCAGTCGGTGTGGAAGACGCCATCGCGGTCGGTCCGCCGGTAAGTGTGCGAACCGAAGAAATCGCGCTGCGCCTGGGTGAGATTCGCGGGCAGCCGTGCGCTCCGGTACGCATCGTAGTAGGCGAGCGAGGCGCCGAGACCCGCCACCGGGATGCCGAGGCCGACGGCGGTCTGGACGACGAACCGCCAGCCGTTTTGGACGGCGGGCTGCCCGATCGTGCTGCGAAACGCGTCATCGATGAGCAGGTTGCCGAGGTTCGGGTTCCGCTTGAAGGCCTCGCGGATGTCGGAGAGCAGGGCCGCGCGGATGATGCAGCCCGCGCGCCAGATCTTGGCGACTTCGCCCGGATCGATGTCGTACTTGTACTCTGCCGAGGCCATCCGCAGAAGAGACATGCCCTGCGCGTAGGACGTGATCTTGCTCGCGTAGAGGGCGTGACGCGCGGCGTCGATGAGCGCCTTGCGATCGACGTGGCTTTCGCCCTTGGGCGGAAGGACCGGACCTTGGAGCACGCGGCTGGCCGCCACACGCTCGGCCTTGAGCGCGGAAATCTGACGCGCTTCGACGGCGGCGTTGATGGTTGGGATCGGCGCACCGAGGTCGAACGAGTTCTGGCTCGTCCACTTGCCGGTGCCCTTCTGCTGTGCCTCGTCGAGAATGACGTCGACGAGCGGCTGACCGGTGTCTTTGTCGATGTGTCGCAGTGCCTGTGCGGTGATCTCGATCAAGTACGAGCGGAGCTCGGCCTCGTTCCACTCCGAGAAGATATCGGCGATCTCCGGCGCGGACAGGCCGCCGCCACGACGCAGCAGGTCGTAGATCTCGGCGATGAGCTGCATGTCGCCGTACTCGATCCCGTTGTGCACCATCTTGACGTAGTGCCCGGCGCCGCGCGGGCCCATGTAGGCGACGCACGGCTCGCCGTCGTCGGCCTTCGCCGCGATGGCGCGCAGGATCGGAGACAGCGCGTCCCAGGCCGCGCGCGGTGATGCTCCTCGTGCCCGCAGGAGCGCCCGTGGACGCCGTGATCGATGAGCTGAAGCCGCATCTGCAGCCCGACGACATCCTGATCGACGGCGGCAACTCGTTCTATCGCGATACGAACCGGCGCGGCACCGCGCTGGCCGCAGCCCACCTGCAGTTCCTGGGCGTGGGCGTCTCGGGCGGCGAGCACGGCGCGCGCATCGGGCCCAGCATCATGCCGGGCGGCCCGAAGGAGGCCTACGAGCGCGTGCGCACGGTGCTCGAATCGGTGGCCGCCCAGGTGAACGGCGAGCCGTGCGTCACCTACCTGGGGCCGGGATCGGCGGGGCACTACGTCAAGATGGTGCACAACGGGATCGAGTACGGCCTGATGCAGCTCATCGGCGAAGCCTACGATCTCTTGAAGCGGGGCTACGGCTTCGACAACGATCGGCTGCACGACATTTTCGCCGAATGGAACACCGGCGAGCTGAACAGCTACCTCATCGAGATCACGGCCGCCATCTTCGCGCAGAAGGATGATCGGACGAACGGGCGTCTCGTCGATCTCATCGAAGACGAGGCGCGACAGAAGGGGACCGGCAAGTGGACGTCGCAGGACGCGATGGACCTGCAGGTGCCCGTGCCGACGATCGACGCCGCCGTCTCGATGCGCGATCTGTCCGGGCTCAAGAGCCAGCGAACCGCCGTCGCGAACCTGTACACCGGGCCCACGGCCGGCGCGGACCCGGGCGGGACGGACGCGGCGGGGAAGATCGTCGGACCGCTCGGAAGGGCGCTGTACGGCGCGATGATCCTGACCTACGTGCAGGGGCTCTCGCTGCTCGGCCGCGCCTCGCAGGAATACGGCTACGGCCTCGCGCTCGACGAAGTCGCGCGGATCTGGCGGGGCGGCTGCATCATTCGCGCGGCGCTCCTCGACGATCTGCGCCGCGCCTGCCGGAGCCATCCCAACCTGCCGACCCTGCTGATGGACAACGACCTCGCGAAGACGCTGCAGGCGCGGTCGGCCGATCTGCGCGCCGTCGTCCAGGTCGCGGCGGCACGCGGCATCCCGTCGCCGGGCCTGATGTCGGCGCTGGCCTACTGCGATGGATACCGGAGCGCGCGCCTGCCGGCGAACCTGACCCAGGCCCAGCGCGATTTCTTCGGGTCGCACACCTATCAGCGCGTGGACGCCCCGGGCGTGTTCCACACCGAATGGCCCCAGGCGTGAGGCGGGAGGCGTGATGTCCAACGGCAATCAAACCGATCCCGCTGTTCTCGTCATCTTCGGCGCGGCCGGCGATTTGACGTGGCGCAAGCTCATTCCCGCGCTCTACGACCTGTATCTCGATCGGCACCTGCCCGGCTGGTTCGCCGTCATCGGCCTGGACCGCCGCGAGATGAGCCAGCAGGAATTCATCGATCACCTGCGCGACGGCGTGAACCAGTTCGCCCGCCGCGGGAAGCCGGACGATGCGGACTGGGCGACGTTCTCGAAGGCGCTCGTGGCCTTCATGAACGTGGACTTCACCGAAGCGGATGCCTACCGCCAGCTCGCCGAGCGGCTCAACAAGATTGACGAATTGTGGGGCACGAAGGCGACCCGCATTTTCTATCTCGCGACGGCGCCATCGCTCGTCGAAGGCATCACGCGGCAGCGCGGCGACGCCACACTCGCGCAGGACACCGCCCGGGCGCGCGTGGTCGTCGAGAAGCCGTTCGGCCACGATCTCGCCTCCGCGCAATCGCTGAACCGCAAGCTCACCGCCGCGTTCGACGAGAGCCAGATTTATCGGATCGATCATTACCTCGGGAAGGAAACGGTTCAGAACATCCTGGCCTTCCGTTTCGCCAACGCCCTCTTCGAGCCGATCTGGGACCGCCGCTATATCGACCACGTGCAGATTACGGTCGCCGAGACCGTGGGTGTCGAGCATCGCGGCGGCTACTACGATCGTGCCGGTGCGCTGCGCGACATGGTGCAGAACCATCTCCTGCAGGTGCTCTGCCTCATCGCGATGGAGCCGATCATCTCGTTCGATGCCGACGAGATCCGGACCAAGAAGGTCGACGTGCTGCGCGCGATCCGGCCCATTCCGCCCGCCGAGGTCCACCGCCTGGCCGTGCGCGGCCAGTATGCCGGCGGCTGGATTCGCGGTGAGCACGTGCAGTCCTACCGGCAGGAGCCCGGCGTCTCGCCCGAGTCCTCCACCGAGACGTTCGCCGCGCTGAAGTTGTTCGTCGACAACTGGCGCTGGCAGGACGTGCCGTTCTACCTCCGCACGGGCAAGCGGCTGCCCGCCAAGGTGTCGGAAGTGTTCGTCGAGTTCCGGCCGGTGCCGCATCAGGCGTTTCCGGCGGCCGCCGTCCAGGACTGGCGGCCGAACCGGATGATCATCCGGATCCAGCCTGACGAAGGGATCATCCTGCGCTTCCAGGCGAAGCATCCGGGGCCGCACATGAACCTGACCGCCGTGGACATGCGCTTCGATTACGAGAAGGCGTTCCGCCAGGGAGCGCCCGACGCGTACGAGACGCTGCTGCTCGACGTGATGCGCGGCGACGCGACGCTTTTCATGCGGGCCGACCAGGTGGAAGCCGCCTGGGGCGTCCTCATGCCGGTACTCGACGTCTGGGCCGGGGCCCATCCTGGCGATTTCCCGAACTATCACTCGGGCACGTGGGGCCCCGAGGCGGCGCAGGTCCTCATCGCGACCGACGGGCGGAGCTGGCTGCTCCCCACGCTCGAGGAGGATGTCGAACGGACCTGACGTGGCCGAGCGGCGAATCCTGGTGATGAACGGCGGCTCGTCGAGCCTCAAGTCGGCCGTCTACGAGGTCGAAGGGAACACCACGCGCCGCCGCCTGGGCGCCTCGATCGATCGCATCGGGCTCGAGACGAGCGCGCTTCGCGTGACGGGCCCGGCGGGCGAACCGGTCGACGGCTGCGAGGAGCCGATTCCCGATCTTCGTCAGGCCGCCAACGCCTGGCTGGACTGGTTGACCAGGCGCGGCGAGGCGGAAGCCATCGACCTCGTCGGTCATCGCATCGTCCATGGCGGCGCGCTCGGTGATCGGCCGCGCGTGCTGGAGACCGAGATCGTCGCGGCGCTCCGCGCGCTCGTGCCGCTGGATCCCGACCACCTGCCGGGAGAGCTGGACATCATCGAGGTCGTCGGCGGCGCACTGCCGGGCCGGCCGCAGGTGGCCTGCTTCGACACAGCCTTTCACTGGCACATGCCCGACGAGGCGCGGCAGTATGCGCTGCCGCGTGGGCTGCGCGACCGCGGCTACGTCCGGTATGGCTTTCATGGCCTTTCGTACGAATACTTGATGGGAGCGTTGAGGGGCGTGGCCGGTGCGCGCGCCGACGGTTGCGTTGTGCTCGCGCACCTCGGCAGCGGCGCGAGCCTGGCGGCGGTGCGCGGCGGCGTCAGTGTCGACACCACCATGGGAATGACGCCGACCGGCGGGATCATGATGGGGACACGCTGCGGCGATCTCGATCCGGGTGTGATGCTGCGGCTGCTCGAAGACGACCAGCTCGATGCGGAGGCGCTCCGCACGCTCGTCAATCACCGCTCGGGCCTGCTCGGCGTGTCCGGCCGCAGCTCCGACATGCAGGAACTGCTCGCACGCCG
Organism: Vicinamibacterales bacterium; assembly: GCA_025450765.1. Taxonomy (GTDB): domain Bacteria; phylum Acidobacteriota; class Vicinamibacteria; order Vicinamibacterales; family CAVVIG01; genus JAGWRA01. Next base: position 2,858 of record JANWLS010000033.1, on the reverse strand, counting down.
GGTCGAGGACCCGCAGGCTGCCGAAGCCGTGACACTCTTCTGCTACCTGGCGCGGAAGGCACTCGGCGCCTTGATCGCCGCGCTGGGCGGCCTCGAGGTGCTGGTCTTCAGCGGCGGCATCGGCACGCATGCCCCGGCCGTGCGTGCGGCGATCTGCGAGCCGCTCGGATTCGCCGGCGTCACCATCGACGAGGCGGCGAACAGGGCTGGCGCCGCGATCATTTCGCGGCCTGGTGCGCCGGTGGACGTGCGGGTGATGGCGACCGACGAAGAGATCGTGATCGCCAGACAGACAGCGGGGGGATGGGATGCGCATCGGCCTGGCGTGTGACCACGGCGGATTCCCGTTGAAGGCGCGGGTCGTTCAGCTGCTCCAGCAGCGCGGTGACGAGCTGGTCGATTTCGGCGCGCACACGCTCGATCCCGCCGACGACTTTCCTGACTTCGTCATTCCGCTGGCCCTGGCGGTTGGCCGGGGCGAGGTGGCACGCGGGATAGCGATTTGCGGCAGCGGGGTTGGTGCGTGCGTCGCGGCGAACAAGATCCGGGGCGTTCGGTCCGCCCTCATCACCGATTGCTTCTCCGCGCGGCAGGGCGTCGAAGACGACGACATGAATGTGGTCGCCATCGGCGGCCGTGTCGTCGGCGAATCGCTCGCCCTGGTTCTGATCCAGGCGTTTCTCGACGCCAGGTTCCACGATGCCGAACGGTTTCGCCGCCGCCTCGCGAAGATTGCGGCCGTCGACGGGGGAGCGAAGCCGTGAATCCTGGCCCGCTCCAGCGGCTCGGCGAGATCGGCCAGAGTGTGTGGCGCGTCGGGTTCCGCCGGCGGCTGCTCACCTCGGGCCTGCTCGCGCGTGGGATGACCGAGGACAACATCCGGGGCGTCATCCTCGACGCGGGGAGTCTCGGACGCGTCATGGCCGGGAGCGGCGATTACGACGAGCTGCTGCGCGACCTTTCGCGGCGCCGGCCGCCGGAGGGGGCGGCGGCGCGGGCGATCTTCGTCGACGATGCGCGCGCGGTGGCGCAGGTGCTGCTGCCGACCTACGAACAGCTCGAGGGACGAGACGGATTCGTGACCGTCGACGTCGATCCGTCGGCAGCGCTGGAGACAGTTGCGCTCCTCGCCGAAGCGCGGGCCCTCTGGCAGGCCATCGATCGGCCGAACGCGATGATCGCCGTCCCGGCTACTCCCGCGGGCATTCCGGCCATTCGGGATCTGCTGGCGGCGGGCATCAACGTCTATGCCTCGCGCATCGGGACGCTCGCGCGATACCACGATGTGCTGGAGGCGTGGACCACGGCGCTCGAAGCACGCGCGGCGGCTGGCCGCCCGCTCCAGGGCGTGGCGTCGGTCGCCGGATTCAGCCTCCAGCTCATCGACGCGCAGATCGATCCCTTCCTGGATCGTCTCATCGCGGGTGGCGGCAGCACGGCCGATCGCGCCGTGTATGTCCGCGGGCAAGCCGGCATTGCCACGGCACGGCTGGCCTACCAGGCGCACAAGGAGGCGAGCGTGAGCCCGCGCCTCCTGGAACTGCTCGCGCGCGGGGCGCAGCCGCAGCGGCTGCTCTGGCGGGAGATGCGCGCCCGGCACGCCGACGAGGTGGACGTGCGCTACGTCGACGCGCTCGTGGCGCCCGAGACGGTCGCGGCGCTGGACGACTCGGTGGTGCAGGCGTACCGGGAGCACGGGCACCCGGCGGTGCGCATCGAAGAGGATCTGGGCGGCGCCCGCCGCACGCTCGACCAGTTGAAGGAGTTCGGGCTCGACGTGGATCGGATCGCCGCGGAAGCCGAAGCGGACCGGATTCGGGCCGAGCAGGCCCGGATCCGCAGGCTCGACGCCGCGGCGGCGGCGCGCACGGAGATTTCGGAGGCATACATGGACTCGCAGCAGATAGATCTCGGAGGGGCGGCGGCCGCGGCGGCCGATCGCGTGAAGGCGCTGGCCGCCGACGACTTCGGCGTGCGGCTGTGGCGGAAGGATGCGTCGCTCTGGACCGCCGACCGCAAGGGGCAGGCGGTGATTGCGAATGCCCTGGGCTGGTTACGGGTCGTCGACGCGATGCACGACGCGCTCGGCGAGCTCGAAGCCTTTCGCCGCGATGTGCACGCGGCCGGCATCCGCCATGTCGTCCACATGGGGATGGGCGGGAGCAGCCTGGCGCCCCTCGTGTTTCAACGGACGCTGCGCGAGGGCGCCGACGGCCTGCCGTTGACGGTGCTCGACACCACCGATCCGGCGACGGTCCTGGCCATCGAACGCGCGCTCCCGCTGGAGCACACGTTGTTCATCGTCGCCAGCAAGTCGGGGACGACCGCCGAGCCGAACGCCTTCGGCGAGTACTTCTTCGACAAGGTTCACCGCCGGGTCGGCGACCGGGCCGGTGCGCAGTTCGTCGCGATTACCGATCCAGGCACCCCGCTCGTCGCGCTGGCGGCGCAGCGGCAATTCCGGCGCACGTTCCTGAACTTCGCCGACATCGGGGGCCGATATTCCGCGCTGTCCTACTTCGGCCTGGTGCCGGCGGTGCTGATGGGCGCGGATGTCGCGGGCCTCATCGATCGCGCGCGCGTGATGGAAGCGGCGTGCGCCGCCGCCGTGCCGGCGCCGGAGAATCCGGGTGTGCGGCTCGGGGCGGCCCTCGGGGAGCTGGCGAGCCGCGGCCGCGACAAGGTGACCTTCCTGATGCCCTCGTCGATTGACACGCTCGGCATGTGGCTCGAGCAGCTGATTGCCGAGAGCACCGGGAAGGAAGGACGCGGCCTGCTGCCCGTCGCCGGCGAAACGCCCGGCGAGCCGTCCGTCTACGGGCACGATCGGGTGTTCGTCCAGATCAAGCTCGCGGGCG
>JANWLS010000032.1 GCA_025450765.1 Vicinamibacterales bacterium | reverse complement strand
TGCCCTTCTACGACAAGGACACGCTCCCGCTCAAGAAGCCCGGCGTCGCCGCGGGGGTTCGGATCGTTCCCGGCGGATCGTCCGTCCGGGAGGGAGCGTACGTCGCGCCGGGTGTGATCTGCATGCCGCCGATGTACATCAATATCGGTGCGTACGTCGGTGCCGATTCGCTGATCGACTCGCACGCGCTGGTGGGCTCGTGCGCGCAGGTCGGCGCGCGCGTGCACGTGAGCGCCGGCGCACAGATCGGCGGCGTCATCGAGCCAGTGGGCGCGCTGCCGGTCATCATCGAGGACGAAGCGCTCATTGGCGGGAACACCGGCGTGTACGAGGGCGCCGTGATCAAGCGGCGCGCGGTACTCGCCGCGGGAACGGTGCTCACCGGATCGACGCCGGTGTACGACCTCGTCCACGGTCGCGTGATCCGTCCCACGGCCGACGCGCCTCTCATCGTTCCCGAAGGCGCCGTCGTGGTGCCCGGGGCGCGCGCGGTCACCGTCGGCACCGGACCTGAATGGGGTCTGTCGCTCGCGACGCCTGTGATCGTGAAGTATCGCGACTCCCGCACCGACACCCGCACGGAGCTCGAGGCGTGGATTCGCTGAGCACCGTCGCCCTCACACGCGCGCTCGTTGATATCGATTCGACCACCGGTCGTGAGGGCGAGGCGGGACGCTGGCTGGCCGGTGAGCTCCGCCGACGTGGGTACCGGGTCACCGAGCAGCCCGTCGACGCCAGCCGCTTCAATATCGTCGCCACCCGCACGGCTCCGGTCGTCGTCTTCTCCACGCACTTCGATTGCGTCCCACCATTTTTCCCGAGTCGCGAAGAAGGCGGCCGGATCTATGGCCGCGGATCGTGCGACGCCAAGGGCGTTTTGGCCGCGCAGGTGGCGGCCGCCGACGCGCTGCACGCGCGTGGGGACGATCGGGTGGGCCTGCTCTTCGTCGTCGGAGAAGAGCGCGGGAGCGACGGGGCGCGGCTGGCGAACACCCGGCCGGCCGGGGCGCGATTCCTGATCAACGGGGAGCCGACCGACAATCGGTTAGGCCTGGCGACGCGCGGCAGTTATCGCGTGAAGCTCCGTGCCGCCGGACGCGCCGCGCATTCGTCGTTTCCAGAGCTGGGCGAGTCGGCGATCGAGAAGTTGATCGAGGCGCTCGGCATCCTGCGGAAACTGGATCTGCCGGATGATCATCTGCTCGGCCGGACGCACTACACGGTGGGCCTGATCGCCGGAGGCGTGGCGCCGAATGTCATCCCGCCCTCGGCCGAGGCGGAGGTCTTGTTTCGCACCGTCACGCCGGGTCGCATCATCCGCGATCTGCTCTCCCGCCTGGATGGCCTCGTCACCGTTGAGGAAATGGTCGACGTGCCGCCCGTGACGATGGAGTCCGTGCCGGGGTTCGACACGGCGGTGTTTCCTTATACGACCGACATTCCCTACCTGAGCGCGTGGGGCCGTCCATTGCTGTTCGGCCCCGGCTCCATCCACGTCGCCCACACCGATCACGAATTCATCGAGATTGCCGAGCTGCACGCGGCCGTCGAGGCGTATGTCGGCCTCGCGAAGGGATTGCTGACGCGAGCGGCCTGAATCGGCTTGTCTCATTCCCTCGAGACGACATGCCGCTCAATCCACTCGGCGAGCTCTCCTTCGGGGAGATTCCAAGTGCTATGCTGGCAAGCCGGCACGGCAGCCCATGGCCCCGCGTTCAGACGTCACCATCATCAACGTCGGCTATCGCTCGACCAACTACTGGGTCGTGAGCGCCGGAACCTCGCGCGTGCTCGTGGACTTGGGATATCCGGGGACGATGGGGACGATGCGCGCGAACCTGGAGCGGATGGGCGTCCCGCTCGCGGAGATCAGGTATGCGCTGGCGACGCATTATCATCTCGATCACGCGGGGCTCGGTCAGGATCTGAAACAGGCTGGCGTGCCGCTGCTCGTCGTCGATCTCCAGGCCGGTATGATTCCGCGCATGAAGCAGCACGTGAAGCCCGCGGATCACTACCTGGAGATCGCGCTGGACGACAACGTCACGATCACGTGTGGCGAGAGCCGCGCGCTCCTGCAGCGCATCGGCATCGGCGGTGAGATCGTGCACACGCCTGGACATTCCGATGATAGCGTGTCGCTGCTGCTCGACAGCGGGGCCGTGTTCACGGGCGATCTGACGCACCCGTCGCTGGCGGGCGCCGAGGATGGCGGGCTCGCGAGGGCAAGCTGGGAACGGCTGAAGGCGCGCGGAGCCACGCGCGTGTATCCAGGGCATGGTCCTGTGCGGCCGATGTGAACGGCTCGACTCAATGGAGGTCCCGACAATGCGTGCATCACGTCTCGTGGGAGTGGCACTGTTCGTGGCGTTCGCGGTGGTGCCGGCCTTCGGTTCGTCCGTTTCGGCCCGCGGCCGTGATCCACAGCAGCCCCGCGTATCTCCGGCCGTGAAGGCGGATTCCGACGGCTTGCGCGCGCTCGCCGCGAAGACGCCGGTGCTTCCGTTGGAGCGCGTGGAGCTGACGATCAATCCACCGAAGCTGCTGGGCGATGTGTCCGCGATGACCATCGACAAGCACGGCAACATCTACATCTTCCAGCGGCCGGATGCGAAGAAGGGGACGCTCGAGGATCCAATCGTCGTGGTCGACGCCACGGGGCACTTCCTGCGCTCGTTCGGCAAGGGGCTCGATCCGATGTCGCACGGCATCAAGGTCGATCCGGCCGGCAACCTCTGGACCGTCGATGCGCACACGTCGATGGTCCGCAAGTTCACGCCAGCCGGCAAGCTGCTGCTCCAGGTGAGCGTTGGCGACATTCCCGAACCGAACCGGCCGTTCTGCGGCGCGACCGACATCGCCTTCGAGAAGAACGGCCACTTTCTGATTGCCGACGGGTATTGCAACGCCCGCGTCATCGAGTACGCCGCCGATGGCACGAAGATCCGCCAGTGGGGCAAGAAGGGGACGGGCCCCGGTGAGTTTCAGCTCGTGCACGATGTGACGATCGCGCCCGACGGCACGATCTTCATCGCCGATCGCGAGAACGGGCGCCTGCAGTGGTTCGATTCGGACGGCAAATTTCTTGGCCAGAAGCATTTCGGCGGGCAGGTGTTCAGCGCGCAGGTGGCGGCGAACGGGATGGTGTATGTCGGCACGCACGCGCGCGACACGTCCGGATACGACATCGACTCCTACATCTTCCAGTTCGACCCCAGAAGCGGGAAGATTCTCGGCCGTGTCGACGGCTTCGCCCATCAGCTCACGGTTGGTCCCGACGGCTCGCTCTACCCGGGGCCGGTGAACATCAAGATCGGCCACGACCCGAAGGCGACGTCGATCGTTGTGTATCGTCCGAAGAAGTGAACCTCCGCGGTCTCCGCGCCTCGGCGTGCCGAAGAAGAAGTGAGTCTCCGCGTGCTCAGCTAGCGCAGGACCCTTTCGACCGCCGCCGCGACGCGCAGCAGCCGCTCCGTGTCGCGCGCGGCGCTCACCAGCTGCAGTCCGCACGGCAGCCCCGCCCGGGTCGCCCCGCAGGGCAGCGAGATGGCGGGATGTCCGGTCAGGTTGAAGAGCTGTGTCAGCCGCAGCATGATGTTGCGGATGGACTCCTGGCGGCTGCCCACCCGAACAGCGCTCGCACCGATGAGCGGGGCCGGAATCGCGACGGTCGGCAGCGCCAGCACCTCACACTCGGCCAGGGCCGCATCGACCTCCTGCCGCAGCACACGCCGGCCGTCCTGCGCGCGCACGTAGTCCTCCGCCAGCATGTAGCGGCCCAGTTCGAGGCGGATCCTGACGTTCGGCGAATAGCGCTCCGGCATCCGGTCGAGCGTGTCGCCGTGATAGGCCGCAGCCTCGGGCAAGCCCGTGTGCAGGTAGATGGGCGCGATGTCAGCCGCGTGTGGGATGGCCCGATCGCGGACGACCGCACCGGCCGCACCTAAAGCCGCCAACCCTTCGTCGAAACGGGCCCGCACCTCATCATCCAGCAGGTCGGTGAAGTACGGCCGGAGGACGCCGACCCGCAACCCTCGAATGGGTGGAATGGGCACGAGGCGTTCCCCGGCAGCCACGACATCACCGCGCATCGCACGGTAAACGAGCCAGGCATCTTCGACCGTGCGCGCGAGCGGACCGACGTGATCGCACGAGCGATTCAACGGGACGATGCCGTCGATCGGAAGGTCGTCGAAGGCTGGCTTGAGTCCGACGGTTCCGCAGACCGCGGCCGGAATCCTGATCGAGCCGCCGGTGTCGGTGCCGATCGAGGCCACGGCCATCCCGGCCGCGATGCCCGCCGCCGATCCGCCGCTCGATCCGCCCGCGGAGCGGTCCGGCGCGAGCGGATTGCGCACGGGACCGAACGCTGAATCCTCGCTGGTCGTCCCGAAGGCGAACTCGTGCAGGTTCGTCTTGCCGACGAAGACGGCCCCCGCCTCGCGCAGGCGCACGACGACCGGCGCGTCCGTTTGGGCGACGTGTCCCTCTCGCACCCGTGAAGCCGCCGTCGTCGGCGTCCCTCGCAGATCCAGGAGATCCTTCAGTGAGATCGGGATCCCGTGCAGTGCCCCGCGGTCGCGGCCGGCCGCGAGATCGCGATCCGCCTCGCGCGCCCTCTCGAGCGCCTCGTCGCGCAGGACCAGGATGAAGGTGTTGAGCCGCGTGCTGTCGGCGTCGATCCGGGCCAGGCAGGCCTGTGTGAGGGCTTCTGACGTGATGCGCCGGACACGAAGGGCGGAGGCGAGATCGGTGAGCGGCAGAAGCTCGAGCGGCCGACTCATTCCTCGCTCCTCGCTTCGTCGCGCGAGCCGTCCGCGCGATCGCACCAGTCCGCGCTGCGGAGGGCGCGTGTCGAGGCGGCGACCGATTCGAGCAGCGGTTTCAACTCGGGAAGGCCGCGCCGCTCGGCGTCGGCGACGGCGGCCGCGAGCCAGGCCTCGATGGTCATTGCGTCTCCAACTCGTCCAGTGTGGAGACGGCGCGCCGGAGGTGGGGAATGGTGATCGAGCCACCGACCACGAGCGCCACGTTGAACGCCTCGAGAAGCTCCTCGCGCGTGACGCCTTCTTCCCGGCACCGGACCACGTGATAGGTCACGCAGTCATCGCAGCGGAGCACGAGCGAGGCGACGAGCCCCATGAGCTCCTTCGTCTTCACCGGCAGCGCCCCCTCTTCGTAGGCGCGCGTGTCGAGGGCGAAAAAGCGCTTGATCTCGAGGTTCCCCGACCCGAGGATCCGATCGTTCATCCGCTCGCGAAATTCGCGGAATTCCTTCAGTGTGCTCATGGTTGGACCTTCACCGACACCGCCACGCCGTCGCGCAGCGGCAGGAATGTCGTCTTCAGCCGCGGATCGGCGGCGAGTCGTTCGTTGTACTCGGCGATCGCACGTGTATCGGCTTCGTCGTGCGACGGATGGTCGACGTACCCCGGGACCACCTCGCCGCTCCAGAGCACATTGTCCGTGACGAGCAGCCCGCCCGGACGCAGCAGCGCGACGAGCCGGTCGAGCATCCGGAGGTAATGGCCCTTGGCGCCGTCCTGGAAGATCAGATCGAACGGACCCGACACCTTCGCGACGAGGAGCGCCGAGTCGCCGAGCAGGATATTCGTCCGGTTCTCAACGCCTGCCCGGGCGAAATTCCGCCTGGCCGTCGCCGCCCGATCCGGGTTGATCTCCATCGTGAAGAGCGTTCCGTCATCGGGCAGCGCGCCGGCGAGCCAGATGCCCGAGTAGCCGATCGCCGTGCCGATTTCGAGAATGCGGCGCGCCTGCACCGTGGTGGCGAGCACCCGCAGGAGCGCACCAACTTCGGCATCCACGATCGGCAGGTGCGCCTCGCGTCCCTCCCGCTCGATGGCGACGAGCACCGGATCGGCCGTCCGGTTCAGCGTGGCGAGGTAGCGTTCGATAGCGTCAGGAACGATTGCGCCCATAAGCGGATCCGGCGTCGAGCCCCGCGCGAAGTAAATATTGTAATCTGTAGGCCGTGCGACACACCAAAATCATGGCGACCGTGGGACCATCGTCTCATGCGGACGAGACCCTCACCGCGCTCATCGACGCCGGCGTCGACATCTTCCGTCTCAACTTCTCACACGGCACGCACGACAGCCATCGCGAGGTCTTCCACCGCATCCGACAGGCCGCCGAGCGTGCCAATCGTCGCGAAGTCGCCATCCTGCAGGACCTGAGCGGGCCGAAGATCCGCACGGGCCGGCTCGCGAACGACGAGCCGATTCAGTTGACGCGCGGCGACGAGCTCCGGATCGGCACCGGCGAGTTCGTGGGCGGCCCCGGGCGGGTGTCGACCACCTACGGCGAGCTCGCGAAGCTGGTCTCTCCCGGCGATCGCCTGCTGCTCGACGACGGGCATATCGAGCTGCGCGTCGAATCGACCGATGGGCACGAGATCGTGACGAGTGTCGTCGATGGCGGCCCGCTCGGCGAGCACAAGGGAATCAATGCCCCCGGGGTCAAGCTGCCGGACTCTGCCCTGACGCCGAAAGACGAGGACGATCTGCGGTTCGGCCTGGGACTTGGCGTCGACATGGTGGCGCTCAGCTTCGTGCAAACCGCGACGGATCTGCGGCAAACGCGTGCGGTCATGGCTTCCTGCGGACGGCGCGACGTGCCGCTCATCGCGAAGCTCGAACGGCCCAAGGCGATCGAGCACCTCGAAGAGATCTTCGGCGCCTGCGACGCGGTGATGGTGGCCCGCGGCGATCTCGGCCTCGAGCTCCCGCTCGAGCGCGTGCCGCGCGTGCAGAAGGAAGTGACGCACTGGGCGCGCGCGCTCGGGATTCCGGTCATCGTGGCGACGCAGGTGCTCGAGTCCATGCGCAGCGAAGCCCGGCCCACCCGCGCCGAGGTGAGCGACGCCGCGAACGCCGTGGACGATGGTGTCGACGTGATCATGCTGGCGGGCGAGACGGCCTCCGGCCGGTTTCCCATCAAGACCGTGCAGACGCTGGACGCCATCATCCGCGAAGCCGAAGCGACCGGAACACCGCGAGCGCCGGTCCCGATCGGGACACGCGTCGGTGAGAGCCACAGCCGGGCCCTGGCCGAAGCGGCGGTGACGCTGGCCGATCGCAGTGAGGCGGACGCCATCGTCGCCGTGACACGCGGCGGGGCCACGGCGCGCATGCTCTCGGCGCTCCGGCCACGCGCACGCATCTTCGCGGCGACCGAACACCTCGACACGGCGCATCGCCTGATGCTCTGGTGGGGTGTCGTGCCGGTGCTCAGCACGATCGGCGAGGATGTCGATTCAGCGGGGTTGATCGTCGGCCGCACGCTGCAGGATCGCGGCGTGGTGAAATCGGGCGCGGTCGTCGTGTTCGTGAGCGTGAACGCCGACCTTGCCAGGCCCGACGCGAATTTCCTGAAGATCCAGCAATTGTAGGGGTCAGATCTTGTTTCTTGCACGGCCCGTCACCGTGGCACCATTTGTGGACAGCGGTGCAAGAAACAAGATCTGACCCCGTTAACCCTCCACGTGCGCTTTGAGCGACTCCAGCGCGCGCGGCCAGCCGCCGCCGACGACGTCGTAGTACCGCCGCCAGCGCGGGCTCTCCTCATAACCGCTTTGCACCACGCGCAGCAGCGTGCCGGCGTCGTTCGTGCCCGGTCGTCGCAGCCGCGACC
>JANWLS010000031.1 GCA_025450765.1 Vicinamibacterales bacterium | reverse complement strand
GTCGCGCGCCTCCAGCAGGCGCTCGAGCGGAAGCAGAGCCCGTACGCCGACGTGCTCAAGGCGCTGTCGCGCGCGCTCGCCGCGCAGGCGGCGCCGGTCTCCGCAGCCTGAACGCATCATGGCCACCATCGTCTTCATCGTGTTTCCGTACGTGGCGGTGGGGTTGGCAATCGGCGTCGCCATCTACCGCCGGCACGTGCGTCCGTACACGTATTCCGCGCTCTCCTCGCAGATGCTCGAGAGCGGGCGGCTGTTCTGGGGCTCCGTGCCGTGGCACTACGGCATCTCGCTCATCCTGCTGGCGCACCTGCTGGCCTTCATCTTTCCGGGTGCCGCGGCCTGGATCCTCGGCAGCCCGGTGCGCCTCTTCACGGCTGAAGCGATCGGGCTGGCGCTGGGCTTCTACACGGTGTTCGGCCTGGCGGTCCTCATCATCCGGCGCCTCCCGGGCGATTCGCGCGCGAGCGCGGTGAGCTCGGGGATGGACTGGGTGCTGCTGGTGTTCCTCGCGATCCAGGTGGCCACGGGCGTGGCGCTCGCCCTGTTCGATCGCTGGGGCTCGCTCTGGTTCCTGAGCTCGGCGGTCCCCTGGCTCCGATCGCTGGTGACCTTCACGCCCGACGCCTCCACCGTGGTCGGGCTGCCGGCGCTCATCCAGGTGCATTTCGTCTGCGGCTTCATCCTGATCCTGCTGTTCCCGTTCAGCCGCCTGGTCCACGTGTTCCGGTTGCCGCTGCACTATCTCTGGCGTCCGTATCAGGTCGTCATCTGGAACTCGCGCGAGCGTCGCGCGCCACAACTCTAAATACCTCTGGCTGAGTCACCAGAAGATCGCGTGCCCGTTGAAACGCAGGAGACGGCCGGCCGCGCCGACGAGGCCGTGCCTTCGGGCCTGACGCCCGACGGGACCCGGCGTTCCTTCCTCACCGCCGTCGGCATCGCCTGCGGCGCGCTCGCGACCGCGCTCGTGGCGGTGCCGAGCGCCTACTTCCTGCTCGGCCTGCGCGAGTCGCCGCGGGTGTGGCGGCCGCTCGGCAAGGTGGACGACTTCAAGGTCGGCACGACCGTCGAGGTGGCCTTTGCCGATCCGTCGCCGCTGCCGTGGGCCGGCGTGACGGCGCAGACCGCCGCGTGGCTGCGCCGCGAGAGCGAGACCGCCTTCAAGGCGTTCGCGGTCAACTGCACGCATCTCGGGTGTCCCGTGCGCTGGCTGCCGGAGGCGGATCTGTTCATGTGTCCGTGTCATGGCGGCGTCTTCTACGGCGATGGCCGTGTGGCGTCGGGGCCGCCCGATCGGCCGCTCATCACCTATCCCCTGCGCGTGCGCGACGGCATCGTCGAGATCGAGACGAGCCCGCTCCCGATCGCGGGCTGAGCGCGAGCCATGGGCGTACTCCGTCGAACCTGGGCGTGGATCGATGATGTGACCGGTCTGTCGGCCTCGCTGGGGCCGATCCTGACGCATCTGGTCCCGCGTGCGCAGAAGACGCGCTGGCTGTACGTGTTCGGCAGCGCCACGCTCGCGGTGTTCATCGTGCAGGTGGGCACCGGCATCGCGCTGTCGAGCGCCTACGTGACCGGATCGGGCCAGGCGTACGACAGCCTGCTCTTCATCTCCCGCAGCCGCGTCGGATCGGTGATCCGCGGGATTCACTACTTCGGCGCGTCGGCGATGATCGTCCTCATCGGCATCCACGCCATCCGGACGTACCTGATGGCGTCCTACAAGCATCCTCGTCAGGTGAACTGGCTCACGGGCGCCGCGCTGCTCATGTTCACGATCCTGATGGCGTTCACGGGCCAGCTGCTCCGCTGGGATCAGGGCGGGTTCTGGACTGCGGTGGTCGCGGCGGAGCAGGCGGGAAAGACGCCGTTCATCGGCCACTGGCTCGGGCACTTCCTGCTCGCCGGCGATACCGCCGGCGGCGCGACGCTCAGCCGGTTCTTCGCCGCGCACGTGTTCTTCATCCCCGCGTTCATCTTCGCGTTCCTCGGCTTCCATCTGTATCTCGTGCTGCACAACGGGATTTCCGAGCCGCCCAAGGCCGGGCGGCCCGTGGACCCGCGGACCTATCGCACGTGGTATCACGCGATGCTGAAGAAGGACGGGGTTCCCTTCTGGCCCGACGCGGCCTGGCGGGATCTCTTCTTCGCGATGCTGATCGTCATCCTGGTCGTGATGCTCGGGATCTTCGTCGGGGCGCCCGCGCTCGGCAAGCCGCCCGATCCGACGATCATCCAGGCGTCGCCGCGGCCGGACTGGTACTTCCTCTGGTACTTCGCGCTGCTCTCGATGATCCCGAAGTGGATGGAGAATTTCGTCATCGTGGGCGGCCCGGCGGTCTTCGGGTTGTTCCTGATCCTGCTGCCGTTCTTCGGCGGCAAGGGTGAACGGAGCCCGCTCCGGCGCCCGTGGTCGATCCTGATCGTTGCCTTCATCGTCACGATCATCGGCTACTACTGGCACATGGGCGTGCTGGCGCCCTGGTCGCCGCGCATGGACGCGCCGCCGCTGCCGCCGGCGGTGGTCGGCGTGACGACTGGATCGGTGGCCGATGGTGCGCGGGTGTTTCACCAGAAGGGCTGCGAGTACTGCCACCTGGTGTCGGGCTACGGCGGGATCCGCGGGCCCGACCTGTCGGACGCCGGCGATCGGATGACGCGCGCCGAGATCGCCACGCGCATCTTCAGCGGCGCCCAGAACATGCCGTCGTACACCGGCAACATGTCGCCGCAGGACCTGACCGTGCTGCTCGACTTCCTCGAGTCGCGCCACCTGAAGCCGCCAGCGGCCACCAAGCGTTTTCCGCCAAGGTAAAGGAGAGAACCATGAAAGCTCGCATCGAATACAACAAGGCCGCGCAGGCGATGCACGCCATGCTCGGCCTCGAACACTACGTCCACGAGAGCGGGCTCGAGCCCTTGCTGCTCGAGCTCGTGAAGATGCGCGCGTCGCAGATCAACGGCTGCGCGTACTGCCTCGATATGCACAGCAAGGATGCGCGGGCACAGGGCGAGACCGAACAGCGCCTGTATGGCCTCTCGGCCTGGCGCGAGGCACCCTACTACTCGGACCGCGAGCGCGCGGCGCTGGAGTGGACGGAAGCCATCACGGAGATCAGCCGCAGCCACGCCGAGGACGAGGTGTACAACCGCGTGCGCGAGCAGTTCTCCGAGGAGGATTTGGTGAAGCTGACGATGGCGATCGTCGCCATCAATGGGTGGAACCGGCTCGCGATCGGCTTCCGGACGCCCGCGGGCACCTATCAGCGTCGCGAGGCGGCTGTCGCGAAGTGAGCGGATGCCGCAGCCATTCAAGATCGGCGATCGCGTGTCGTGGAATTCCGAAGCTGGCCGGGTCCGCGGCGTCATCAAGAAGGTGATGACTGCGGACTTCCACTGGAAGGGCTATGTGCACCACGCGACGCCCGCGGAACCGCAGTATCTGATTCAGAGTGACAAGACCGATCACGTGGCGGCGCACAAGGGATCGGCCTTGCGCCGCCTCCGCTCGCGTCCCCCTTCATGAGCACCGGCTCCGGGCGCGGCCCTTGCGGAGCATTCGTCAGTGCGACCCGAGAAATCTCACGATCCGATATTGTGCCGCGAAATCTGACGCCAAAACTCACGCCGACGGCCGGTACGGCCCATGCACGGGCGGAGCGTGGCACGGGAGGGGCCTCACATGGCGGCTGACGGTCGGATGCGGGTGCTGGTCATGGTGGACGAGGGCGACAGCACATCGCGCGTGCTGCAGTACCTCGGGCGGGTCGCGAGCGGACGTGGGGCGGTCGGCATCGTCCTGGCGCACCTCGCGCCCGGCCTGTCACCGGCGTTGCTCGAAACGGGCGGCGCCGAGCAGCCCGAGCAGGAGGAACGGATCGAAGCGGATCTGCGGCGGCAGCAGCGGGCATCCATCAGCGCGGCGCAGCGGAAGTCAGCGCGCCTGCTCGAGACGGCACGCGGGAAGCTCGTGCGAGCCGGAGTGGCCCGCTCGCGGGTGGAACTGCGCGAGTCGTCGCCGTTTGATGCCGGTTCGGCCGTCGAGGCGGTGCTCGCGCTGGCCGACGAGGCAGACTGCGGCACGATCGTCGTGGGACATCGAGCGCATGGCTGGCTGAGTGGCGTGGCGGGCGGACATCTCGCGGAGCGGCTCGTCCGCGAAGCCGCGGGGCGGGCGGTGTGGGTGGTGGATTAATCCGGATGCGGGAGGAGTGGGCCATGGGAGACTCACGGGCCGATCAGGGCGACGGATTCACGACAGACCAGGCGCACGAGAGTCCGGCTCCCGTTCCGGCCGACCCACGCGGCCACATGCATCGCGCGCAGCGGCAGATGGCCGATGAGGCCGCGCGCACATTCCTCCGGACACAAAAGGTCGCGCATGTCGGGACGGTGGATGGTCATGGGTGGCCCTATGTCGTGCCCCTCATTTATATCTACGAAGGCGGCGACAAGCTGTACCTCCATACGGGCGACCACGAAGGGCACTTCGTCCAGAACGTGCGTCAGCACCCGCAAGTCTGTGTCGAGGTGGCGGAGATGGGCCCTGTCCACCGCGGCCATCCCTTCGCGTGCAATTCCGCCCTCGTCTATACGAGCGTCGTGGTGTTCGGCACGGTCCGAATCCTCGAGGATCGTGACCTGAAGATCTGGTTCTTCGATCGCGTGCTCGAGAAGTATGGCGAGCCCGACTGGACGTTCGTGCCCGGATATCCGCACCTCGATCGGATCATCCTGTACGAGCAGCGGCTGGAGCTGGTCACCGGGAAGCGCAGCGAAGGGTTGTCTCACTGACAGGGCCGGCGCGATCGATGCCTCAGGTGCGGGTCCCCTTGCGTCGGCGCGAGCGGATCGCCGATCAGACGATGGCGTTCTTCTTCGAGAAGCCGAAGGGCTGGCCGTTCATTCCGGGGCAGACGATCGATGTGACCCTCATCGACCCGCCCGAATCGGACTTCGAGGGTGACACGCGCACGTTCTCCATCGCCAGCGCTCCGCACGAGCCGGAGATCATGGTTGCGACCAGGATGCGCGGGAGTGCGTTCAAGCGCGTGCTCGCCACCATGGCGATCGGGTCGCCGGTCCTGATGGACGAGCCGATTGGATCCTTCGTCCTCAACACCGATGCCGGACGCCCCGCGGTCCTGCTGGCGGGCGGCATTGGTGTCACACCGTTTCGGAGTATCGTGCTCGACGCGGCCTCTCGTGGCGGCGGGCCGCCGATCTGGCTCTTTTACGCGAACCATCGGGTGCGCGACGCGGCGTTTCTCGAAGAGTTCGGCGCTGCGGCTGACGGCGCGAGGGGAGCCTTCGAACTGGTGCCGACGATGACCCATCTCGACGCCGATTCGTCGTGGCGCGGCGAGACGGGGCGCATCGATCTCGGCATGATTCGCCGGCACGTCCCCAGGGGAGCGTCGCCGATCTATTACATCGCCGGCCCCTCCCCGATGGTGGCGTCGCTCCACGATACGCTCGTCGCCGCGGGGATTCCGAAGCCCGATGTGCGCGTCGAGGAGTTCGCGGGATACGCGTGATGACCGAGACCCGGTTGATTCACTCCCGGATCATTGCCGCGTCAACGGTCGAATACGCGTTCGAGCGGCCGGCCGATTTCACGTGGCGCGCCGGGCAGTTCGCCTACTTCGTCTTGCCGGGCGCGGGAGATGTCCAGAGCGACAAGCCATTTACGCTATCCAGCGTGCCCACTGACGATGTGGTGACGATCGCGACGCGTGCCGGATCCTCACCGTTCAAGCGTGCGCTCGCAGCGCTGCGCCCGGGGGACCCGGTGTTGATCGATGGTCCGATGGGCGGCTTCATCCTGGGGCAGGAGGATCGGGGGCCGGTCTGGCTCGCCGGGGGAATGGGCATTACGCCGTTTCGCAGCATGGTGCGAGAGATTCTCGCCAGTGACGGCGCGCCGCCGCCGCGTGCGGTGCTGTTCTACTCGACGCACACGGTGGAGGAGGCCGCTTATCTCGATGAACTGCGCCATGTCGCGGCCGCCCACGATTGGTTTACGCTCGTGGTGGCGCTGACTCGCGCGGCATCCGGGGCGGAAGCCGGATTCGAGCATGGCCGCATCGATGAGGCGTTACTCCATCGCCACCTCCCGTCCTTCGAGGCTCATTCGTGGTTCATCGCGGGCGGTCCGGACATGGTGCTCGATCTGGAGCGTGTGCTCGTCAGCGAGCGGGTGCCGCGCGGACGGATCCGCCTCGACCCGTTCGTGGTATGACGCGATCATTCACGCTTCGGCCGGCGCCGCCATTCCGCCTGGACCTGACAGCCTGGACACTGCGGCGCAGCGCGAAGAACGGCATCGATCGGTGGGACGGCAGCACGTACGAGCGCGTGTTGGCGATCGGGCCGCACGCCGTGATCGTCGCCGTCCGGCAGACGCACGACCGGCTGTTGGTCGTGGCGCGCACGGATTCGCGTGTGGCGAATCTCGAACGTGAGGTCGCGGGTGCGCTCGGGCGGCTGCTGGGATTGCACGTCGATCTCCGGCCGTTCTACCGCATGGCTGCGCAGGATCCGCGGCTCCGGACGCTCGTGGCACCCTATCGCGGCTTCAGGCCCCCGCGGTTTGCGAGTGTCTTCGAGGCATTCCTGAACGGCGTCAGCTGCCAGCAGCTCAGTCTCGCGGCGGGTCTCACGGTCCTGACGCGGTTGTCAGCACGATTCGGAGTCCAGACCGCCGGCGTCGACCAGCGAGCCTGTCCGCGCCCGGAGGACCTGTCGGCTGCTCGTGTCGCCTCCTTGCGGGCGCTTGGCTACAGCGGTGCCAAAGTGCGTGCGATCCTCGAGACCGCTCGTGCCATCGTTCACGGCAGCCTCGATCTCGAGGGGTTCTCCACCCTGGATGACGCCACGGCCCTCGCACACCTGCTCGAGCTGCGCGGTGTGGGTCGCTGGACGGCCGAATACGTGCTGCTGCGCGGATTCGGCCGACTGAACGTGTTTCCGGGTGACGATGTCGGAGCGCGGAACGGACTCCATCGCTGGCTGGGCCTGCGGCAGGCGCTGGACTACGATCGCGTCCAGCGTCTACTGGCCGGTTGGCAGCCCTGGGGCGGACTGATCTACTTCCACATGCTGTTGTCCGGGCTCGATCGAGCCGGCATGCTGACATCGAAGCGCGATCCTGCTGAGATCACTGCGTGACCAACTCGCCCTCATTCTGATCCTTGTTGTGCATGTCGAGCGCGATCGGCTCCTCTGGTCGAGGCATCCGGACTTCGATCTGACCTCCTCGCACGCGAGTTTCGAAGCACGGCTGTGGATGCGTGGCTGGCCCGTTGATGACGTGACCGTCTTCGAGCGCGAAACACGACCCATGCCACGGGCAGACGATCCCATCGTCCTTCAAGGTGCCTTCAGAGAGCGGCCCCCCGAGGTGTGAACACGTCTCGGCCATGGCCTGCACCCGATCGCCCCTCCGCACCAGCAGAACCGGTGTGGTGCCGATGATGACCCGCTTCGGTTGCTGGTCGGCCAGCTGACCGAGAGCGAGTACCGGCGTGAACTCCTCCGGCGCCTCGTGCCCAGCGGCATGATTGACGCCGATTTGCCCTCCGTACACCAGATCGCCACCAAGGTAGGCGGCTGTGAGCGCCAGGGCGTAGCCGGTGAACGCACAGACGCGCCCGCTGATGTTCTGCCGCTGACGGCGTCGGAGGAGTGAGATCGCGAACAGGCCGGTGGCCGTGAGGTTGAGCGCCCCGTGTACGAATCCAATGCGCCGCGATCGGCCGTCCGTGTCGCTCCAATCGGTGATCCCGGCCGCGGCGGCCGCCATGGCTCCGGCGACGCCGATCGTCGCGGCCGCTGAGGCGCAGCTCGAGAGCTCGTTGCGGCCGGTCACCAGGCTGGCGGTATCGAGCGCGACGGCCACGGTCCAAGCGCCCAGCGGGACATCCGTCAGGGCCGGGTGGAGCGGGTGCCCGAGCCAGACCCCGTTCAGCGCACTCTTGACCTGAAGCCCCCGGTCACCCCCGCCGGCATACGCCTGTTTGACCGCATCGCCGAGTGTGTCCGTCGCGCGCGCGATCCACGCGGGCTTCGTAATGGCATCGATCCACCGATCGGGCATGGTTCACCTCGTCTGTTCACGGTACAGGGAGCATCACTGCGATGCACAGCATGCGTCGTACAGGCTGTGCGCCCGTCGCCATGCAACGCTCGATCCCGGAGGATTGGCGTGACGGAACGGACGTGTCGTCAGAGCAGGGCCTGCGGGTGATAACCGACCGCGTCGGTCTGGTCGTCAGGATGCGTGAGACGAGTCGTCGTCTGCGGGTCTCGCTCAAGGGTCTCGTGCTCGGGTTCGCGGATGACGAGTACCGGACACCGCGCGGTGTGGAGTACCTTGTCCGCCACGCTGCCCAGCAGCAGTCGAGCGGCTCCTCCATGCCCATGCGTCCCCATGACGATCAGGTCCGCGTGGCAGTCCCTGGCTTGCGCGACGATGGCAGCGGCAGTGTCAGTGGCCACGCGGACGACTCCGCGCGCGTGGAGCTCCGTTCGATCGTCGTAGGTCAGGATGGTGTCGAGCTCGTTGTGCGCGCTGTCGATCAGGTCCTGCTCGAGCTGCCCGAGATCCGGCAGCACGGCTTCGGGCGGCATCATCCAGGCGTAGTTCGTGTCGGTGACGTGAACGACATGGAGCGTCGCACCGAAACAGCGGGCCAGCTCTCGCCCGTAGCTCAACGCAGCCCGTGAGACCGCGCTGAAATCGGTGGCCACCAGGATGTTGGTGAGACGAATCATCGTGCCCTCCTGCGGCGATTCACGGCCGCGCATTCCATCGGCAGCCCGCTAGTGCCTGGCGGCTGCCGTCGTCGTCTGGAATGCCGAAAAGTCAGGCGACGTTTGGTTGAGGATCTCCAGGGCGCTCCTCCTGTCCGCCGCTGAAAAGTCCGAATCGTCGAAACTGTGATCTCGTCCGGTCAGGACGGCGTCGATCCGCTCGTACACCATGTTCTTGACGATGTCCGGCAGGGCCCGGAAATCATCCGAGTAAATCAGATAACTGAGCGGGTACTTGAACAGCCGGGTCTGCAGGTCCAGATCGCGCAGGGAACGGCCCTGCCGATCCTTCGGACCGCGAGCCTGGAACTCCTCGGCGAACCCCGAGGTCCCCTTGACCGGTCCGGCAAACGGCGCCTCGCGGGCGAACAGCAGTCCGCGCACCAGCCGGTCGGCCGCGCCCTTGATGCGCATCATCGTGAGGGGCGACGGCTGGCTCGGATCCGCACCCGTTTCGAGGTCGACCAGTTTCTCGGCGTACATGGCCTTTTTCGTCTCGTAACCCGCCTGCGTGATCAGGTTGTGGACGTGCGTCTGGTGCGCCAGCACCAGGAGCGCCACGATGTCGCTGCCGGGCGCGAGATACGCGCTCGTGTCGAACTTCGACGCAAGGTCGGTCGTGCTTCCGGTGGGCAGCGTCAGGCCCGCGACATACGTGGGCGGATTGCTCACGTCGTGCACCGCGATCGGCGCGATCATGTTGCCCATCGTCGGCTCTGGCGGATGCGAGCCGGTGACGTACCAGCCGCCCCACCGGTGATCCCACGGCGTCGCGTCGGTCGTCGTGCCGTCCTGTGCCTCGATGGGATAGCCGAACTTATCGGAGTACACCGACCGCATGATGAAGCCGGGGACGCCGCCCGTCGTCGACGAGGAGTCGTGGCACTGCAGGCAGGTGGCGCCCTGGCGTTCGAACTGCGGATGCGCGCTCGGTTGCTGCCTGAGCGTGTAGAAGACGCCGCCAAGCTTCGGGTCGACCGACGCGATCTCCATGATCGGGCCGTTCTGCACGTAGCCGACGTAGAGGTCGTCGTTGAAGTACAGCGCGCGAGGCGCCCACGGCGAGATGAAGTCGACCTGGAGGCTCGTCCGGGAGAACACGAGATTCTGGGAATCGATCGGGACGTGCAGGTTCTTCAGCACCGAAGCGAGATACCCGTGCCTCGGTTCATAGGTGAGCGTGACCTGGCCGCTGTCGATCTTCGCCTGGAGCTGCGCGATCGGATCGGTCGGCTGGGTGTTGGCGTAGTCAATCGCGGCGCTCTCGCCCCCGTTGCGCCGCCGGAGGATTGGCCGATCGCGATCACGACGGCCGGGATGAGCACGAAGATCGCGAACACGCCGAGCCACGGCAGCCGCGCGGAAGAAGGCTGGTGTCTGGACATCGTGTACTCCGTGGGGTCAGATCTTGTTTCTTGCACCGCACGCATCAATGAGTGCAAGAAACAAGATCTGACCCCGCTTGTGCTGACCCCGTTTTCCTTGCAATCAACCCGACCGCACACAGATGGAACTGATGTGCGCGGAATGCGCGGCGGACGTCCAGCAGACGGCCCGCGGCGCCGGGCGTGCGAACGGCATTCAGAATCAGGCGTGTCGCCCCGATCACGCCTTCATCCGCGATCAGTCGATCGATCTCGAGCAGCCGCATCGGCGCCTGCATCACATCCTCGACCACGAAGCCCGCGTCCTGGAGCCAGGTCACCCAGTCGTCGAGCGTGCCGATGCGCACCCCGACGTGGATGGCCGCGGAGAGATCCGCCTGCACACTCGCGCGCAGCTCGACATCGTCCGCTTGCGGCGTGAGCGCCAGCTCGTGGATCACGTATCGTCCGCCCGGGCGCAGCAGCCGATGCACCTCACTGAGAATGGCGTGCTTGCTCGCGGCGGTCTGCATGCTGAGCATCGCCTCGCCCATGACGACCGTGGCTGACCCATCGTCGAGCGGAACGGACCCGGCATCGGCGTGAATCACGCGGACGTGCGGGAACCCGGCCCGCTCGATCGCCAGCTCCGCGCAGCGTCCGGCGGCCGCGTCGCGATCCACGCCCGTGTAGCTCCGCGGCCCGCGCGAGAGGATGGCGGCGGCGGTATGGCCGAGGCCGGGTGCCAGCTCGATCACATCGTCCGCGGCGCCGATGTCGGCGTGCTGGAGCAGCCACCGCGTCGTCTCGCGTCCGCCCGGGCGGAGCACCCGCTTGCCGAGCCGAGCCATCAACCAGTGCGCCGGCATCTTGTGGACGTCGAGCCCGGCGGCAATGAGCGGGGCAGCATCCGTTCGTGTGGTCATCGCACAACCCCCTTGTCTCAGTGAACGCACTCGGGACAACCCGGCCGCTTGAAGACGCCGGTCCTGGTATCGCGGACCAGGAAGCCCTCGGCGGCGAGTTCGCCGAACAGCAGCGCCGACTGGCCGAGATCGAGGTCCCACAGTCGCGAGGCCTGCTGAAGCGTGAGCGTGAGACCCGGCATTGCCGCGTACTCCGCGCGAATGCGGTGCAGGACTACCGGCTGGCCACCTGGACCCGTCTGGCTCGTGATGATGTTGGTCATGATTCCCTCCAGCATGGCTCTGTCCCTTGAGTGTGCGCCGGTCGGGCGCCCCGGTCGTTGCGCGAGCGCAAGTGTCCGGCCGGCGGGCACGCGGCGGTGCGTTACCGCGTGAACCGCTCGAGCCCGACGTCGGCGTCCAGGCCGGCGCCGTCCCCACCCGCGCCCATATCGGTGCTGGCGACGCCAGGGCCGAGATGCCGCGTGCCGGTCGACCGTCCCCGGACCTCGATGCCGCGAGGATTGCCGCCCGTGTCCTTCGCGACCCGCGGCAGCCGGGCATTCGGTTCGGCATCGATGATCCCGAGAATGCTGCCGTATGGCTGAGTCGTGTCTTCCGCGCCTGCTTTGTTGGTTTCCATCGCTCGACCTCCGAGCTCGCCGCGACCGCGTATCTGCAAGAGCTCCTGTCGTTCATTCCGCCGTGTCAGTGCGCGGCCGCCGTGGCCGTCTTCGTGTTGAAGTTGAACGTCACCGTCAGTACGAACGGCACGCTGGTCGTGCCGTTGAGCACCAGCGGTGAGTAGCGCCATTGCTTCAGGGCCGTGACGGCCGCGGCGTCGAGAAACCGCCCGCCGGAGCGGAGCACCTTCACCGATTCCACACGGCCTGTGCCGTCGACGACGGCCTCGAGGATGACGAGTCCTTCGATACCCGCCGCCAACGCCATGGCCGGGTAGTCCGGATTGACCTGGTGCACCACGTTCGGCGCGGTGATCCGGCCGCCGACACGCACCGGCTCGAGGGACGGCGGTGGGGGCGGCGGAGCCTGCGTCGGCAGCCCCGCGACAATCGTTCCCACCGTGCCGCCAGCTATTCCGCCAGGAACGCCCACCGGTTCCTGGCTCGCCACCAGAGGCTCGGGCGCGATCGTCGATGGTGCGGTGACGGGCGCCGGAAGCGTGACCGCGGCTTTCGGTGCCGGCCGCGCGGCGGCCCGGGCGGCCGCCGGTTGCGCGGGCGGAGCGGGTGGCGGTGGCGCGGGCGGAGCGGGTGGCGGTGGCGGGGGCGGGGGCGGGGCCGCCGTCGTGAAGGCCATCACCATGGGGAGCGCGATCGGCGGCAGGCTATCAGTCGCCCGCAACAGCGGAATCGCGATCAACCCTCCGAGAACGATCACGTGAACCGTGATCGCGACGGCCTTCGACAGCGGCGCCCGATCACGAAACGGGCGATTCACCTTTCCCGTCACCAGGTCGAACATCGCAGCCCCTCACCCGCGTCTGGCGGAATCCGAGATTCACGGACAGTAAGGGCAACTTGCATTCCATGTGTACCGGCCGTGACAACGCATCGATTCCCCGAAAAATGGCCTGAATCGAGGGACGCGGAGGGTGTCGGCGGCGGACACCATGGGGGATATCTCGGATCGCGCCGGGGAATCCTCCCGACGGCCGCCTGCGCTTGTTTGCGAAATCTCAAACAGATGTTCGCCTCTCGACCCCCACGGCGGCGGCACGAATGCTGCTTTGTCGTGAGACGAGGTTGTGCACATCAACGAGATCGACAAGAGTGCGGAGGTTGAGATGATGGAGCAGGCGGGCGGGACCTGGTCAATCGTGCTGGCGGGCGGACAAGGTGTGCGGACGCGAGCCTTCATCGATCGCTGGCTGGGAAGTCAGCTGCCCAAGCAGTACTGCACCTTCGTCGGTCGGCGGTCGTTGCTGCAGCACACGGTCGATCGCGCCGATCGCATCAGTCCCGCGACGAAGCGCCTGACCATCGTCGCACGCGATCGGCACGAGGTGGCGGTGGCACAACTGGCCGGCCGCGGCGGACACCTGCTGTTCCAACCTGGCAATCGTGGGACGGCGGCCGGCGTCTTCCTCCCGCTCAGCCGTATCCGCGCGGTCGATCCGGCGGCGACGGTCGTCATCTATCCCGCGGATCATTTCGTCTGGCCGGAGCAGCAGTTCGAGCACGCGATCCGGCAGGCCATCGAGGCCGGTCACGCGGCGCCGGACCATCCGATCCTGTTCGGCGTGGTCCCGGACAGCGCAGAGGGCGACTACGGATGGATCGTGCGGATGCCGGGCAGCGCTGACTGCGAGACGACTCGTCCGATTCAGCGGTTCCGCGAAAAGCCGGCCACGTCCGAAGCGGCGACCCTGTTGCGCGCCGGCGGCCTCTGGAACACCCTCGTGATGGTCGCGCGCGTGGAGACGCTCTGGGAAATGGGCCGGCAACACCTGTCCGATCTCGTTGACCGCTTCGACACCTGGCGGCCTCTCATCGGGACCCGCCACGAAGCGGAGGCGCTCGACACGTTGTATGGCGACATGCCGGTCCAGGACTTCTCGCGCGACCTGCTCGAACGGACCGCGACGCAGTGGCGGGCGTTCGAGCTGCGCGACGTGCTGTGGAGCGATTGGGGGCGCCCGGAACGGATCATCCAGACGCTCCTCACGATTGGCCGCGTCCCGGCTTTCTGCGGCCGGTCGTCCGCGGACCGTTCGACCCTCACCGGCGAGGCGTGTCTGAGGTCGCTGGAGCTGCCGGTCGCCTGAGCCTCGCCCTCCCCTCACGACGGCGGTCGTTCGTCGTCATCCTCGGGATGCAGCCGCTGGTACGTCTCGTATCCCAGCCAGCTTCGCCACCCGCTGAGCGTGCGGATGTACTGCCCGCGCTCGAATTCGCTCGGCGCTTCCGTCTGGGCGAGGCTCAGCCGGCCGCGAACCTGGTCGAGCGACGTGAATTCGAGCGAGCCCATCCATCGCTGCAGCTCCTGCGCCATCACGGCGAAGTACGACGGACCGTGGCGCAGAACGGCGGACACC
>JANWLS010000030.1 GCA_025450765.1 Vicinamibacterales bacterium | reverse complement strand
TTGCGCCGGGATCGATCCGAGCCATCCACGCTGATCACCGTGGACGGCCGCAGCTATCTCATCGACTGCGGCATCGGCACGGTGCAACAGATGCTGCGGGCGGACATCGACCCGCAACGGATCAAGACGATTTTCCTCACCCATCTCCATTCGGACCACGACCTTGGACTGGCCGACGTCCTGGGCGACGACTTCTTCATGCTCAATCTGAGAGGTGCGTCTGATTCGATTGCGATCTACGGGCCGCGGCAAACGCGGGAGCTCGTCGATGCCGCCTTCCACTTCATCGCCGTCGCCGCCCGCCCGTTCGCCGTCGAGAATCCCGACACGTACCGGACGAACCATGGGCACCTCCTGGACCCGTTCGACGCGCACGAGATCGAGCGGGACGGACTGATCTACCAGGACGACAGGATCCGCGTCACGGCTGCCGAGAATTCGCATTACGCCCTGATGACGCCGCAGGAGCGACGCACGTTCAAGTCCTACGCCTATCGGATCGAGACGCCTCATGGCACGATCGTCCTCACCGGCGACACGGGACCCAGCCCCGTCGTCGCGCGGCTGGCGCAGGGTGCGGATGTGCTCGTCGCCGAAGCGGACGCCCTGAATGCGGCCGATCGAGACCGGTTCATCGACACGATGGCGGCGCGAAACCATTGGACGGCCGACCGGACACGCCGCTTCCGCGCGCACTTCATCGAGGAGCATCTGGACACGGGCCAGATCGGTGAACTCGCCTCCGACGCCCACGTCCGGGCCGTGGTGCTGTATCACTACGATCCGGCGAGCAAAGCCGACCAGGCCGCGTACGTCACTGGCGTGCGACAATCGTTCAAGGGTGCGGTGTTTGCCCCCGACGATCTCGATCGCTACTGCCTCAACTCCGGCGCGCTGACCGCCTGCCCTCCCGAGCACGCGAAACACTAGGCATGCCGCGGGCCGAAGCCCGCGCTCCACATCACTATGACAAACACACTCCGTTCGCTCGTGTGCTCCGTCGCCGTCGCGGCGCTCACCCTGGTCATCGCCGTCAACGCACAGACGCCAACGACGGCGCCTGTCCCGACGTCCGCGGCCGCATCCCCGCGGGTCGCCGACCTGCAGTGGCGCAACGTCGGACCCGCCATCATGGGCGGACGCATCGACGACATCGTGGCGGACCCGGCCAACCCGTCCATCATTTACATCGGCGCGGCCACCGGCGGCGTCTGGAAGACGGTGAACGCCGGCACCACATGGACACCGATCTTCGATGACGAGGGAACGACCTCCATCGGCGACCTCGCCCTCGCGCCCTCCAACCCGAACATCGTCTGGGTGGGCACCGGTGAGGCAAACAACCGCCAGAGCTCGTCGTGGGGCAACGGCATCTACAAATCGACGGACGCCGGCAAGACATGGACGCGGATGGGCCTCGAGGAAACGCGCCACATCGGGCGCATCGTCATCGACCCGCGCAACCCGGACATCGTGTACGTCGCCGCGCTCGGCCATCTCTGGGGGCCGAACAAGGCGCGCGGCCTCTACAAGACCACCGACGGCGGCAAGACCTGGACGAACACGAAGTTCATCGACGAGAACACAGGCTTCGTGGACGTCGTGATGGATCCGGCGAACTCCCGTGTGCTCTACGCCGCGGCGTATCAGCGCCAGCGGACGCCGTGGGGCTTCGACGGCGGCGGACCGGGCAGCGGGTTGTACAAGACGACCGACGCGGGCCGCACCTGGACGAAGCTCACCAACGGGCTGCCGTCGGGCGACACCGGCCGCATCGGGCTCGCCATCTATCCGAAGAACCCGAACATCCTCTACGCGTCGGTCGAGAACGCCGACGGCGGCCTGTTCCGCACGGACGATGCGGGCCGCACCTGGAAGCGGGTGAACAAGCTCGACGTGCGCCCGCCGTATTTCAGCAACGTGCGCGTCGATCCGCAGAACGACCAGCGCGTGTACATGCTCGCGAGCCCGTTCTACGTGTCCGATGATGGCGGGAAGACGTTCCGATCCGACGGCGCGCGCAACGTGCACGTCGATCACCACGCGATGTGGATCGATCCGAACAATCCCGCGCATCTCATGCTCGGCAACGACGGCGGGTTCTGGATCTCGTGGGACCGCGCGGTCACGTGGCAGCGCTTCAACAACATCCCGCTCGGCCAGATCTATATCGTGTCGGCGGACAACTCGGACCCGTATCGCCTCTACGCCGGCCTGCAGGACAACGGCGTGTGGGAAGGGCCGAGCGCCACGCGGCACCGCGTCGGGCCGCTCAACGACGACTGGATCCAGGTGGACGGCGGCGACGGCATGTACGTGACGGCCGACCCGGAGGATCCGACGACCGCCTACATCGAGATGCAGGACGGCCGCCTGATGCGCTTCGACTACACCTCGGGCGAGGTGAAGTCGATCGATCCGTGGGTGAAGGACGCGCCGGATGCCGGCGACTTCGGCAAGGGCGCCGCGAAGCTGCGCTTCAACTGGACGACGCCCGTCGTCATTTCGCCGCAGAACCACCTCACGATCTATCTCGCCGGGAACCGCCTGTGGAAATCGCTCGATCGCGGCGACACCTGGTTCCCCATCAGCCCGGACCTCTCCCGCGGCGTCGATCGCGACAAGCTGCCGATCATGGGCGTCGTCCCGACGGCGAAGACGCTCAGCCTGAACGACGGCGTCACCTCGTACGGCAATGCGACGACGATGATGGAGTCGCCGGTGGCGCCGGGCCTGATGCTCGTCGGAATGGACGATGGGAACGTGCAGATGACGGCAGATGGCGGCGCGAGCTGGACGAACATGACCAGTCGTTTTCCCGGCCTGCCCGATGGCGCCGAGCCGAGCCGCCTCGTGCTGTCGCGCTTCGATGCCCGGCGGATGTTCGCCACCTTCGACAATCATCGCAAGGACGACTACAAGGCGTACGTCTATCGCAGCGACGATGGGGGCGCCACGTGGCGGGCGATCGCGAACGGCCTGCCGGCCGTCTCCGTGCGGACGGTCGCCGAGGATCCGCGCAACCCGGATCTGCTCTTCCTCGGCACGGAGAACGGCGTCTGGTACTCGGACGATCGCGGTGCGTCGTGGACGCGGCTCAAGAATGGTCTTCCCGACGTGCCAGTGCCGGACATCGTCGTCCAGCCGCGCGACCACGATCTCATTCTCGGGACGCACGGCCGCAGCATCTACATCATGAACATCGCGCCGCTCGAGGCGCTCACGACAGAGGTCGAGAGCCGCGCGGCGTACCTCTTCCCGCCGCGGCCGGCGACGGAATTCAACTACCTCGAGCATCGCGACTTCCTCGCGCAGGGGACCTACGTGGGCGCGAACCCGCCCTACGGCGCGACGATCGATTACTACGTGAAGGATGCCGGCGCGG
The DNA here is from genome assembly GCA_025450765.1 of Vicinamibacterales bacterium. Taxonomy (GTDB): domain Bacteria; phylum Acidobacteriota; class Vicinamibacteria; order Vicinamibacterales; family CAVVIG01; genus JAGWRA01. The sequence continues at coordinate 6,654 of JANWLS010000030.1, read as the reverse complement.
CGCCGAAGCTTGCGATCGCGGACGCCGACGGCGAGGTCGTGCGCGAGCTCACGGGGGATGGCGCGGCGGGGCTGCACCGCCTGGTGTGGGACCTGCGCTACACACCGCCACCCGCGACGAACCGTCCGCCGACACCCGGTGTGGATACGAAGGCGCGGCCGTCCGAGGCGACGCTCGCACGCATTCCGGGCGATTACGGCGGCGGCGGCGACATCACCGGCGGCGAGTCGGGCGGCGAACCGATCCTGCCGACCGGTCCGCCCGTGCTGCCAGGGCTCTACACCATCACGCTCACCGCCGGCGGCGCCTCGTCGCGCGCCACGGTGCGGGTGGAGGGCGACCCGCGCATCCCAATCAGCGACAGCGATCGCCAGGCCCAGCATCGCTTCCTGATGGCGGCGTATCGCGCGCAGCTCGCGGGAGCGGAGGCGACAACCGCGACCTCCACGCTGCGCGATGGGATCGAGGCGATCACGAAAGCGATCGCCGCCGAGAAGACACCCCCCGCCGGGCTGAAGCCGGCGACGGATGAGTTCGCCAGGCGCGTGCGTGGGCTGCAGGGCGAGATCGGCCGCGGCGCCGGGCGTGTGGGTGGGCTGGTGCGATCGGTGAGCCGTTCGACGTCACGTCCCACCGCCTCGCAGCAGGCTGAGCTGGCCGATGCGCTCGCGGCGCTGAAGGCGTCGATCACGACGCTGAACGACACCATCACGACCGGTGTGCCGACACTCAACCAGCAGATCGACGCTGCGCAGATCGCGGCATCCGTGCCGCATCTGCAGGCGCCGGCGCGCGTGACGTGGGGCGGCTAGCGCGCTTGCACGGAACTTTCCGCGCGGCGTCGATTTCCGCGCAAGCGGGGACCTGACGCGGCCCGACCGTCCCGTCCTCACCCCGGCGGAGGACGGGAGGAACCTGGCCCTCCGAGTGCTCGTGTCCCTGTTCGCCGCGGCCCTGCTCGTACTGCCCACTTCGCGCGCGGGCGCCCAGACGCAGACCGGCACGATCACCGGCATCGTGACCGACGCGCAGAGTGCCGTGCTGCCAGGCGTCACCGTGACGCTGAGCAGCCCGGCGCTCATCACCACCCAGACCGCGGTCAGCAACGATCGCGGCGCCTACAGCTTCATCGCGCTGCCACCCGGCCGTTATTCGGTTCGCTTCGAGCTGCAGGGCTTCTCGACGGTCACCCGCAGCGATCTCCCGGTGAACATCGCGGTTGTCACCACCATCAACCAGACGCTCCAGGTGGCCTCGCGAAGCGAGTCGATCACCGTCAGCGGCGAAGCGCCCGCCGTCGACGTGAAGAGCACGAGCGTGAGCACCAACTTCGGGCGCGACCTGCTCGAAAGCATTCCGGCGGCGCGCAGCATCTGGTCCACGGTCGAGGAGGTGCCGGGCGCGACGATGAGCAAGTTCGACGTCGGCGGGTCGCAGAGCGCGCAGCAGAGCTCGGCGCAGATCCACGGATCGGCGCCGGGACAACAGGAGTACGCCATCAACGGCCTGAAGCTGAACTGGCCGGGCGGCAACGGCGGCGCCACCGCCTTCTACTTCGACCAGGAGTCGATCGGCGAGCTGAACGTGCTCACCAACGGCGCGCCCGCGGAGGTCGCCACCGGCGGCGTGTACATGAACATGGTGACCCGCGCGGGCGGCAACGACCTGAACGGCGCCTCCAGCATCTTCTGGGAGGACGGCTCGTTCCAGGGGAACAACATCAATGACGCCCTGCGAAAGCAGGGGATCAAGACCGGCAACCCGACCAACTATCTCTACGACTTCAACGCCAACGTCGGGGGACCGATCGCCAGGAACCGGGCGTGGTTCTTCTCGTCGTTCCGCCGCCTCGACATCAGCAACCAGGTGCTCGGCGTCACGCGGCCGGACGGCTCACCCGCGCCCGACCTGAATCACCAGTCGAACGTCCTCGGCAAGGTGACGGCGCAGCTGAACGGCGCGAACAAGATCAGCGCCGAGTACAACTTCAATTACCAGAACCGGTTCTTCCGGCGGCCGACCACCGACCTGGTGCAGGAGAAGGCGTCGTGGCGCCAGATCGAACCGGCCTACATCGCGCAGCTCCAGTGGACGTCGGTGCTCTCGCAGAAGCTGTTCCTCGACGCTCGCTACGGCTACCTGCACCTGCTCTTTCCGCTCGAGTACCAGCCGGATGTCACGAGCAGCGACTTCGCGCGCGAGGACATCGTCCGGGCGACGCTCAGCGACGCGGCGAGCTACGAGCAGGTGAACACGGCGACGCGGAACCAGGTGAACGTGTCGGCGTCGTATTTCGTGGGCAACTGGGGCGGGGCGCACAGCTTCAAGACCGGGATGGAGTACGGCCGCGCCTTCAACCAGAACGCCTACGACGCCAACGGCAACTACCTGCTCCGCTACTTCGATGGCGCGCCGCTCGAGGTCGAGACGTACAACACGCCGCTCACGTCGAAGAATTACATTGACACCACGGCGGTCTACGCGCAGGATTCGTGGGCCGTCAACAACCGGCTCACGATCAATTACGGCGGCCGCTTCGAGCGGCTGGTCGGCTTCGCCCCGGCGCAGTCGGAGCCCGGCAACGAGTTCTTCCCGGCCGAGAGCTTCCCGCGCCTCGACAACATCCCGCGATGGCAGGACGGCATGTGGCGGGCCGGCGCCTCGTACGACGTCTTCGGCAACGGCCGCACCGCCATCAAGGCGTTTGCCGGCCGCTTCATGGTGCAGGAAGGCACGGCGCTCGTCGAACAGGTCAACCCGAATTCGCTCGGCGGCGACTACCGGAGCTGGACGGACACGAACGGCGACGGCGTGGCGCAACTCTCGGAGCTCGGACCGCCGACGCGCCCCTACGGCGGCCGCGTGAACAAAATCGATCCCAACCTGAAGCAGCCGTACTCCGACGAGTACGACCTCGGGGTCGACCACCAGCTGTTCGGCAACCTGTCGGTCGGCGTCACGTATTACCGGCGGAACAACCGGCAGCGGTTCAGCGGCGTGAACCTGGCGGTCCCCGAGTCGGCGTACACGCCGGTGCAGGTGCAGGGGCCGAACGGTCCGGTCACGGTGTACAACCAGGATCCGTCGACGCTCGGCCTCGCCAATCGCGTCATCACCAACGTGCCTGGCCTCGACGACACGTACAACGGCGTGGAGTTCACCGCCACCAAGCGGATGGCGAACCGCTGGCAGCTGCTCGCCGGCCTCACCGTGGGCCGCGACAAGGGCCTCTACGACCGCGGGTTGAACGACGATTTCAACAATCCGAACCTGAACATCAACCGGGACAACTCGATCATCGGCCAGGACAGCACGTACATCGGCAAGCTGGTCGGCACCTACATCCTGCCGCTCAACTTCACGGTGAGCACGAACCTGCGCTACACCACCGGGCAGCCGGTCGCGCAGGTCATCACGGTGCGCGGCCTGAGCCAGGGGACGGTGAGCGTGCTCGCGCAGCCGGTCGGCGCCGTGCGGCTGGACAACGTCACGCTGTGGGATCTCCGGGGCTCGAAGATCTTCACGCTCGGCCGCTCCCGCATGGAGGCGACGGTCGACGTGTTCAACCTGCTGAACCAGGCGGCCAGCACGGTCATCAACGTCAACGCCGGACCGCTGTTCGGGCAACCGATCTCGATCCTGCCGCCGCGGATCGCGCGGCTGGGACTGAAGTTCACGTTCTGAGGGAGGCCACGCATGAAACGACCTGTACTCGTCGCCGCGTTCCTGCTCCTGCTGGCGCCGCTCGCCGGCGCCGCGCAGGCGCCGCGCGGCAGCATCACCATCGACCGCATTGCCGCGATCAAGTATCCGACCGATCCGGTGTGGTCGCCCGACGGCCGCACGGTGGCGTTCCTCTGGGACGCCGCCGGCAAGCAGGAGCTCTTCGCCGCCACGCCCGGTGAGGCGCCGAAGGCGCTCACCGACTTCCCCGTCGATCCGGATCTGCTGCTGTCGGACATCGGCGCGTTCGCCTGGACCGGCCCCGATCGGATCCTGTTCGGGAAGGACGGCAAGCTCTGGACGGTCACACCGTCGTCGCCGCATCCGGCGATCTACGCGGGCCTGGCGGACGCCGGCCGGTTCGCGCTCTCGCCGGATCGGACGAAGATCGCCTTCGTTCGCAAGGGGCAGATCTGGCTCGCCTCGCTCGTGACGCTCGCCACCGGCAGCCAGCGGCCGCTCACCGCGCTCGACGCGCCGCTCGCCGCGCAGGTGCCCGTGTTCTCCCGCGATGGGCGCTGGCTGGCGTTCACCGCGTCGGCCACCTCGCTCGTCCCCGAGGATCTGCCCTGGAACGGCGACCGCGTGTTCCCGTACGAGCCGAAGACGACGGAGCGTCGTCTCGGGATCGTCTCGGCCGACGGCGGCGATCCGTTCTGGATCCCGAGTGTCGGCAGCGTCAGCAACCTGCAGTGGAGCGCGGATGGGGCGCTCATCTACCAGGAGATCGCCCCGGACGGAAAGACGCGCGACATCAAGCGCGTGCACGTGGGCGAGCAGCCGCGGACGATCTGGTCCGACCACGACGATCGCTGGTGGTCGCCGACGGGCCGCGACTCCAAGCTGACGGTGTCGCCCGACGGCAAGACGCTGGCCTTCGTGAGCGACCGCACGGGGTGGATCCAGATCTACGTCATGCCCACCGACGCCACCTCGGAGGCGCAGGCGCGGCAGCTGACGAAGGGCGACTTCGGGTCGGGGCTCGGCGGCTGGTCGCCGGACGGACGCCGGATCGCGTATCACCACAGCGCGCCGGGCAACCAGTTCGAGCGGTTCATCGACGTGGTCGACGTCGCGACCGCGAAGAGTGAGCCGGTCGTCACGGTGCACGGCGTGAGCCTCGATCCGGCGTTCTCACCCTCCGGCGATCGGCTCGTGTACGAGCACAGCGACGTCGACAATTCGCTCGACGTCTACGTGGCGAGCGTCGCCCCGAATGCGGCGCCGGTGCGGCTGAGCGACTCGATGCCCGCCGGATTGAACACGGCGGATCTCACGCCGCCGGTCGCGGTGCAGTACCCCAGCCGGCTCGACGGCCATCCGGTGCCCGCGACGCTGATGGTGTCAAAGACGATCGACAAATCGCGCCGGCATCCCGCGCTCGTGTGGATCCACGGCTCGGGCTCGGATCAGAACTTTCTCGGCTGGCACCCGGGCAGCTACCGGATGTACTACTCGCTCTGCCAGTACCTGGCGCAGCAGGGCTACGTCATCCTGACGCCCGATTATCGCGGCAGCTCCGGCTACAGTCGCGACTGGTCCACGGGCGTCTACATGAAGATCGGCGTCGGCGATACGGCGGACGTCGCCTCGGGCGCCACGTACCTGAAGACGCTCAGCTATGTCGATCCGGATCGCATCGGGGTGTTCGGCCTGAGCTACGGCGGGTTCCTCACGCTCCAGGCGCTCACCGTCGACCCGACGCTCTGGACGGCGGGCGTGGACGTGGCGGGCGTGGTGGACTGGGCGACCTACGGCGCCGGCTACACGACGCCGCGGCTCGGCACGCCGATGCAGAATCCCGAGATCTACCAGGTATCGGCGCCGATCTACCACATGGACAAGCTGCAGCGTCCGCTCCTCATCCTGCACGGCACGAACGACCGGAACGTCGACTTCCGCGATTCGCTCCGCGTGATCGACGTCCTCGAGAAGCTCGGCAAGCCGTTCGAGATGGGCATCTATCCGGGCGAGATCCACTTCTTCCGCCGCGCGCACGTGCTGCGCGACGCGTGGCACCGGATCGACGACTTCTTCGATCGGGAGCTGCAACCGGAGACGCTGACGGGAAGCAAGTAGCGCCTGCGGACCAGGGCGGATGGCGCGTCCGCCGCCTCCGCCCTCGGATTCACCGCGATTCGAACAGGACGATGCCGGACATCCGACGCCCGGCTTCACGCTTCGCGGCCGGTTGCAGCGCCGAGAGCACCTTGAACAACCGGGCGCCGCGCATGGTTCGATGTAAGCGGAAGGATTCGTCCCAGGTGGAACGGAACTCCGCTTCGCCCCAGCCGAACGGCGTGAAGAACGCGGTCCCCTCCGCCGGCGCGAACTGAAACGGCGCCTGCCCTTCGCGCAGCTGCGGCAGCCAGCGCTTCTCGAGAAACTTCAGCAGCCGCGGTGAAGCGATGTCCGCGATCCACCAGCGGGCGCGCGCCACGTCGTGCAGCTCGCGCGCGAGCGCACCCACCTGCTCGGCCGTCAGGTAAACCAGCAGCCCTTCGGTGATCACGAGCACCGGTCCGCGAGCGCCGGCGCGGGCGAACAGCTCTCCCCGCGCGGCCACGTCGCGCAGATCGAGCGGCACGAGCTCCAGCTCGCACCGCGGCGTCTCGCCGGCCATGCCGGCGCGGAAGTCGTCGATCATGGCCGGCATGTCGACGTGCAGCCAGTGCAGCGAGGCCGGCAGATCGAGGCGGTAGGGGCGCGTGTCCAGGCCGGCGGCGAGGTTGAGCACGGTCGCCGCGCCGTCCGTGATGGCGCGCAGCAGGAGCTCGTCCATCACGGCCGTGCGCACGACCATCGCCCAGGCGCTCGCCGCGCCCCTGGGCATGGCGCGGACGATCGCCTCGCCATGCTCGCCGCCGAGCCGGCGCGCGTACGGATCGTGGAAGAGCGCGTCAGGGCGCTCGCTCTCCATGGCGCGATAGA
>JANWLS010000029.1 GCA_025450765.1 Vicinamibacterales bacterium | reverse complement strand
TCGCGATCGGGCCGCTTGTCGTAGCAGACGAGGAATCCTTCGTCGTTGGTGACGAGGTTGCCGGTGAGCCCACCAGCCGCTGGTGATGCCCGATGCGCCACCAGCACGCCGAGCGCTTGGGTCGAGTCGAGATGGTCCGCGACGCTTCGGTAGTCGATGGGCAGATACGAGTCGCCGTACAGCAGGAGAAAGGTCTCGGCGAGGAGCGGCCGCGCCAGTCGCAGCGCGCCGCCGGTGCCGAGCGGCGCCGGCTCGCGCGAGTAGCGCACCCGCAGCCCGAGCGACGCCCCGTCGCTGAAGTGCTCCTCGATCTGCTCGCCGAGGTAGCCGGTGAGGAGGACGATGTCATCGAACCCCTGTCGGGCGAGCATCCGGAGCTGGTGCTCCAGAAACGGCGCGCCGGCCACCGGGACCATCGGCTTCGGGCACTGCCGCGTCAGCGGCCAGAGGCGCGTGCCCAGCCCGCCCGCGAGGACTACGACCTGCATGCGGCGCCTGCCACCAGGGCGGCGATCGATTGGCGGACGGCCTCTTCGGAGCTGAAGCGTGCGCGCCAGCCAAGCTGGCCGATCCGTGTGACGTCGAGGCGGAATCGCGGCACGTCGCCCGGCCATCCGCCGTCGCCGCCGGTCAACGCATACTGCACCTGGCTGAGGCCGAGCGCCTCGACCACCAGATCCGCGATGCGCCGCACCGGCAGCGCGTCCTCGCATCCGAGGTTGAAGATCTGCATCCCCGCCGGTGCGCGATCCATCGCGCACAGCATGGCGTCGAGGCACTCGTCGACGAGCAGGTACGACTTCGCCTGGCGGCCATCGCCGAGAATCGTGAGGCGGCCCGGGTCCTTCTGCAGCTTGTCGATGAAATCGCCGACGACGGTCCGGCCGTATCGCCGGACGCGCGGCCCGACGATGTTGGCGAAGCGGAAGATCCAGGCGTCGAGGCCGAAGAGATGATGGAAGGCGCCAATCAGCGCTTCGGCGCCCGCCTTGCTCGCCCCGTACAGCGAAATCGGCCGGAGCGGATGATCTTCCGGAATCGGCTGGCCGGTGTTGAGGCCATAAACAGCCGACGTCGACGCGAAGGCGAGGCGGCGCACGCCGTGGCGCCGCATGCTCTCGAGCACGTGATAGGTGCCGAGCACGTTCTGCTGCAGATCCCTGTCGGTGGGATCGTCCGGCGAGAGCTTCACGTCCGGGTTCGCCGCCAGGTGATAGACCGTCTCGACGTCCGCGACCAGTGCATCCACGAGCTCGAGGTCGAGCAGATCGCCGTGTACGAAGGCGAAGCGCGGGTGGCCGGCGCAGGCGGCGAGATGCGCCTCCGTGCCGCTGCTCAGGTTGTCGAGCACGCTCACCTGGTGGCCGCGCGCCAGCAGCCGTTCGACCAGCGCCGACCCGATGCATCCGGCGCCCCCGGTGACGAGCGCCCGTTCGGGGCTCACGGCCGTTCGCCCCGGTGCGCCAGCATCACCCGCACGTTCATCAGGCCGGCGCGCCAGGGCTCGAGCCAGCCCCGTCGCTTCATGTGGCTTTGACGGTCTGGCATGTCCTTGAGAAAGTGCACCGGCACCTCGGTCGTCCGCAGCCGCAAACTGGCGGCGCGCACCATCATCTCGGACGCGTAGTCCCAGCCCTGCGCGCTGAGCTGCAGGCGCACGAGCGCGTCCCGCGTGATCGCCCGCATGCCGCAATGGATGTCGGAGAACCGGGTGCCGTACAGGAAATTGAGGAACGCGGTCGTGATGGGCGTCCCGAAGTATCGATGCAGCGCCGGCATGGCGCCCGGCTCGATCGAGCCCTTGAAGCGCGACCCGATCACGTACTCGTAGCCGGCGTCGAGCGCCTCGACGAAGGGAGCGAGATCGCGGAAGTCGTACGTGCAGTCGACGTCCCCCATCAGGACGTATCGTGCGCGGACGTAGGGAAGCGCGTCGATATACGCACGCCCGAGGCCGCGGCGTGGCGTCCGCAGCACGCGTGCCCCCCGCGTGAGCGCGCGCTCGGGTGTGTCATCCGACGAGCTGTCGACAATGAGGATCTCGCCGGGAATACGGGCACGATGCAGCCCGGTCTTGCACCAGTCGACGAACGTGTCGATCGTGAGCCGCTCGTTCAGCGCGGGCGCCACAATCGTCAGGGCCGGCGCGCTCACATCGTCGACCGGCGTGAGCAGGTGAGTCTCTGTGGGATCGAGGACCGCTTCCATCAACAAGACCTACACGATGACCCCAAGGCCGCCGAGCGCGACGCGGTCCGCAGCCGGGGGTGTGTCTGCCAGCCGCTCGCGCATGTAGCCGGTGAGGATGTGGTTGAGCGCGAGGTGGAGATCCTCGACGAGGCCGTACTCGTGCGAGGGAATCGTGAGGGCGACGTCAGCCAGCGCGGCGAGCACACCGCCCGAGCATCCCGTGAGTGCCACGACGCGCATGCCGAGCGCGTGCGCCGTGTTGACCGCTTCGAGGATGTTCGGGGAGTTGCCGGAGGCCGAGATCGCGATCAGCCGATCGCCTGCGGTCCCGAGGGCCCGGAGCGGCTCGCTGAAGATGTGCACGTAGTCGGTATCGTTGGCCCACGCCGTGACGAAAGGCACGCTGTCGGTGAGGGCAATCGCCTGGATGGGACGACCGGTCCATGGATCAGGGCGGGTCCCCTTGCTCAGATCGAGCGCGAAGTGCGAGGCGGTGGCGGCGCTGCCGCCGTTGCCGATAAGGAAGATGCGCCGGTGCTCGGCCCAGGCGGCTTCGACTTCAGAGAGAAGGGCCGCGACGGCATCGAGGGGCACCCGATCGAGCAGGGCCCGAAGCGCCGTGAAGTACTGTTCGGCGAAGACGCGCGGGGTCACCATGTCCGCTGCCTCTGCGGAGCTCATCGGCTCCGCGAAGCGCCAGCGTAACACGACTCACGACATAAATTTCAAGTAATTGATTAACCTATAGAAAATTCCTGCAGGCGAGGGGCGCAGCTCATCCCTAGCCGCCGCTCCCACTTTCCGGCGGCTCCGCGCCGATCGGGAAGTCGCCGGGGATGAAGCGCTCGGGCGGCGCCGCGTACCGGATGCTCGAGGCGGGCGGGACCGAGATGCCCTGCAGCTTGTGCTGATCCAGCTCATGATTGAAGGCCGCGATGTCGGAATCCACGAGGTGCGAGAAATTATTCGCGATCGCCTGCAGCCGTTCGGTGAACTGCGTCATCACCTCCTGCTGCTGTGACGTCGGTGCGAAATCGGCGCTGTCCTCCGTGATTTCACGATTCAGCGTGCCCAGCTGTCCCCACAACTGGATCGGGTTGCGGAACTGATCCTCCCGCGCACCGGTGAGGTGGACATCGAACATCGTGCCTTCCACCTTCACGGTCTTCGCCTCGAGATCGCGCGCGGCCTCGAGCAGCGCCTGGTCTGACGGTGAGCCGCCGAGCATCGCTTCGGTCTCGGCGAGCTGCCGGCGGATCCACTCGCTTTGTCCGATCAGCCCGGCGAGCTGGTTCATCGCCTCGCGGATCTTCAGCGCGAAGGTCACCTGCGCGTCGATATCAGCCTGGGTGCCGGCCGACCGCGGATCCTTCAGCACTTGCAGCGGCTGCTGCTGCGTCTGCCCGCCAACCGTCACCTTCACCGTGTATGGCCCCGGGGGCGCCAGCGGCGGATTGTAGGAGAAGTCCAGATCCCAGGTGCGGATGCGACGCCCGTCCCTGGTGGTCGCGACCCACGGCGCATCCGGCGGCGGCGTCAGCAGCAGCGGCTGCCGAGCCGGCTCCTCGCGCAGGTCCCAGTAGACCCGGTTGATGCCGGCGCGATTGGTCCCCTTCAGCGTCCGAATCGTGTGGCCGCCCGCATCGAGAATGGTGATCGTCACCGGGTCCGACCCGCTCTTGAGGAAGTAGTTGATGTCCGCGCCGTACTTCGGCGGCTGCAGGAACTCGCCTCCGAAGCCGTTGGCGCCGTACCCGCCTTCCGCACGGAAGCGGTACGCCGGCCGCAGCGTGAAGAGGTGCGCCGTCGAGCGCAGCACGTCCGGCGTGAGCTCGCGCAGCGGACGGATGTCGTCGAGGGCGTAGATGCCGCGCCCGTAGGTGGAGACGAGGAGATCACCGAAGCGCGGCTGGATGGCGAGCCACGACGCCGGCGCATGCGGCATGTTGTTCTGCAGCGGCGTCCAGTGCGCCCCATCGTCGAGCGAGACGTAGACGGCGTTCTGCGTGGCGGCGAACACCAGGCCGCGCCGGACGGGATCCTCCTTCACGCACGCGACGTAGCTGAAGACCGACTTCGGGATCCCGGCGCTGATGAGCGTCCAGCTCGCCCCGGTATCGGTTGTCTTGTAGATCAGCGGGGCGTTGTCGCCCTGCAGGTGATCGTCCACGGCGATGTAGGCTGTCGCCGCGTCGAAGTGCGACGGGTCGATGCTGTTGATCGTCGCCCAGTGCGGCATGTCCGGGATGTGCGCGGTCACGTCCGTCCAGTGCGCGCCGGCGTCGGTGGTGACGTGCAGCAGGCCATCGTTGCTGCCGGCCCAGATCAGCCCGGGCTTCTTCGGCGACTCGGCAATCGAGAAGAGCGTGGCGCCGTCGAAGGTGTAGAGGTTGTCGTGGCCGGGACCACCGGAGTCCTGCTGGTGGCTCTTGTCGTTGCGCGTCAGATCCGGGCTGATCACCTTCCAGCTGGCGCCGCCGTCGCTGGTCTCGTGCACGTACTGGCTGCCGACGTACAGGCGGTTGTGGTCGGCCGGCGACAGCGCAATGGGGAAGGTCCAGTTCCAGCGGTACTTCACGTCGGCCGGCGTCCACCCGTAGGACGAGACGGGCCAGACCTTGATGTCCCGCGTCTGCATCGTCTCGAGGTCGAAGCGATCGAGCCCGCCGTCGTAGCAGCCCGAATACGCGATCGTGTTGGTCGTCGTATCAGGGATGGTGAAGCCGCTCTCGCAGCCGCCGACCTTGATCTCGGCCTTCGCGCTCACGCCGCCGCCCCACGGGTTGCTCGAGATGCGCCAGCTCCCGTTGTCCTGCTCGTTCCCGTACACGAAGTACGGCACGGCATCGTCCGCGTACACGTGGTAAATCTGCGCGATGGGCAGGCCGATGTCGTTCCAGGTCTTCCCCTGGTTCACGGTGAGGCTCAAGCCGAGATCGCCGGCGATGATCATGCGTGTCGAATCCCGGGGATCGATCCAGAAGTCGTGGTTGTCGCCGCCGCCGCTGATGGTCTTCACGGTGGATCCGCCGTCGAGCGACAGCGAGATGAAGACGGAGACGAAATAGATCCGGTTCTCGTCGTGCGGATCGATCGCGAAGCGCGTGTAGTACGGTGCCCGCTCGTCGATTTGATCTTCCTGGTTCACCAGCCGCCAGTTCTGGCCGCCATCATCCGATCGGTAGAAGCCTGGGTGCGTGTCCTGGATGAGCGCGTACATCCGCTGGCCGTCGGTCGGCGCGATGCCGACCGCGATCTTGCCGACCGGATGCGTCGGGAGGCCGTGGCCTTCGATCTTCTTCCACGTGGCGCCGCCATTGTGCGAGAGATAGACGCCGCTTCCCGGGCCGCCGCTTCCCAGGTTCCACGTGCGCACGGTGAACGGCCAGGCGCCGGCGATCAGGGTCTGCGGATTCTGTTGATCGATCGCGATATCGGCGGCGCCGGTGTCCTCGTTGACGAACAGCACGCGCGTCCACGTCTTGCCGCCGTCCGTCGTCCGGTACACGCCGCGATCCTGCGAGGCGGCGAAGCCGCTCCCGACCGCCGCCGCGAAGACGACGTCCGGGTTCCTCGGATCGATCACGATGCGCGCGATGCGGCCGGTGCCGTCGAGGCCCATGTGCTGCCAGGTCTGCCCGCCATCGACCGATTTGTAGATGCCGTTGCCAATCGACGTGGTGTTCCGGATGTAGAACGCTTCGCCCGTGCCGGCCCAGATGATGTTGTGGGCGGACGGGGCGATGGCGAGCGACCCGATCGACATCGCGTCCTGGTGGTCGAACATCGGCCGCCAGGTGGTGCCGCCATCGGTCGTCTTGAAGACGCCGCCCGAGGCGGCGCCGGCAAAGGCCACCAGCGGATTGCCCGGCTCGCCGGCGACTGCGTCGATACGGTTGCCGCGCGGACCGAGGGTCCGGTATTGCAGCGCGCTCAGCCAGGCCGGATCGACCTGCTGGGCTTGGGCTGGCAGCGCCACGGCCGCACAGCCGACCAGCACGGCCATGCCCAGGCGTCTGAAGACGTTCGACATCAGGTCCCTCCGTCGGGGTGATTGGAATGTGTGGCACCAGTCTATCGCGTACGGTCGAGTTACGTGGCGCGCGCGCCCGAGGTGCGCTACGCTGGAGGCAGATGCTCGTGAGGAACAGGGTGCCGCTCGTCGCACTCGCGCTGTTCTGCGCGTCGGCGTGGCTGGCCCTCGCCCCCGGAGCCGCCGCGAGCCGTTGGCAGCCGGCTGCCAGCGCGCCGTGCGAAGCTCAGGCGCTCGTCCGCCAGACCGTCGCCAACGAGCTCAGCGCGGCCGATGCGGACGGGCATTACATGTATCGGCTCACCGAGAAGACGCCCCACGGGTCGAGCACGGAAGAGGTGATCGAGACCGCCTCCTGGCTCGTGGCCCGGGAGGTGGAGAAGAACGGCCACCCGCTCTCGGCCGATGAGCAGCGCAAGGAAGACAATCAGCTGCGCAAGCTTCTCACCGACCCCGACGAGCGCAAGAAGCTCGAAGACGATGCCCACGATTCGGAAGATCGCACGCGGCGCATCGTGCAGGCGCTGCCGCACGCCTTCATTTATCAGTGTGCTGGCACGGACACGAGCGATACCGGCCAGCCGGAAATCCACCTGACCTTCAAGCCGAACCCCGATTACGACCCGCCATCGCGGGACCTCAAGGTCCTCACTGGCATGGAGGGGAACCTGCTGATCGATCCAACCGTGAAGCGGCTCGTGCGGGTCGAGGCCAGGCTCGTGCGCGATGTCGATTTCGGCTGGGGGATCTTCGGCCGACTCTATCGCGGCGGGCACTTCATCGTCGAACAGCGCGCCGTCGGCGATGCCCGCTGGGCCATCACGACGCTGGACCTGCACTTCGACGGGCGCGTCTTCCTCTTCAAGGGCCTGCACATCAACTCGGTGACCACCACCACCGACTTCCGCCATATCCCCAACAACGTGACGCTCGAGCACGCCGTGCGCCTCCTGCTCAAGGAGGCGCGCGTCGCTTCGCCTGCGGTCGCGACCCATCCGCAGCCGCACTGAGGCGAGCGGGAGTGGGCGGCCCGCTCTTCTCGCAGAACCTGGACGCTCTATATCGCGCCCTTGACGTTCCAGGCCGGCAGAGTTAGGTTTAGACCAGACGGTCTAACCGTCTGGTCTAAGTCTGAATTCAGTCATGCCGCGGCCCCGCTTCGACCGGCTCGACGCTGACAAACGCCAGCGGATCCTCGCGACCGCAGCCGAAGAATTTGCCGCTCACGGCTTCGCGGGCGCGTCGCTGAACCGGATCCTCGAGCAGGCCGGGATCAGCAAGGGAGCCGCCTACTACTACTTCGATGACAAGGCGGACCTTTTCGGGGCCGTGCTTCGCTACGGGATGGAGGCGTTCCGCCCGGCGGCGGACGCCGCGCTCGATCTCGACGCGCTCGACCGCGACACCTTCTGGCCGGCGATCCTTGGCGGCTACCAGAGTCTGCTCGATGCGATCCGCCGTCAGCCCTGGCTCACCGCCCTCGGCAAGATGTTCTACGCGCCGCCCCCGTCGCCGGCGCTCGGCTCGATCGTCGAAGAGCAGCTCGCCGTCGCGCATGACTGGCTCGGCCGCCTCGTCGTGCGCGGCCAGGAGCTCGGGCTGATTCGGACCGATCTTCCGGGCGATCTGCTGCTCACGATGCTGGCGGCGGCCGGCGAGGCGGCGGACCGCTGGTTCGTCGCGCATCGCGACGAGCTGGATCCCGATCGCGCCGATGCCCTCGCGCTCGTCCTGCTCGGCGCGCTGCGCCAGCTGGCGGCTCAACCATGACTCCGGCCGCGGCGCGCGGTGCGGTCTTCCGGATTCGCGGCCTCAGCAAGGTCTACCACATGGGCGAGGTCGAAGTGTCCGCGTTGCGCGGCGTCGATCTCGATATCTACGACGGCGAGTTCCTGGTGCTGCTGGGGCATTCGGGCAGCGGCAAGTCGACGCTGCTCAACATCATCGGCGGTCTCGACACCGCCACGACCGGCAGCGTGGCGTACCGCGATCACGACCTGACGCACGCGAGTGATGCGGCGCTCACGCTGTTCCGGCGCCATCACGTCGGCTTCGTCTTCCAGTTCTACAACCTCATTCCGAGTCTCACGGCGCTCGAGAACGTCGAGCTCGTCACCGAGATCGCCGAGCATCCGATGGGCGCGGCCGACGCGCTGCGCCTGGTCGGCCTGGCCGATCGGATCGATCACTTTCCCGCACAGATGTCGGGCGGCGAGCAGCAGCGGGTGGCGATCGCCCGGGCGATTGCGAAGCGGCCCGAGGTGCTGCTCTGCGACGAACCGACGGGTGCGCTCGACATCACGACTGGGTCGACGGTGCTCGGCGCGATCGCCCGCGTGAACGAGGAGCTCCGGACGACGGTCGTCGTCATCACGCACAACGCCGCCATCGCGGAGATGGCCGACCGGGTGGTGACGCTGTCTGATGGCCGGATTGCGAGCGAACATCGGAACGCGGTGCGCCAGTCCGTCGAGAACATCAAGTGGTGAGCTGAGGATGCGCGCGATCACCCGCAAGCTGTTCCGCGACCTGTTCCACATCCGGAGCCAGGCGCTGGCCATCGCGCTGGTGATCGGCGCCGGTGTGGCGATGTACGTGCTCATGCTCAGCACGTTCGCGTCCCTCAACCTGACGCAGCGCACCTACTACGACCGTTATCACTTCGCCGATGTCTTCGCATCCCTGAAGCGGGCGCCGAACCGAATCGCTGCCGACATTGCTCGGATTCCGGGCGTGGCCATCGTCGACACGCGCGTGGTGGTGGACGTCACGCTCGACGTCCCCGGCGTGCGGGCGCCGGTGACCGGCCGCCTGACCTCCGTGCCGGAGGAGCACCGTCCGCTGCTCGATGACCTCGCGCTCGTGACCGGCCGATGGATCGAGCCTGGTCGGCTCGATGAGGTGATCGCGAACCAGAAGTTCGCCGATGCGAACCACCTGGCGGTCGGAGACACGATCGCGGCCGTGATCAACGGCCGCCGCCGCGACCTGCGAATCGTGGGCCTCGCGCTCTCGCCGGAATACGTCTACGCGGTCCGGCCCGGCGAACTGGTCGGTGACGAATCCGGCTTCGGGATCCTGTGGATGGGGCGCCGCGCGCTCTCGAACGCGTTTCAGATGGAAGGCGGCTTCAACGATGTCACCCTCTCGCTCATGCCGGGCGCGTCGCCGGAGGAAGTGATCGGCCGGCTCGATCGGCTGCTCGAGCCGTATGGCGGTCTGGGTGCGATTCCACGCGCGCGGCAGTTGTCGAACTTCTTCCTCCAGAGCGAGCTCGATTCGCTGAACGGCATCGGCCGGGTCGTCCCGGTCATTTTCCTGGCCGTCGCCGCGTTCCTGCTGCACATCGTCCTGAGCCGCATTGTGTCGATTCAGCGGCAGGAAATCGCCGCCCTCAAGGCGCTCGGCTATGGCAACTGGGAGGTCGCCTGGCACTACGTCGAGTTGAGCCTGCTCGTCGGCGCCGCCGGATCCCTGGCGGGCGTCGCGGCCGGAGCCTGGATGGGCCGCGGCATGACGCAGATCTACACGCAGTTCTTCCAGTTTCCGCTGCTGGAGTACCAGCTGCCGGCGCGGGTGGTCGTCGAAGCGCTGCTGATCGGCGGCGCGGCGGCGGCGCTCAGCGCGCTCGACGCCGTCCGCCGCGTGCTCCAGCTCCCGCCGGCCGAAGCGATGCGTCCGGAGCCGCCGGCGACCTATCGCGTCAGCCTGCTCGAGCGCACCGGTCTTCGGCGCTGGCTGTCGCAGCCGAGCCGGATCGTGATCCGCAACATCCAGCGGCACCCCGGGCGATCGCTGCTGTCGATGATCGGCATGGCCTTCGGCGGCGCCATCCTGATCGTCGGCCTGTTCACGATCGATTCGTTCGGGGTGATGATGAACGTCCAGTACAACGTCGCGCAGCTCTATACCGCGATGATCACCTTCGTCGAGCCCGTGTCGGCCTCGGCCGCGCAGGAGATCGAGCGCTTGCCCGGCGTCGTGCAGGCGGAGGATTTCCGATCCGTGCCGGTGAAGCTGGTCGCCGGTCACTGGTCGCGCCACGTGGCGATCACCGGCCTGCCGGTGCCGTCGCGCCTCGATCGCATCATCGACGCCGCCCAGAAGGTCGTCACGCTGCCGCCCGATGGACTCGTGCTCTCGCACAAACTCGCCAGCGTACTGCACGTGAAGCCCGGCGACCGGGTGACCGTGGACGTGCTCGAGGGAGCGCGGCCCAGGCGGCAGGTGGTCGTCTCGGCGCTCGTCGACGAGTACATCGGCATGAACGCCTACATGCAGGCCGGCGCGCTGCACCGGTTGATGAGCGAGGGCGACAGCCTCTCGGGGGCGTTTCTGTTGATCGATCCGCTGCGTCTCAATCGACTCTACGCCAGCCTCAAGGCGACGCCCAAGGTGGCCGGCGTCACGCTCAAGGCGGCCGAGCGGGAGAACTACGAGAAGACGCTGCTTCAGAGCATCGGCATCACCCGGACGGTGACGATCGTCTTCGCGCTGATCATCGCCTTCGGTGTCGTCTACAACACGGCGCGCATCGGTCTGTCGGAGCGCGCGCGCGAACTCGGGACGCTGCGCGTCATCGGCTTTTCACGCGCCGAAGTGTCCTACATCCTGCTCGGCGAGTTGACGATCATCACGCTCGTTGCGGTGCCGCTGAGCCTGCTCATCGGCTACGGTCTCGCCGCGGGCGTGGTCCACGTCTACGACACCGAGGTCTACCGGATTCCGCTCATCGTGACCGCCCGCACCTGTCTCGAGGCGGCCGGCACGACTATCGTCGCCACCCTGATCTCCGGCTGGCTGGTCCGGCGCCGCCTGAGCCGGCTCGACATGATTGCCGTGTTGAAAACCCGGGAGTGATTCCTGATGCTCGAAGCCCGACGCCGACGCCGCACGCGTGTGATCGCCTGGATCGTTGCAGGGCTGGCGGTCGCCGCGATCCTCGTCGTCCTGCTGAGGCCCAATCCGGTTCCTGTCGATCTCGCGACCGTGTCGCGCGGCGATCTCCAGGTGACGCTCGATCACGAGGGGAAAACACATGTGCGCCATCAATACACCGTCTCGGCCCCCGTGGCCGGCCGCGTCCTGCGCATCGACCTCGAGCCGGGGACGCCGGTGCGGGCCGGCAGGACGGTCGTGGCGACGTTCCGCCCAGCCGCCTCGCCGCTCCTCGATGCGCGCAGCCGGCGCGAAAGTCAGGCGCACGTGCAGGCGACGCAGGCGAGCGTCGACCAGGCCAACGCCGACCTGGCCCGCATCCACGCGCAGCGCGCCTATGCCGATCAGCAGTTGAAGCGCACGCAGGACATGGCCGAGCAGGCGCTCGTGACCAGGGACGCGCTCGACGCCGCGCTTTCGAACGCGCGCGCGCTGGCTGAGAGCGAGGACGCCGCCCAGTCGGCACTGCGAACCGCGCAGCACGATCTCGAGGCGGCGCGCGCCGCCCTGCTCCCCCCGCAGCCGGCCGACGGGGGTGGCCGCGATCTGAACATCCTCGCCCCCGTCACCGGCGTCGTGCTGCAGCGCCTGCACGAGAGCGAAGCCGTCGTCCCTGCGGGTGAGCCGCTGATGGACATTGCGGATCCGGCCGACCTCGAGATCATCGCCGACTACCTGTCCACCGACGCGGTGCAGATACGGCCGGGGATGCCGGTGGAGATCACCGGATGGGGCGGCCCGAAGCCGCTGCGCGGACGGGTGCGGCTGGTCGAACCCTACGGGTTCATGAAAGTGTCGGCGCTCGGCGTCGAAGAGCAACGCGTGAACGTGCACATCGACTTCGAGGATCCGCACGGCGCCTGGGCCAGGCTCGGTGACGGCTATCGCGTGGAGACCAGCGTCATCATCTGGCAACAGAACGACGTGGTGAAGGTCCCGACGAGCGCGCTGTTCCGCCACGGCGACCAGTGGGCCGTTTATGTGGACGATGGCGGGCGCGCGCGTTTGCGGACGGTCGATGTCGGCGAGCGCAGCGGGCTGGAAGCGCAGGTGATCAAGGGCCTCCAGCCGGGCGAGCGCGTCGCCGTTCACCCGCCGGACACGTTGACCGACGGGACGAGGATCGAGGAAGGGACGACGTGAGCGCCAATTCCGCACACGGCGTGCGCCCGCGCACAGATCCGCACGTCGCACCCTCTGGAACACTATTGAACTCTATGGTTCGTGGAGGCACGGCGATTGCTGAGGTTTTGACGCCATGTCTTTCCATCGCTCCGCCTCCCACCGGCCCGGCATCGCGCTCGGCCTCACGTTGTTCATGGTTGCGTGTGCAGCTGGCTGCGCCGGCCATTCGGCGCATCGCGCGCGCGTGTCGACCGACGTCGCACGGGCGCTGCACCAGCACGCGTCGCACGTCGACGTCATTGTCGACGGCAGCCGAGGCACGATCGACCGGCTGGCGCGCGACTATCACGCGCAGGTCGTCCGATATCTCGCGGGAAGCGGTGTGCTCAGGCTGTCGGCGCGCAACGTCGACGCGATGCGGCAGGACCCGGCCGTCGGCTACATCGCGGGGGATGCGCCGGTTCACGCGACCGCCTTCGAGGTCACACCCGAGGCGATCGGCGCCGACCAGGTGTGGAATGGTACGTGGCCTGAGGCGACGTGGGGATCGCACGGTCTGAACGGCAGCGGAATCACCGTCGCCGTGATCGATTCCGGGATCGCGAACGCACGGGCGCTCCAGGGGCGGGTGCTGGCGAGCCACGACTTCACCGGCGAGGGTCAGTTGGACCTGGGCGCCATTACCGCCACCATTACCGAAAATCCGCTGAGCCTCTCGGCGCTTCTGCAGACGCTTGTCGGAACGGTGAAAAGCGTCCTCAACACGGCGACGTCGCTCCTTGGCGGCCTGCTTGGCGGCAACGGCACCCACCACGGCAACGTCAACGACGATGGGTACGGGCACGGGACGCACGTGGCGGGGCTCATCGCCGGATTGCCGGTCAATGATGCCGCGCTCAGCAGCCCGTACTCCGGGATCGCGCCGGGCGCGCGCCTGCTCGACCTGAAGGTGCTGGACAGCCACGGCGAGGGAAATACGAGCGACGTGATTGCCGCGATCGACTGGGCGATCGCAAACCGCAAGACGTACGGCATCCGCGTGCTGAATCTTTCGATCGGACGCCCGGTGTACTCCTCGTGGCAGGACGACCCGCTCGACCAGGCGGTGGAGCAGGCGACCCAGGCGGGCATCGTCGTCGTCGCCGCCGCCGGCAACCTCGGGCAGACGTCGGACGGCAAGACGGTGTTTGGCGGCATCACGTCGCCCGGAAACGCTCCCGATGCGCTGACGGTCGGCGCGCTGAACACGTTCGGCACGATCGCGCGATCCGATGATGGCGTGACGACCTACAGCTCGCGAGGCCCGACATACATCGACAGCCTGATCAAGCCGGACCTGGTGGCGCCGGGGAACAAGGAGGCGACGGTGGAGGCGTCGGGCTCGTATCACATTCAAACCTAACCGTCGCTGCAGGTGGACAAGGACTGGGCGTACGCCTACATGCAGTTGAGTGGGACGAGCCAGTCAGCGGCCGTCGTGAGCGGCGCCGTCGCGCTGCTGCTGCAGGCGAATCCGTCACTGACGCCGGCGCAGGTCAAGGAGATTCTCCAGACGACGAGTACGTTTCTGCCGGATGCGGGGCTCATGGCCGGTGGCGCCGGCAGCCTGAACATCGCCGCCGCGGTCGCCGCCGTCGAGACCGGCAATCCGCTGCCGTCCACGACCATCGGGGGTGAGGAGACGACCTCGAGCGGCGTCGCCTTCGCGCAGCAGACCGACACCGCCAACCCGCTCGTGTGGGGCAGCACGGTCATCTGGGGGAACACCGTGATCTGGGGGAACACGGTGATCTGGGGGAACACCGTCATCTGGGGCAACACCGTGATCTGGGGCAATACGGTGATCTGGGGGAACAGCACGATCTCCGGCAACACGGTGATCTGGGGGAACTCGTTCGTCGGGTTCTAGCCCGGGATCGCGCGCCTCGGGCAGGCAGCCATGGGTACGCCACGTTTGAGCCGATCGGGCCTCGCGTATATCTGGAGCATCATCCTGATCGGATTGTGCGTGGTCGGGGTCTGCCTGTACGCGGCGGTTTCCGGGCACATCGGGCCCCAGTGGCTGCTGCTCGTCGCGCTCACCGCGATGAGCAGTTCGGCGAGCGTCGGACTGATCTTCGTCCAGGCCTCCATCTCGATATCCGACACGTTCGTCTTCGCCTCGATGCTGCTGTTCGGTCCGGCCGCCGGGGCGCTGACGGCTGCGATCGATGGCCTGACCTCGTCGTGCTGGATGCCGAGCGCGCGTCGCCAGCCACACCGCGTCCTGTTCAATATCTGTGTGCCGACCGTCTCGGTCTGGTGCTCCGGCCACCTGTTCTTCGCCATCGCCGGGCTCCCCACGTCGGGTGTCGGCGCGGTGTCGATCTCCAGGCTCATCCTGCCGCTGCTCATCGCTGCGTTGAGCCATTTCGCGTTGAACACGGTCCTGATCGCCGGTGCGCTGGCGCTGGAGATGGGGCAGCCGTTCGCCGAGGTCTGGAAGCGCAACTTCGCGTGGCTCTCGATGCCATTTCTGGCCAGCGCCTCGCTGGCGCTGTTGCTGCTGTCCTACACGCGGCGCGTCACGGTTGGCGATGTGGCGCTTCTGCTGCCGGTGCTGGCGCTCGTGTACTTCGCCTTCCGGACGGTGAGTGGCCGGATGGGCGATACGAACCGCCACCTGGGCCAGCTCAATCGGCTGTACCTGTCAACCATCGAAGCCCTCGCGATGGCCATCGACGCGAAGGACCAGGTGACGCACGGGCACATCCGTCGCGTGCAGCTTCGGGCCGTGGCGCTGGCGCGCCGCGTCGGCGTGCAGGAGGAGTCGGAGATCAAGGCCATCGAGGCGGCCGCGCTCCTGCACGACACGGGGAAGATCGCCATTCCGGAGCACATCCTCAACAAGCCGGGGAAGCTCACCCCTGCCGAGTTCGAGACGATGAAGACGCACGCGCGGATTGGCGCCGACATCCTCTCGTCGATCGAGTTTCCGTGTCCGGTCGTCCCGATCGTCCGCCACCATCACGAGAGCTGGAACGGCAGCGGCTACCCGGATGGCATCCGCGGCGTCCAGATTCCGATCGGCGCGCGCATCCTCGCCGTCGTCGACTGCTTCGACGCCCTCACGTCGCACCGGCCGTATCGGCGCGCGATGTCGGACGAGGAGGCGATCGCCATCCTGCAGGATCGCCGCGGGTCGATGTACGACCCGCTGGTGGTCGATACCTTCGTGAGCGCGTACAAGGAGATTGTGGCCGAGGGACAGGAGCCGGATCACGGTGAGCCCGTGGTGCCGGCGGCGATGCCGGCGACGGCGGCCGCGCCGAGCACGACGTCGGAGCTCCAGACGGTGGCGGTCCCCGAGCGTGCGGCCATGAGCGAAGGCGTTCAGACGCTGATCGACCTCATCGAACGCGAGGCTGAACGGTTGGCCGTGGAGGATTGGGGCGAGTTGCTGCTCGCCAGGGTCGCGCGGATCGCGCCGGCCGATCTTTCGGTGCTGTTCCTGTACGACGAGAGTGGCGATGCGATCGAGGCGCGCGTGGCGCGCGGGCTGCACGAGGCGACCCTGCGCGGCTTGAGGGTGCCGCTCGGCGAGCGACTCAGCGGGTGGGCCGCGGCGACGCGACGAGCCGTGGTGAACGGCGATCCGGCGCTCGACTTCTGCGAGACGGCGGCAGAGTCCGCGTTCCGGAGTGCGCTGAGCGTGCCGCTCCTTGCGGGCGACACGCTGGTCGGCGTGCTGGCTCTCTACGCCTGCGCGCCCGAGGCGTTCACGACCGCGGATCAACAGGCCATGGAATCGCTCGCCGCGCCGATTGCGAGCGCGACCCGCCGCTGCGCCCAGGGCGAGTCGATCGTGTACCGGTTCGGCCCCCTCCGCGCTTCGGCCTGAAGCCCTCCGCGGTCTCCGCGTGACCGCCTGATCACGCCGCGGGGATTGCCTCCGCGGCGAACAGATCCTTCACCACTTGCCCATCCTTGATCACCACGGCGATGTTCTTCGTGTCCTCGAGCGACCGGATGTCGGCCAGCGGGTCGGTCCGCGTGATGATCACGTCGGCCAGCTTCCCGGGTTCGACCGTCCCGACACGGTCCTCCCATCCCAGGCACTCCGCCGCCGTCTTCGTGGTCGCCGTCAGGACATCCGCCGGCGTCATCCCGACGTCGCACATCAACCCGAGCTCGCGCAGGTTCGTGCCGTGCGGGACCATGCCGGCGTCGGTGCCCATCGCGATCTTCACGCCCGCGCGATAGGCCCGCGCGATGCTTTCACGGTGGGCGGCGTTGCACTCGCGGGCTTTCTGAACCGTGTACGGCGAGATGGCGCCGGTCCGCTCGGCCGTCTCGAGCACGCCGATCGGCGCGACGAGCGTCGGCACCAGAAAAGTACCCTGCTTCAGCATCAACTCGATCGCTTCATCGTCGAGAAAGACCCCGTGCTCGATCGAGCGGACGCCGGCCCGGATCGCGTTCTTGATCCCGTCGGTCCCGAGCGCGTGCGCCATCACCGGCACGCCCCGCCGTGCGCGTCCTTCTTCGACGGCGACGGCCAGCTCTTCCGGCGTGAACTGCGTGAATTCCGGGTGGTCCGTGGGGCTGAGGACGCCGCCCGTCGAGCAGACCTTGATCACCTCCGCGCCGGCGCGCAGCACGCGGCGCACCGCCTTCCGCACCTCGTCTGGACCGTCGCAGGTCACAGCGAAGCCGGTGTTGGCCACGAGGTTCACGCCAGACCGCGTTGTGAAGTCCGCATGGCCGCCGGTGATCGTCAGGATGGTGATACTGATCTGCATGCGCGGCCCGGCGACCAGCCCTTCGTCGACCGCCATCTTCGCGCCGAGATCCGCGCCGCCCGCGTCGCGCACGGTCGTGATCCCCGCCTCGAGCGTGCGGCGCATCGATCCGATCGCCCGGTAGGAGCCGAGCGACGGCGGCTGATTGAGCATGCCGAGGAAGTTCGGATGTTCGATCATCAGGTGCACGTGGGCGTCGATCAGGCCTGGCAGCACGAAGCCCCCACGGGCGTCGAGGTCGATGACCTCGCCCGATGGACGCGCGACCTGGCGCGCGGGACCGGCGGCGCGGATCTGGCGCCCCTCAATCAGCACGGCGGCATCGGCAATCGGCGCTCCGCCCCGGCCGTCGAGGAGCGTGGCGGTGGGGAGGTACGTGAGCGGCATGGGTGAACTCCCTTGTCGGCTGCAGGCTGCGGGCGACAGTCTACCGGCCTGAGGCCCGTGGTCCGAGGCCCGGAGACTATACAATGACACGATCGCACCAAGGAGGTGCCCCCAATGAGATTGCGTTTCGTCGCGCTTCTGGCGGCGGCGGCATCGCTCGGGTTGATGCCGGCGCGGGCCATGGCCCAGTCGTCCACCTCGTCAGAGGCGAAGACGTCCGCGACGGCCACCCCGCAGACGTCCAGCAGGCAGGAGTCCGAGAAGAAGGACGAACATCCGCTCACGAAGGAAATGAAGTCCGTGACCCACGGCGTGGTGACCGTCGAGGGACAACGCGTCGACTACGACGCGACGGCCGGTACGATCGTCCTCAAAGACAAGGATGAGAAGCCGACCATCAGCATGTTCTACGTCGCCTACACGAAGAGCGGCGTGAAAGATCCGTCCACGCGGCCGGTCACGTTCATCTACAACGGCGGGCCGGGCTCGTCGACCATGTGGCTGCATATGGGAGCGTTCGGCCCGCAGCGCGTGATGACCGAGAACCATACGCACACGCCGCCGGCGCCCTACAAGCTCGTGAACAACGACGACAGCCTGCTCGACGTGAGCGACCTGGTCTTCATCGATGCGCCGAGCACCGGCTTCAGCCGGCTGATCGACAAGGACCACGGCGGCGCCGCCGATCCGAAGGAGATTTACAGCGTCGATGGCGACGGGCACGCCTTCGCCCAGTTCGTGACGCGCTTCCTCACCGAGTTCGATCGGTGGAATTCGCCGAAATATCTCTTCGGCGAGAGCTACGGGACGACGCGCTCGGCCGTGCTCGCCAACGACCTCGAGACGGAGGACGACGTCGATCTGAACGGCGTCATGCTCCTCTCGCAGATCCTGAACTTCGACATTTCGAACGACGACAATCCCGAAACCAACCCGGGGATGGACCTGCCCTACGAGCTGTCGCTGCCGACGTACGCGGCGACGGCCTGGTTTCACAAGAAGATCCAGGGCCAGGGGCAGGACCTGCAGGCGCTCCTCACGAAGGTGGAGCAGTTTGCGATGACCGATTACGCCGCCGCGCTCAATGCCGGGAACACGATCTCGGACGCGCAGAAGCAGCAGGTCGCCCAGCAGCTGTCCGCCTACACGGGCCTTCCGGCCGCGTACTGGATCAAGGCGGACCTGCGCGTGAACGGCGGCGAGTTCGAGAAGGAGCTGCTCGGCCCGACGCAGACGGCCGGACGCCTCGACACGCGGTTCGTCGGGCCGACGATGGATCCCTTGAGTGAGGGGGCGGAATACGACCCGCAGTCGGCGGCGATCAGCTCGGCGTACGTCGCGCTCTTCAATCGCTACGTGCGCAACACGCTGGATTTCAAGCCGGACCTGCCGTATCGGCCGGAGTACTACGACTCCGTGCTCGCGCACTGGAACTATCTGCACGCGCCGCCGGGCGCTGGCGAGCCGCTGATGCAGGCGACCAACGTGATGCCCGACATGGCCGCGGCGATGAAGTACAACCCGGATCTGAAGGTGGAGCTCAACGCCGGCTACTTCGACCTGGCGACGCCGTTCTACGCGGCGGTGTACGCCATGCAGCACCTGCCGATCGAGCAGAGCCTGGCGAAGAACATCTCGTACGAGTATTACGAGTCGGGGCACATGGTCTATGCCGACCTGCCCTCGCTCAAGAAGCTGCACGACAACGCCGCCGCGTTCATCCGCGCGTCGGATCATCAGCAGTAGGGGACGGGCCACAGGCCACAGGCTTCGGGCCTCGGTTCCCATTCCCAGCGGCGGGCCTTCGTGCCCGCCGCACGGCTCTCCGCCCGCACGGCATGTCTTCTCAATCGTAGGGGCCG
Source organism: Vicinamibacterales bacterium (assembly GCA_025450765.1). Taxonomy (GTDB): domain Bacteria; phylum Acidobacteriota; class Vicinamibacteria; order Vicinamibacterales; family CAVVIG01; genus JAGWRA01. The sequence continues at coordinate 9,516 of JANWLS010000029.1, read as the reverse complement.
GCCTTCGTGCCGGCCCTTCGTCTATTCGGCCCTCAACACGACGGCTGGATCGACCGATGCCGCGCGTCGGGCCGGCAGATAGGTCGCGAGAAGGGCGACCAGCACCAGCAGCACCGTTGCTCCAAGGTAAGCCAACGGATCGAGCGCGCTGGTTTCGTACAAACGGCGCGTGATGAGCCGCGAGATCACGGCCGCCCCACCGAGACCGATGACGATTCCCGCCAGCGTCAGCCGCATCCCATCTCGAACCACCAGACGAACCACGTCACCGGCTGTCGCGCCGAGCGCCAGCCGAACGCCCAACTCTCGCGTCCGCTGAGCGACAAGAAAGAGCATCAGGCCCGCGAGGCCCACGGCCGCCAGCAGGAACGCCAACACTCCAAAGGCTCCCGTCAGCATGCTGGCGATCCGCCAGGGCGTGATCGTCGGTTCAATCCAGCTCTCAGCCGTTCGGACCGGAGTTCTGACCAACGCGCGGTCGAGTGAACTCAGGGCCGTACGCACAACCGAAACGGCCGGATCTGCGGAACCTGCGGCGCGGACCACAACACCGGCGCCGATCGCGGCGGCCGCCGGCATTTGCGCGATGGGTCGGTACATCTCGAGACGCCCTGGCTCCGTCACATTGTCATAGCGGACATCTCCTCCAACGACTCCGATAATCGTCGTACACGTGTCGCTGTTGACGCCGAAATGCACGCATTGACCGAGCGCATCGTCCCCTGGCCAGAGTTCGCGCGCCATCGTGGCGTTGATCACGGCAACGGAGGGAGACCCATCCCGATCGGTCGGCGTAAACGTCCGGCCCTTCAAGACGGGAAGGTCCAGCGCGCGAAAGAATCCCGGGCTCACGGAATCCGAAGTGATCACCGCAGGCATCGGTGGCCCGAGACGTCCGGATGCCGGAGCAATCCCGACAATGACAAGGGCCCACTCTCTGAACGCGAGGGATGTGGTCAACGCCGCGGCGACAATCCCTGGAGACTGCTGCAAGCGCGTGAGCAAGCCTTCTTCCAGTGCTTGTGCCTCAACTGCGGAATAGCCATGGCTCTGGAGATCGAGCCTGGCGACTACAACCGAGTCAGTAGGGAACCCTGGCGCATCATGCTCGACCCGTTGCAGGCTGCGCACGAACAGACCTGCCGCCACGAGCAGTATCAGCGAGAGCGCGAGCTGCGCGATGAGCAATCCGCCGCGCAGGCGAGACCGCCTGCCGCTCGTGCGCGGTCCGGCATTCTGGAGAAGTGCGTGCTCGCCATGTCTGGTTGCCCAGAACGCCGGAACCACGCCAAAGAGGAGCGTGGCCAGAAGCGACACGGTGGCGGTGAACGTCAGAACGCGCCAGTCGACTAGCTCGCCCAAAGGCGGAAGCGGCAACAAGGCGACGAGTCGGGTACAGAAGATGGTGAGCACCAAAGCGGCTACTCCCGCGGATGCCGCGAGGATCAGGCTCTCAACGAACAACTGGCGAACGAGGCGCGATCGAGAGCCGCCGAGCGCGAGTCGTACGCCGATCTCGTGCCGACGCTGCACGGCGCGAGCCAGGAGCAGATTGGCGAGATTGGCGCATGCAATCAAGAGGACAAGCGCGGTGACTCCGAGAAACCACACCGAGACCGGCGCCTTGCGTTCAGCCAGCGGCCCAAATCGGACATTGAGCGCGGTCAGTGTGACGCCCTGCAATCGGTTGGCATGCGGTCCCGTGGATGTCGATGGACCCTCGATCCGCGCGTCCACCTCACTGATACGCGTTTCGATTTGGCCTGCGATGCGAGCGTGCGAGGCCGTGGGCTGAGGCCGGGCGAGCAGCCACAGCCAGCGGTACTGCCCGAGCGTGTGAGGGTTCGTCATGTAGCGGCCAAGGAAGGCCTGATTCTGCGCCAGCGGTAGTGGGAGCCAAAGCGCGACCGGATCTAGATCCGTACCGGTAAACGAGGCGGAGGCGATTCCCACGACTCGCAACGGCATGCCGCCCACGGTCAGCGTCTGCCCGATCGCGTCGAGGCGGCCCGCGAATCTTGCTTTCCAGAGGGCGTTGCTCAGTACCACGACATGCGCGGCCGCTTCGCTGGTCTCCTCATCGCCTGAGAACCATCGTCCGAGGCGAGGCTTGATGCCGAGAACGGTGAAGTAGCGCTCAGACGCAAAGGCGATCCTCGCCTCCGGCGAATCAGGGTCGGTTCCGATCCGTGCGGTATTCTCCGCGTATGCGATAAGGGAGGCACCTGCGATCGGCTCGCGCACCAGCGCGTCGTATTCGCTGGTCGAGACAAAAGTCCGTGTGAGACCCGTGGGGTGGTGAAACTCAGGATAAATCCGGACGACGCTCGCCGGATCGGCGACGCCAGACGGCGGGCGGAGAAGGAGCGCGTCGATGACGCCGAACATCACGGTGTTGGCGCCGATACCGACGGCCCACGTGAGAATGGCGACGACGGCGAAGGCTGGATGCTGCCACAGGCTGCGCGCGCCGTACCTCACATCGGCCCGGAGCTCGTCGACGATTCGCCATCCGAACGCTTCGCGGCAGCGATCCTTGTGCAGCTCGATCCCGCCGAACTCGACCCGCGCCTGGCGGGCCGCTTCATCCGGCGTCAGCCCCTGCACGACGAGATCATCGATCCGGCTTTGCAGATGGAACGCCAGCTCGTCGGCCATGTCCGCTTCTGCGCGCGAACGGGCGAACAGGCAGGCCAGCAGGGCGCGTAGGCGGCTTCGCATCGGCGGTCACCCCTCGCCGCGCGCCCTGAGCGCCGCAGTCATTGCGGTGACCGTGCGATTCCAACTCTCGGTCTCTTCGCGCAGGCGCCTGCGGCCGGCGGCCGTCAGCGTGTAATACTTGGCGCGCCGGTTGTTTTCCGACGTGCCCCATTCGGTGCTGAGCAACCCTTGGCGCGTGAGCCGATAGAGCGCCGGGTACAATGCTCCCTGCTCGATTGAGAGGGCGCCGCCCGAAATTTGCTGGATGCGGAGCAGGATGCCATAGCCGTGCTTCGGGCCAAGCGACACTGCCTTGAGGATCAGCAGATCGAGCGTGCCGGGGAGCAAATCAGCCGACTCAGTCATGCGATTGCCTAAGCAGCTTAGGATAGTCAGACGATACGCCCTCGACTCCTGAGTTGTCAAAGGAGAGCAGCAAGTCCGCAGCCCGCAGCCCTTAGCCTGTGACCCTGAGCCATGCTTTTCAAGCCTTCGGCGGCCCGCGCCGATTCTGACATGCAGGACATGCGGACCACAGGAAAACAGCCCCGGACCGCTCGCCGGGCGTCGCTCGGCGGCGCGCGTGAACGAGCCATCTTCGTCGCCGAGGCAAGCCGGGCGCTGGCCTCTTCACTCGACTACGAGCAGACCCTGCAGACGGTGGCGCGGCTCGCCATTCCCCGGATCGCCGACGGGGCCGCCGTTCACCTCCGCCAGCCAGACGGCATCGTCCGGTGCACGGCCGCCGCCCATCGCGACCGTGCCTGCGAACGCATCCTGAAGGACTGGTACGCGGCCCATCCGTTCCGCGACGATGCCCACGAGGTGATTCCCCTCGTGCTGCGGACCGGCCGCACGGCGTTTCATCCTGCCATCACGAAACGCCAGCTCGCCGCCTGGGCCACCGAGGGCGATTCGCGCGAACACCTCGAGCGGATCGGCATCGCCTCCATCATCAGCGTGCCGCTGGCCGTCGAGGGCGAAGCCTTCGGCGCGCTCACCTTCGTCCGCGGGAGGGGCCGCACGCGCTTCGGCCAGATGGATGGCGTGCTCGCGGAAGACCTCGGCCGCCGTGCGGCCGTCGCCATCACCCAGGCGCGTCTGCACCAGGCGCTCGCCGGTGCGCAGGAAGCCTTGCGTGCCGAACAGGAGCGCACCACGTTCGCCCTCCAGGCCGCGCAGGTGGGGGCGTGGGAAGTGGACTCGGCGACTGGCGCGATTCGCGCAACCCGATCGATGGCCGAAGTCCACGGCCTCACGTGCGATCGCTTCCCGAAGAACCTGCGTGAGTATGTGTCGTGCCTCCATCCTGACGAGCGCGACGCGTTTGCGGCTGGCCTCGAGCATGTGGCCGCGCGGCGCATTCCTGCCGGCCATCCCTTCGATCGTCAATTCCGCATCGTCTGGCCCACCGGCAGCGTCCGGTGGATCGAGGTGAAAGGGCAGTTCATCGGCCGCGAGCTCATTCGCGGCATCGTGATGGACGTGACCGCGCGCCGCGACCTGGAGCAACGGGTGCAGCAGGCCCAGCGGCTCGAAGCGGTCGGCCGGCTGGCGAGCGGGCTCGCCCACGACTTCACGAACGTGCTCTCCGCGATCATGGGCTACACCGAAGTGATGCTGGCGCGAACGGTCGACGGCGACGAGATGCGGGGGGACCTGCTCGAAATCCAGACCGCCGCCGAACGAGCCGTGCACCTCACGCGCCAGTTGCTCGGCTTCGGGCGCGAGCGGCCCTGGCAGCCCAAGCCGAGCAACCTGAATGCGGTCGTCTCCGATCTGGCGTCGCTCCTGTCACGGCTGGTGGGGGTGAACATCGAGCTTCGAACCGCGCTCGACCCGAACATCGATCCGGTCCGGATCGATCCGTCCCACTTCGAGCAGGTCGTCATGAATCTCGCGATCAACGCGCGAGATGCCATGCCGGACGGCGGCCTGCTGACGATCGCCACCGCGCGCCGCGAGAGCCCGCGCGGCGATCGCTCGGTCGTCCTCTCGATCCGCGATACCGGCGCCGGCATGGACGAAGAGACGCGCGAGCGGATCTTCGAGCCGTTCTTCACGACGAAGGGGGAGAAGGGGACCGGCCTGGGACTCTCGGTGGTCTACGGGATCGTGCAGCAGAGCGCGGGAGAGATTGCCGTGACCAGCGCGCCAGGGCGCGGGACGACGTTCGAGATCCGCCTACCGGCGGCCTTGATGCGTGACGGCGACCGGGCCGAGTGGTCCGAACCGCTGGCCTGACTACGCCTCGGTGGACGCGGGCAGCTTGCGCGTGAGCACACGGACGATTTCCGCGGCGGGCAGCACCTCGCGAATCCGCGCCGCGCCTTCCCCCGCATACAACGCCAGCGCTTCGAGATCCCCCTTCATATCAGCCCTGGGCATGGCGAAGACGTAGCGCTCGATGGCGCGACCGTCAGCCATGGTGGCGAGGCGATCGCCCTGGCCGGGCCGCGCGCCGCTGGTCGGGCGGCCGGCTTCTTCCCAGAGCCGGACCGTGCTGTTGCGCAGCACGCGGTGAGGGGCGTTGGGCCAGCCCTGGTTGAAGATCTCTCCGATGGTGGTCGCATCGGTGCCAGCCTCGACAATGAGCCGCTGGTAAATCGGCGCAGCGTTCGCCTCTGTGGCGCAGATGAAGCGCGTGCCGAGACACACCGCATCGGCGCCGGCCTTCATCATGTCGGCCACGTCGTCCGCGTCGGCCATGCCACCGGCCACGATGACGGGCACGTGTGGAACGCGCTCTCGCACCGCCGATAAGAGCACCCGCGCCGGCATCGTCCCGCACACGTGACCACCGGCTTCGATTCCCTGTGCGACCAGGACGTCAACACCACCGTCGAGAGCTCGCACCGCTTCCTCGACCGAACCAACGGTGTGAAACAACAGCGCGCCGGCCTGGTGCACGCGGCTGGCATGCGGCGCCGGATCGCCCCAGAAAGTCCAGACAATGCGGACGCCGGCTTCGAGCGCGATCCCGATCCGCTCGTCCTGCGGCCACGCCAGGACGACGTTGATGGCAAACGGTCGTGAGGTGAGCGAGCGTGTCGCCGCGAGGACGGTGGCGGTATCGTCGGGAGAGCGCCACGTAATCGACAACGAGCCAAGCCCTCCGGCGTTGCAGACGGCCGCCACGAGCGCGGGTGTGGTCGCGCTGCCGATCGGTGCCTGGACGATGGGCCAGTCGAGACCGAGGCGTTCAGTGAGTCTGGTACGCATACGCGGGCCCATCATATCGCGACGAACCCGGCGATTGGACACCGGTCAAGTCGCATAGCGAGCTCAACGCTTGCCGGCCTTCGCGTCGGAGACGAGTCGACGGATTTCGGCGACGCCGTCGCGTACCTTGATCTCGTCGAACATTCGTCCGAGGGCCGGCGACGATCGCCGCGGGTCGCCTTCGATGCCGCTCGGTCCCAGGTGGACGTCGGCGCCGGAGCGATCGATCGGGTCGCCCATCTTCAATTGATCGGCCCGGACGTAGTCGTTGCCGGCCGCCCACAATTCCGACGTGTCCGCGACCCCACCGTGGTCGCTCGGCGGAAAGTGGTGGGCTTCCAGATATTTCTCGATCTCCGCGTCGGCCTTCGCGTATTCGTCGCCCGAGAAGAACACCCGCACACCCTGGGGCCGATACTTCGCGTCGAGCTCCGGCGCGAGCTTCTGCAGCGGCTCCTGATTTCCGCCGTGGTCCCCCATCAGGATGACGTACTTGAAGCCGCTGCGGACCAGGCTCGCCACGACCTCCGCGTTCACCGTGGCGAAGGTGGCCGCGCTCAAATCGATCGTGCCGGGAAACTTGTCCAGCTCGGCGCCGGTTGGCGCAAACGGCATCACCGGCGCGACGAGTGCGTTGCCCAGCTCGCGCGCGATCCGCTCGCCGATGTAGCGCGCCTTGAAGACGTGCTTGCCGAGGACGACGGCTGCGCCCGTTTCTTCGATGCTGCCGTTGAAGACGAGGACGGTCGTCTTGCCGGCGGCGATCGCGCTCTTGACCTCGAAGGTCGTCATCTCCGTCATGAGCACGCGGGGAGTGGCCGGGCGCACTGCCGGAGCGGCACCTGCGACGCCGGCCGACATCAGGATCACGAACGCCGCCACGAATGTGCCGTTCAGCTGTCGCATGGCTGCTCCTCTCCGATGACGATGCTGCCACAGGGGACACGTACCGTCCCTGCCGTGAGCCTGATGATACGTGGATCAGACCAGCGTGGCGAGCGCGGTCAACCAGAGGACGAGGGCGGCGCCGAAGCCGGACACGATCCGGCGCAGGTCCAAAGGCCGGCCGGTGTCGCCGGCGAGCAGGAGCGCCACGATCGACACGCCACTCACTGCCACACGGCGAGGATGACGGCGGCCGACTCGAGGGTGACCGCCATGCCGTAGACATCGCCGCGAAACCCGCCGGATATCCTCGGCGCGTGCGGCAGCGCCAAAGCGTCGATGATGGCGAAATCGAAGCTCGCCGCGTGGAAGAGCGTCGCGAACCTGGACTGCGCCGCCCATGCAGAGGCCGCCTCTCCTCCCCGCAGCCTCAGAACATCCAGCCCACCGTGAAGGTCAGCGGGACGCGGATCGCGGCATTTGGCGTGAAGATGTTGCCGTTCGAGAAGTGCTTGATGCCGAGCTCGACGTCGACGCGCCGTGCCGCACCCAGGAAGGCGCCGATGGCCATGAAGTCCTGGAACGTGAAGTGGGCGCCGGTGTCGCGGCCATCGATGAACGTGCGCGAGAGGTAGCTCGGACCGGCGAGCGAGTAGCTCGCGTAGAGGTCGGCCGGCTGGGTGCGCCAGAGCATGAAGCGGAAGAGCGGATAGGCCGAAAGCGTGCGGAAGCCCTGCTGCGCATCGCGGCTGGTCCACGTCGAGGCGCTCACGCCCAGATCGAACGCAAACCGCTTGCGCGTGTGAAAGACGTTGCGCTCGAAGTCGAAGGTGACGCCGTGCGCCGTCCGGACGTTGCCGCCCCAGAAAATCGGAACCGTCGACGAGAAGAAGGTGTTGGCGCCGTACCCCAGGGCGCCGCTCGTGAGACCGACGCGGGCGATATTGGCCGGAAAGAAGACGCCCGCGCGACGGTTCTCGTCGGCTTCGGCCTCTGGCAGCTTCCGCATGTTGTAGCGGAAGCCGGTCGTGAACAGGCGCATCGCCGGCTCGTGCTGGCTTTGGCGCCCGGGGAGGTATGTCGCGCTGATCAGCACGTCGATGGTGGGCGTCGCGTGGTACGTCACGCCGCCGCCGAGGAGCGCGCCGCCGAAATGGGCGCGCTCGAGCACCGTGCGCCCGTCGATCTCGAGCCCCGCCCGGCTCGTCACGCCCCAGCCGCCCTCGCCGTACAGCGAAAACCGGGATGTGATCGGCCAGGAGGAGGACAGCGTCACACCACCGAAGGCCGTCGACACCTGCCGTCGCTGCTGATCGCCGTTGATGTCGTTGTAGGCGACGAAGCGTCCGGGGCGCATATAGATGACCTGCGCCGAGAGGTGCTTCGAAAACTCGTGGCCGAACAGATCGATCCGTGCCGCGACGTGCGGCACGTCGACCGACGCCGCCTGGAACCCCGGCTGGAGCTCCTGCCCGGAGAAGCCGTAGTGGATCAGCCCGACGTTGATCCCGAAGTACGAGTTCGTGAGAAAGGGCGGATATTGTGTGGCCTGGGAGGCTGCCGGTGTCTGCGCCGCCGAAGGACGCGCCAGCGCCGCGACGATCAGCGAGGCCATGAGGGCGGACCGAAGGACCATCAAACGGCTCCATCTTATCCCCGGTTGAGCTTCGGCGAAAGGCCTGGATCAGCAGTACACGTATTGTCGAGCAATCGCCGACTCAGCACATGCTACGATAGCCGGACGTGGCGCCGAGCGTCATCGATCGCACGAATCACAACGCTCATTCCGGCATACACCCCGACACCTTCTGAGGGTCATCCATGGATCTGCGCGAATCGGCTCCGTCAGCCGACCTGTCGCCGCACGTGCCCGACGCGGGCGCCGCCCCACCAGCACACGACGCGTTCTCCGGCCAGCTGCTCAATGCGCTGCTCTCGCTGCGCGACGGCGACTTCGGCGTCAGGCTGCCGACGGACCTGCTCGGCATGAACGGCAAGATCGCCGATGCCTTCAACGGCATCGCGGCCGTGAGCGAGCGCCGCGCGCGTGAGACGGCGCGCGTCTCCCAGGCGGTCGGCAAGCAGGGCAAGCTCCGCCAGCGGATGTCCGTTCCCGGCATCGCCGGCGGCTGGGCCGAAGAGGTCGCCGCCATCAACGAGCTCATGGACGACCTCGTCTGGCCGACGACCGAAGTGACGCGCGCGGTCGGCGCGGTGGCGAAGGGCGATCTCGGCCAGGCGATGGCGCTCGAGGTCGACGGGCGGCCGCTCGAAGGCGAGTTCCTCCGCTCGGCGCGCCTCGTGAACACGATGATCGATCAGCTGTCGGTCTTCGCGTCGGAGGTCACGCGCGTGGCCCGCGAGGTCGGCACCGAGGGCAAGCTCGGCGGCCAGGCCCAGGTGCGCGGCGTGTCGGGCGTCTGGAAGGATCTCACCGAGTCGGTCAACCAGATGGCCGGCAACCTCACGGCGCAGGTTCGCAGCATCGCGGACGTCACCATCGCGGTCGCCAACGGCGACCTCTCCAAGAAGATCACGGTCGACGTCCACGGCGAGATCCTCCAGCTCAAGGAAGCCATCAACACGATGGTCGATCAATTGAGGTCCTTCGCCTCGGAGGTCACGCGCGTGGCCCGCGAGGTCGGCACGGAGGGCCGGCTGGGCGGCCAGGCCGTCGTGCCCGGGGTGGCAGGCACGTGGAAGGACCTG
>JANWLS010000028.1 GCA_025450765.1 Vicinamibacterales bacterium | reverse complement strand
GCGATCAATTTTCGCGTGCCAACCCCGCGCGATCAGGTGCGTGGATGCCACGGTACGTCAGCGACGTTGGCACGGAAGTTGGCGTAGCGTGCAGCCGTAAATAGCCAGTCGCTCAGGCGATTGAGATAACGTATGATTTCGGGCCTCAGGCGTTCGAGAGCGTCGAGCGCCACCGCGCTTCGCTCTGCGCGCCGGCACACCGTGCGTGCCAGGTGCAGCGCGGCGCCCGCCGGACATCCGCCGGCGAGGATGAAATGGCGGAGCGGCGGCATGCCGGCCTCGAGCTCGTCGATAAGCTGTTCGAGCCGCTCCGTCTCGGTGCTCCCGAGGTGAATCTTCGACACGCGGCCCGAGATCTTGTGCGCCGGATCGGCCAGCTGCGCGCCGAGGGCAAAGAGATCCCGCTGCACCTGGAGCAGCCGATCGCCGTCGACGACCTCGATGCCCTCGCTCGCACGCGCAAGACCGAGGATGGCATTCAACTCGTCGATGTCGCCGTAGGTCGCCACGCGCGGGTCGGCCTTGCTGACGCGCGTGCCGTCGAAGAGCGACGTCTCGCCGGCATCGCCGGTACGCGTGTAGATCTTCACGAACCCGATTATACGGGAGCCTTTTGACCGATGTCGAAGAAGCGCGCCGCCTCGCCGCGGCGCACGGATGACCTGCCGGCGCCCGCCGATCGACGCCGCTTCCGCACCAGTCTGCTGGCGTGGTATGGGCGGCATGGCCGCGACTTGCCGTGGCGCCGGACGGACGACCCGTACCACGTGCTCGTGTCGGAGATCATGCTCCAGCAGACGCAGGTCGATCGCGTGCTGCCCAAGTATGACGAGTGGCTGCAGCGCTATCCGTCGCTGAGCGCGCTCGCCCGGGCGCCGGAAGAACAGGTGGTGAAAGCCTGGTATCCGCTCGGCTACAACATCCGGCCGCGCCGCCTGCACGCCATCGCCAGGGAGGCGGTCGCCAGCTACGGCGGCGAGCTGCCGTCGGACGAAGCCACGCTCCGGTCGTTCAAGGGCATCGGCGCCTACACGGCCGGCGCCATCCGCAGCTTCGCCTTCCGGCAGCGTGCGGCCATTGTCGACACGAACGTGGCGCGCGTCCTCTTTCGCGTGTTCGTGGGAACGGGCGATCCGAAACGCCACGCCGTGAAACAGCGGCTCTGGCGGATCTCCGAAGCGCTCGTCCCGCGGCGCCACGTGTTCGATTTCAACCAGGCGCTCATGGACTTCGGGGCGATGGTCTGCGTGGCCCGCAAACCACGCTGCCTCGTCTGCCCGCTCTCCCGCATCTGCCGCGCGTATCCCTTCGACGCCGATGGCCAGTAGCGGCGAACCCATCCTCGTGCTCGCCGCCGTGATCGAAGAGGACGGCCGGTATCTGATCACACGCCGGCCGGCCGGCGTGCACCTCGAGGGCTTCTGGGAATTTCCTGGTGGAAAACGCGAGCCTGGAGAGACCGACGAGGCGTGCCTGGCGCGCGAGATCCTGGAGGAGCTCGGCGCACGCATCGAGATCGGGCCGGAGATCGACGCCATCACACACGATTACGGCGATCGGCAGATTCAGCTCCGGTTCCGCCGCTGCCGCTTGTGCGACCCGGCGCGGCCGCTGATCGGCCAGGAAATGCGCTGGGTGGCGGCGGCCGACTTACCCGGCCTGCCGTTCCCCCCGGCCGATCGCGAGCTTATCGTGCGTCTGGCGCGCTCTCGGCCCCGCTCCTCGTCTTGACGAACGGCAGGTCCGTCACGACCGCCGAGGCCGGCACGTCTTCGCCCTGCAGTTCGACGGTGGTTCCGGGCTCCTGGAAATCGCGGTGGACGTAGCCGAGCGCGATCGGCCGATTGAGCGCCGGTGACAGCACGCTGCTCGTGACGCGCCCAATCTCACGTCCGCCGCTGTAGATGTGCCGGCCCACTGGCGGTGCCGTCGGCCCGCTCATGGTGAGGCCGACCAGCTTGCGCGCGACGCGGCCGTGCCCGCGGTGCATCACGCGGACGATCACCTCCTGCCCCACGTAGCAGCCCTTTTCGAAGCTGATCGCGCGCGATTCGAGGCCCGCCTCGATCGGGATCGTCGTCTCGTCCATGTCGGCGTGAAACTGGGGAATGCCCGCCTCCACGCGCAGGGCGTCGACAACCCCCGACGGCAGATCGATCGCGCCGGCATCCACGAGCAGGCCGCGCAGCGCCGCCGCGTGAGCGGCCGGCACGTACACGTCGTAGCCTGGCAGGCCCGTCGGACTGATCCGGACGATCCGGCCGTCGTGCCCACCGATCCGGATCGGCAGGTGGTCGTAGTCGCTCATGCCCTGCAGCTGCTCGACGGGCACGGGATGATCCTCCACGCCGGCGATCGAGGCCAGGAGGCCCGCGGCCTCGGGGCCACACAGGTGCCACTGGGCCGACGCGGCGCTCGCGTCTTCAATCTGGACCTGTTCGGCGAAAATCATCTGATCCAGTTTCTGGGCGACGGCACCCGTCAGCGCACCGTCCACACCCAGCAGAAAGGCATCCGCCATCGTGAGGACATCGAGATCCGCGATGAGACGCCCCTGCGGCGTGAGAAACAGCGCGTAGCACCCCTGGCCGACGCCAAGGCTCGCGATGTCGTTCGTCAGGATCGCGTGCAGGAACGAAGCGCGCTCCTCGCCGACCACTCGAAGCCGCCCACGGCTGGATCGGTCGAAGAGGCCGGCGCGACTCCGGGCTGCACGATAAGCGTCCGCAAAAAGCGTCATGGTATTCTGCCCCCCATGCGTTCTCTTTATCTTACGCTGACGGTGTTGGCCGTCCTGCTCGTCGGCGCGCCAGCCACACCTCAACCGCCGCCGGTCGACGCGTCATCGGCCGTGTTCACGGTGTTCTCGAGAGGCACGCCCGTCGGCAGTTTCCAGACCTCGGTCGCCGATACCGCCGACGGCTGGACGATTACCTCCTTCGGCCGGCTCGGCTCGCCGATGGGCATCATCCTGCGCCGGGCCACGATCCGCTACGACCAGCAGTGGCATCCGCTCGCGCTGACGATCGATGCGACGACGCGCGGTGAACCGACCTCGGTCGAGACGACGTTCGCCAACGGCACCGCGCACGAACAGATCACCACCAAGGGCACGCCCGTCTCGACGACCGAGACCGTCGCGGCAGATGCCGTGCTGCTCCCGAACCCGTTCTTCGGCGCCTACGAAGCGCTCGCCGCAAGGGTGGCGAACGCGCCCGCGGGCACGGTGCTCTCGATCTACGCGGCGCCTCACGTGCAGTACCAGGCCAGGATTGGTCCCTCATCGTCCGAAACGCTGCAGACGGCGGACGGCATCGTCACGGGACGGCAAACGAGCGTCACGTTCCTGCCGACAGGCCAGCCGCCGGTCGACGCTTCGCTGCTCATCGATCGAAGCGGTCGCCTGCTCCGCCTGATCATTCCTTCGCAGGGGCTGCAGGTCGTGCGCGACGATATCGCCGCGGTCTCGACCAGGCGCGTCACGATTTCTCGGCCGAACGACCAGTCGGTGCACGTGCCCGATAACGGCTTCGACCTCGCGGGGACGCTCTCATTCCCCGCCACTGCGACAGGGGCGACGGCGGCGGCCAGGCTGCCGGCGATTGTGCTGGTCGGTCCGGCTTCGCAGATCGATCGCGACGGTGTCTCGGGTGGCGTGCCCGTGATGGGTGAATTGGCGGGCGAGCTCGCCGATGCCGGCTTCCTCGTCCTGCGCTACGACAACCGCGGCACCGGCCAGAGCGGCGGGCGGCCCGATGCCGCCACGCTCGATGATTATGCGGACGATGCCCGGGCGGCCGTCGCGTTCGTGCACGACCGCCGCGATGTGGATGACGATCGGATTGCGCTGCTCGGAAACGGCGACGGCGGGTTCATCGCGATGATCGCCGCTTCGAAGGAGAAGAAGATCAAGGCCCTGGTGCTCGTCGACGCGTCGTCGACGACGGGCGCCGTGCTCACGCTCGCGCGCCAGCGGCAGGCGCTCGCCGCCTCGCCGCTCTCAACCGCGGACAAGGACAAGCGCATCGCCCTGCAGAAACAAGTGCAGCAGGCGGTCCTCACGGGAAAGGGCTGGGAGGGTGTGCCGGCCGCCGTGCGCCAGCAGAGTGACACGCCGCTCTTCAAGAGCTTTCTCGAATTCAATCCGGCCGAGGTGATGCGCGATATCCGCCAGCCGATCCTGATCGTCCAGGCCGGGCAGGGTCAGGAAACAGCGCCCGCCGACGGACAACAGCTCGAGACGCTGGCGAAGGCACGGAAGAATGGCGCGGCGACGCTGCTGCCGATCGCGGGTGTCGGCCCGCGGCTCGTCGCCAAGGACGGAACGCAGGTGGCGCCGAACGTCGGCCCGCAGATCGCGACGTGGCTGCTCAAGGCCTTCTCCCGGTGAGCTGACGGCTATTCGTAGCGCAGCGACTCGATCGGATCCATGCGCGACGCGCGCAGCGCCGGCAGAAGGCCGCTGACCAGGCCCACCACCACCAGAATCGCCGTCGAGATCGCGAGCAGCTCGAACGACAGCACCAGGTGAATGTCGGTGACGCGGCTGCGGTCGTCGAGCAGCTCGGCGAGGAAGGGCCGCGGGCTGAAGATCCAGACGAGCACGTACGACACGACCCCGCCGATCACGCCCCCCGCGAAGGTGGTGACCAGCGCTTCGAGCAGAAACTGAAGCAGGATCTCGCCGCGCCGCGCGCCGAGCGCTTTCCGCAACCCAATCTCCCGCGTCCGTTCGGTCACCGAGACGAACATGATGTTCATGATGCCGACGCCGCCGATCATCAGCGTCAGCACGCCGATGAATCCGAGGACCAGCTTTAGGCCGATCGTCATGCCACTCACGGCCTGGAGACTCTCCTCGGATCCATTCGCCACCAGCGCGCGCTTGTCGTCCGGATTGAAGCGGTAGCGCTGCGCCAGCCAGCCGCGCACTTCCGTGATGGCCTTCGGCTCCGTCAGCGGCGAGACCGCCTGGAAGACGAACACGTTCACGTATTGCGTGTCGGCGAGCTGGCTCATCGTGGTGAACGGAATGAACACCGACTGCTTGTCCGGGGAGTAATAGCTGGAGAGCTGCACCTTGTCGGCGAGCACGCCCACCACGTCGAACGGCTGTCCCGCGATACGGATCGTCATCCCCTCGGCCGGCATCGTCCCGAACAGTTTCTTCTGCACGTCGCTCCCGATGAAGGCGACGCGCCGGCGCAGCTGCACGTCTTCGGCCGACAGGAAGCGGCCGGTCGGCTGCGGGATTTCGCTGCGCATCGGGCCGTAGTCGGCGTTCACGCCGCGAACGGCGTAGGTGCCGAGCCGCTCGCCGAACGCCACGGGCAGACGCTTGATGTACTCAGGGCTCGCCGCACGCACGAGTGGCAGTTCGCGGATCGCTTCCACGTCGGCGGCGGTCACCTTGAGGGGGCGCCCGGCCCGCTCGCCGCCGGCCTGCATGCTCGTCTGACCCGGCCAGCCGACGACGACGCCCGCACCGAACGCGCCGTTGAACCCGGCGACGAGCGCGCCGCGAAAGCCGTTGCCGTAGGCGAGCAGCATGACGACGCTCACGATGCCCCAGGAGATGCCGAGCATCGAGAGCCCGGCTCGCAGCCGATGTTGCGTGAGGCCGGCTAGCGCCTCGCGCGCGAGCTCCCGCAGCGAGAACATCGAGAACAGCCGTCGATTGGCGCGGGCGTGGCGATCGTCGACGGCCGGCCATCCGCCGACGTGCATGGCAACTTCAGGTTCCATGGCTACATCTCGAAGCGCAGTGCTTCAACGGGCGGCAGCTGCGCGGCCCGCCGGGCCGGAAGAGTGGCCGCCGCGACGCCGATCACCACGAGCGTGCCGATGGCCATCGCGCCGCTCTGCCAGGAGACGATCATGCCGGCGAAGCGTTCCGGCATGGGTGCCAGGTTGACGAGCGCACAGAGGCCGAGCGCCAGCCCCATGCCGATCCCGCCGCTCAGCAACGTGAGAAAGAAGCCTTCTAGGAAGAACTGCCGCTCCACGTTCCACGTGGTGGCGCCGAGCGCCTTGCGCACGCCGATTTCCCGCGTCCGCTCCTTCACCGCGACCAGCATGATGTTCATCACGCCGATCCCGCCGAGCGCCAGCGTGACGAAGCCGACGATCAGGAAGAACTGCCGCATGTTGTCGATCATGCGGGCAAACAGCAGCGTCTCGAGCGAGGTGTCCCAGATGGGCACCGCGTCCTTGTCGTCCGGATCGAAGCCGTGACGGCTCGCCAGCACACGCCTGACTTCGCGAGCCAGCGGCCACGTGATGTCTTCGATGCCGCCGGTGCGGGATTCGAGGATCCCCGGCAGCTCGGCGAGCACCCACGGCTTGGGCGCCACGATGATGTCGGACAACTGACCAGGCTCGCCGTCCGGCACGGGCAGGTCCTGCGCCATCGCCGAAAACGGGACGAAAATCTTGTTGTTGTCCGGGCCGCTGTAGTTGCTGTCCTGATCCTTCTTGCGCAGCTTGCCAATGACGGTATAGGGGATGCCGTTCAGTGAAACCGACTCGCCGAGTGCGTTGCGCTTGCCGAAGAGCTGCTCGGTCATGTCGGCGCCGATGATGGCGACGCGGTGCACCTGCTGCTCGTCCTGCCAGTTCATCGAGCGGCCGTATTCGAGGTCGAGCGTCCGGATGATCTGATAGCTCGGCTCGACGCCCTGGATCGAGACCGCGGCCGAGTTGTAGCGGCTCTTCACGCTCACACCGTCGCGCTCGATCTCCGGCGTCGCCACGGCGACGAGCGGAGACTCCGCTTCGAGCGCGCGGGCATCGTCGGCCTTCAGCACGACCTGGCGTCCCGCCCGCTCGCCGCCGGCCTGCATGCTGGTGCGCCCGGGAAACACGATGGCGATGTTCTGCCCCAGCTCGCGGAGCACGTGCTCGTTGCCGACCTGGAAGCCCTGCCCGGTCGCCGCGAGCACCACGATCGACACCACACCCCAGAGAATCCCGAACATCGTCAGGAAGCTCCGGAGCTTGTTGGCCCGGAGATTCTGGAGCGACTGGACGAAGGCTTCGCGCATCGCCGTTAGCCCGGAAGTACGATCTTGTCGCCTTCTTTGAGCCCCGACAGTACCTGCGTCTTCGTGCCGTTACCCACGCCAAGCTTCACGGGGATCCGGCGATAGCCTTCCTTCGTGCCCGGATCCACCAGGTTCACGAACGACTGGCGCTTCGCGTCGTAGATCACGGCGGTTTCGGGGATGATGAGCGAGTTCGGATACTCGTTGAGGATGACCTCGGCGTTCGCCGTCATGTTGGCCCGGAGCTCGTGGCCCGGATTGTCGATCGAGACGCGCACCTCGAAGGTCGTCACGTTGTTATCGGTGACTCCCATCGGTGAAATCTGCGTGACCTGGCCGTCGAAGACGCGGTCCTTGAAGGTCTCCACCCGGATGTGCGCGTGCTGCCCCATGCGGACCTGGCCGATGTCCGCCTCGTCCACCTTGCCGCGCACGAACACTTTGTGGATATCGCCGAGCGTCATCACCAGCGTGGCGTTCGCGCCCAGGTTGAGGATCGACGAGACGGGACTACCCACCTCGACGTCGCGCGACAGCACCGTGCCGTCGATCGGCGCGCGAATCGTCGCGTTGGCGAGGTCCTGCGCGGCGTTGTCGGCGGCGGCCTGCGCCTGCCTCACCTGCGCGTTGGCCTGCGCCACCTTGGCCTGGCTCACGGGGAGCTGCGACTGAGCCACACGTTGCCGGTTGATAGCCAGCTCCATCACGCTGTGCGCATCATCGAGGTCCGACTGCGCAATGAGCTGCTGCTTCGACAGTTCGGTGGCCCGCTGAAAGGCCCTCCGGGCGAACTCGACGTCCGGCCCCTGGGCGGAGACCTCGTCTTTTTTCAGTTCGGCCTTCGCCGCCTCGAGATTGGCCGTGGCCGCCTGCAGATTCGCCTGCGCCTCGCGGAGGCTCGCCTGGAGATTCTCGCGATCGAGCTCAGCCAGGACGTCCCCGGCCTTGACGGAATCGCCGATGTCGACCGGCAAGTATTTGATGATGCCGTTCGCCTTCGACTTGATCTCGACCTTGGTGATCGGCTCGATCTTGCCGGTCGCGACCACTGATTTCGTCATCGTGCCCTGCTCGACCGTCGCCAGCCGGGACGCGTCGAACGTGGTGCCGGCGCCACTCAACGACGCGAAGCCGTAGGTGGCAGCCAGCGCCACCACGACGACTCCGCCGGCCACCACCAGCTTGCCTGTGCTCTTCATGCGGACCTCGAGTCTCAACGCCGCGGCGCCCGGGGAGCCGCGTTCAAGTCATCAGACGAGAACGGCCGCACTGAGGTTCATTTGAGGCCATGTAAAATGCCCTCCATGTGGATTCTTCAGGCCTCCGACGGCTCGGAGCTCACCTTTCGGCTCTCGCCCGGGGCGGTCAAGACCGTTGGCCGGGCCCCCCGGGCGGATTTCATCGTCGACGCCGCGATGGTCTCCCGCCTGCACTGCAGGCTGACCGCCGAGGATCACCGGCTCGAGGTGGTGGATCTGGACAGCACGAACGGGACGTTCGTCAACGGCGAGCGCGTCTCGCGCGCCGTCGCGAGCCCCGGCGACCGTCTGCGGGTCGGACGCAGTGAATTTGAGATCCTGAGGGAGGCGTGAGGGGGTCAGATCTTGTTTCTTGCGCCGTCGTTACAGGTGTGCAAGAAACAAGATCTGACCCCTATTCATATCTCAGCGACTCGATCGGGTCCATCCGCGACGCGCGCCACGCGGGCAGGAAGCCGCTGACGAGCCCGACGATGATGAGGATGCCGGCGCAGAGGGCCAGCAGCTCGAACGAGAGCACGAGGTGGATATCCGTGATGCGGCTGCGGTCATCGAGCAGTTCGGAGAGGAACGGCCGCGGGCTGAAGATCCACACGAGCACGTAGGACACGATCACGCCTACGATCCCGCCGGCGAAGGTCGTCGCCAATCCTTCCAGCAGGAACTGCAGCAGAATCTCGCTCCGCCGCGCACCAAGTGCCTTGCGCAACCCGATCTCGCGGGTCCGCTCGGTGACGGATACGAACATGATGTTCATGATCCCGACGCCGCCGATGAGCAGCGTGAGGACGCCGATGAAGCCGAGGACGAGCCGGAGCCCTTCGGTGATGCCGCTCACGGTCTTCAGGCTCTCCTCGGCACCGCCCGTCACGAGTGCGCGCCGGTCGGCCGGATCGTAGCGGTAGCGCTTGGCCAGCCAGGTCCGTACTTCGCTGGTCGCTCGTGATTCGAGCAGCGGCGCCATCGCCTGGAACACGAACGTCGAGACGTCGCGCGTGTCGGTGAGCTGGCCCATTGTCGTGTACGGAATGAAGATGGACTGCTCGTCCGGCGCGAAGTAGGTCGAGAGCTGCACCTTGTCGGCGAGCACGCCGACGACCTCGAACGGCTGGCCGTTGATGCGGATGCTCATCCCCTCCGGCGGCATCGTGCCGAACAGCTTCCTCTGAATGTCGCCGCCGATGAACGCCACGCGGCGATGCAGCCGCACGTCATCGCTGGAGAGAAAGCGGCCGCCGCTCGCCGGCTTCTCGCTGCGCATCGGGCCGTACTCCGCGCTCACGCCGCGAACCGTGTAGGTCGCCGTCCGCTGGTCGTGCGCGATCGACATCCGCTTCACGAATTCCGGGCTGACCGCCCTCACCAACGGCAGGCTGGCGAGCGCGAGCACATCGTCTGCCGTCACGTTCACGGCCCGTCCGGCACGTTCGCCACCCGCCTGCATACTGGTCTGGCCAGGCGAGGCCACCACGACGCCGGCGCCGAACGCCCCCTGAAAACCGGCCACGAGCGCCCGATGAAAGCCGCTGCCGTAGGCCAGCAGCATGACGACGCTGACGATGCCCCAGGAGATGCCGAGCATCGACAAGGCGGCTCGCAGGCGATGCTGCAGCAGACCATCGATCGCGGCGTGGAGGATCTCACCGATCGCGTGCAGCGAGAGCACGCGGCGGCGATCGGCCGGACGCGCCGGCCAGATTTCCGCCGGTCCGCGCGTGACCCATGTCGTGCCCGGTATCTGCGTCAGCTCTGAATCCATCACTTACATCTCAAACCGGAGCGCCTCGACGGGCGGCAGCCGCGCCGCGCGCCGCGCGGGATACAGGGCGGACGCCACGCCAACCAGCACGAGCGTGCCGATCGCCACGAGGCCGCTGTCCCAGGAAATGATCAGCCCGGCGAAGCGCTCCGGCATCGGCAGCGTGTTCACGAGCCGGCAGAGGCCGAGCGCGAGGGCCATCCCGATGCCACCGCTCAGGAGCGTGAGAAAGAAGCCCTCGAGGAAGAACTGCCGTTCAACGGCCCAGGTCGTGGCGCCGAGCGCCTTGCGGACGCCGATTTCCCGCGTCCGCTCCTTGACGGCGATGAGCATGATGTTCATGACGCCAATGCCACCAAGGGCGAGCGTCGTGAACCCGACGATCGCGAAGAACTCCCGCATGTTCGCGATAATCCGATCGAAGAGGAGCGTTTCGAGCGAGGTATCCCAGATGGGCGCCGCATCCCGATCGCCCGGACTGAACCCGTGGCGGCTGGCGAGCACGCGCCTGATATCCCGCTCGAGCGGCCACTGGATATCCTCGATGCTGCCGGTTCGGGCATCGAGGATGCCTGGCAGGGCCGCGAGCACCGCCGGCCGCGGCGCGACGATGATGTCGGAGAGCTGCCCCGGCTCGCCGTCAGGAATCGGCAGGTCCTGGGCCATCGCCGAGAAGGGGATGAAGATCTTCGTGTTGTCGGGACCGCTGTAGTTGCTGTCCTGGGTCTTCTTGCGAAGCGTGCCGACCACCAGATACGGAATGCCGTTGAGCGAGATCGTCTCACCCACCGAGCGGTGCTTCCCGAACAGTTGATCGGTCGTGTCGGCACCGATAATCGCGACGCGGTGCACCTGCTGCTCGTCCTGCCAACCGAGCGGCCGGCCGGACTCGAGGTCGAGCGTCCGGATGGACTGGTAGCTCGGCTCAACGCCCTGTACCGACACCGACGCCGCGTTGAACCGGCTCTTGACCCTCACCCGGTCGCGCTCGATTTCCGGCGAGGCGACGGCCACGAGCGGCGACTCGGTCGCGAGCGCGCGCGCATCGGCGACGGTCAGGACCACGCGGCGGCCGGCGCGTTCACCGCCAGCCTGCAGGCTCGTGCGGCCTGGAAAGACAATGGCGATGTTCTGCCCGAGCTCGCGCAGCACGTGATCGTTGCCGCGCTGAAACCCCTCACCGGTCGCGGCGAGCACCACGACGGACACGACGCCCCAGAGAATCCCGAACATCGTCAGGAAGCTCCGGAGCTTGTGTGCTTTGAGGTTCTGGATCGACTGGATGAAGGCTTCGTGCATGTGTTAGCCGGGGAGCACGAGCCTGTCGCCTGCTTTCAGTCCCGAGAGCACCTGCGTGGTGCGGCCGTTGCCGACGCCGAGCGTCACGGCGGCGCGCCGATAGCCCTCGGCCGATTCGGGATCGAGCACGTTCACGAACGGCTGGCGATGCGCGTCGTAGATGACCGCGGACTCGGGAATGAGCAGCGCCTGCGGATACGTGTCGAGCACGATCTCGGCATTCGCCGTCATGTTGGCCTTGAGCTCGCCGCCCGGATTGTCGATCGAGACGCGGACTTCGAACGTGGTGACGTTGTCCTTGTCCACGCCCATCGGCGAGATCTGGGTCACCTTGCCGTCGAACGTGCGGTCCTTGAACGTCTCGACCTTGATGCGTGCCGGCTGGCCGATCCGGACCTGGCCGATGTCGGCTTCGTCGACCTTGCCACGCACGAACACCTGGTGGATGTCGCCGAGCGTCATCACCTGGGTGGCGTTCGCCCCGAGGTTGAGAATGGAGGACACCGGGCTGCCGACCTCGACGTCGCGGGACAGGACGGTGCCGTCGATCGGGGCACGGATGGTCGCGTTCGCCAGGTCCTGTGCCGCACGGTCGCGAGCGGCCTGTGCCTGCCGCACCTGTGCGCTCGCCTGCGCCACCTTGGCCCGGCTGACCACGAGTTGCGACTGCCCGACGTGCTGCCGGTTGACCGCCTGGTCCATCGCGCTGTGCGCATCGTCCAGCTGCGACTGCGAGATGAGCTGTTCTCGGGCCAGTTCGAGCGCACGATCGTAGGCGCGCTGCGCGAACTCGACGTCGGGCCCTTCGGCCTCCACGCTGTTCTTCTCGAGCTCGGCCTGGGAGGCGGCGAGGCCCGCGCGCGCCGCCTGGAGATTGGCGTCGGCTTCACGGAGGCTGGCCTGCAGGTTTTCCCGATCGAGCTCGGCGAGCACGTCACCCGCCTTCACGCGCGCGCCGATGTCGACCGGCAGGATCTTGATGATGCCGTTCGCCTTGGACTTGATCTCGATTTTCGAGATCGGCTCGATTCGACCGGTCGCCACCACCGACTTCACCATCGTGCCCCGTTCGACGGTGGCGAGGCGCGCTGCATCGAATCGAGGGCCGCCGCTGTTCAGCGACACGAATCCGTAAATGGAGAGGCCGACCACGGCCGCGCCGCCGGCCATCACGAGCTTGCGCATTGCCTTCATGCAAAACTTCCTTCAACAAGCGTGTGGGGGGCGTGCGATCGTCGGGTCGGGCCGGTCGAGGTCGGGTCGGTCTAACAGCGGTCTAACAGCGGTCTTGCAGAAACGGATTCGTGCGGCGCTCTTCGCCGATGGTCGTCGCGGGACCGTGTCCCGGATAGACAATCGCCTCGTCGCCAAACGCAAAGAGCACGTGCCTGATCGACGCCAGCAGCGTCGCGTGGTCGCCGCCGGGCAAATCCGTGCGACCGATCGAGCCGGCAAACAGCGTGTCGCCGACGAACAGCTGCTGTCCGACGGTCCCGACAGGCCCGACCTGGAGGCACACGCCCCCGGGGCAGTGCCCCGGCGTGTGGTGCGGCCGCACGTCGTAGTGCCCGAACCGGATCACCTGATCGGGTCGATAGAGCTCGTCGACGGGCGGCTGCGGTTCCACGTGCAGCCCGAACATCGCCCCCTGCTGCACGACAGCTTCGTAGAGCGGCACGTCAGCGGCGTGCAGGATGACCGGCACCTGCAGCACCCGCTTTGCGCGGCCGACGCCGCTAATATGATCCAGGTGCGCGTGCGTCAGCAGAATGCGCGTCATGGTGAGGCGGTGCTGCTGCACGAGCTCCAGCAGGTCCTCGACCTCATCACCCGGATCAATGAGGACGCCCTCGCGGGTCTCCTCACATCCGAGGACGAATCCGTTCTTGTAGAACGGTTCGGCCGCGCGCGTTTCGAGTATCACGGATTGCACTCATAATAGCATCAGCGCACGGCTCGTCCAAGGCTGTGCGCGAGCCCGACGCCCGTAACCCGAAGCCGATATCCGCCATGATCCTCGTTGCCGTCGATGATCTGATGTTCGCGTCGAAGATCCGCGCCGCGGCCGCCGCGATCGCGACACCTGTGGTCTTCGCCAAGTCACCGGACGATCTGCTCGAGCGCGCGCGGGCAGAGCGGCCGTCGCTCGTCATCTTCGACCTCAACAGTCACAAGCTGCAGCCGCTCGCAACACTCCGACGGCTCCGGGCCGAGCCTTCGCTCGCCGATGTCCGGGCCATCGGGTTCGTCTCCCACGTGCAAACCGAGCTCATCCGTGCGGCGCGCGACGCCGGCACGACCGAGGTCCTCGCCCGATCCGCGTTCAGCAAGAACATCGGAGACATTCTACGCACCGCCTGACCGCGGTCGATCTGTTCGCGGCGCGCCGCCGGATCCGCGACCACGTCCGCCGCACGCCCCTGCTTCGCTCCGAGTGGCTCTCCTCCGCGTTGCACGCGGATGTCCATCTGAAGCTCGAATCCCTGCAGACGACCGGCTCCTTCAAGTTGCGCGGCGCCTTCAATGCCGCGCAGGCACTCCTGGAGCGGCATGGCGGGTCGGAGCCGCCCCTCCTCGTGACAGCGTCGGCCGGCAATCATGGACGCGCGCTCGCGTACGCGGCCGAGCGACTGCGGCTGCCGCTCATCGTCTACGCGCCGGCCGGTGCTCCGCGTGCGAAGCTCGATGCGATCCGCCGGCACGGCGCCGAGCTTCGCGAGACCGCCGACTACGACGAAGCGGAACGCCAGGCGAAGCAGGCAGCCGCTCGCGGCGACGGGGTGTTCGTGTCGCCGTACAGCGATCGCGACGTCATCGCCGGGGCAGGCACCGTGGCCATCGAGATCGTCGAGGATTGCCCGGACGTCGATCTCTTCGTCGTGCCGGTCGGCGGTGGTGGGCTCGTGAGCGGCGTCGCCGTGGCGGCCCACGCCATCTCGGCGGGCGTCGACGTCGTTGGCGTGGAGGTGGAAGCGTCCCACGTTTTCCACGACAGCCTGGCGGCGGGACGACTCGTGGAGGTGCACGTGGGGCCGACGCTGGCCGACGGCCTGGCCGGCAACGCCGACCCCGACACGATCACCTTCTCGTACATTCAGCAGCTGGTCACTCGACTCGCCCTGGTGAGCGAAGACGATCTGCGGCGCGCGATGCGGGATCTCGCCGGGCGCGAGCACGTGATTGCGGAAGGGGCAGGGGCGGTCGGCGTGGCGGCGCTCGCGGCGCAGAAGATCGACGTCTCGGGGCGTCGCGTCGCCGTCATCGTGTCGGGCGCGAATATCGATCTCGACCGCGTCCGCGACGTGCTCAGCGCCTGAATAGGAACCAGGCGATGAGGACGATCGCGACGGCGATGACGGCAACCGCCAGCGGCCAGCGCGATTCGGGCGCCGGCGGCGCCACCTCCGGCGGTTCCTGCTCGCTCGCGCGGATGTCCAGCATCGCAGCCACGGCACGCAGTTCGGCCGCCAATGACGCTGCCGAGGCCGGGCGCGCCTCGCGGCTCTTGGCCAGCGCGCGCGCGACCAACTCATCGAGCTCGACCGGGACCTCGCCGTTCAAGTGACTTGGAGGAGGCGGCGTGGCGTTCAGGACGCCGCGCGCCTGGTCCATCGGCGTGCTGCCGGGAAACGCCAGGCGCCCGGTCAACATCTCGAACAGCACGCTCCCGAGCGAAAAGACGTCAGAGAGCTCGTCGGCCACTTCTCCGCGCGCCTGCTCCGGCGAGAGGTAGGGC
>JANWLS010000027.1 GCA_025450765.1 Vicinamibacterales bacterium | reverse complement strand
TCACCTCGAAGGCCTCGATCGCGTACTGGTCGAACGCCGTCACGAAGATGATGTGGGTCTCGGTCTCGTCCTCGAGCAGCCGGCGCGTCTGCGTGCGGCTCACCGGGATTTCCGACCCCTTGGCGTCCTTCATTTTCAGCATGTAATTACGACTGAACCAGGGGACGATTTCCTTGATCTTGTTGATGTTCACCAGGTGCGACCGATGCACGCGCCAGAAGATTGCCGGATCGAGGTGCCCGTGCAGCTCGTCGAGCGTCCGGTAGTTCGACGTGCCCGTCACGCTGGTGGTGACGACCGTGATCCCGTCCTCGGCCATCGAGGCGTAGATGATCTCGTGCGCCTGCACCAGCAGCAGGCGCTCATCCACCTTGATCGCCAGCCGCTCACGCCGCTGCTGCCGCTCGGTGACGAGCTGGACGATCCGCTCGAGCTCGTCGTTCACCGGCCGGTCGCGCTCGACCCGCTGCCGTGCCCGATGGAGCGCGATTTCCAGCCGTGCCGGGTCGACCGGCTTCAGCAGGTAGTCGACCGCGTTCACCTCGAAGGCCTCGATCGCGTACTGGTCGAACGCCGTCACGAAGATGATGTGGGTCTCGGTCTCGTCCTCGAGCAGCCGGCGCGCCACCTCGAAGCCCGACAGACCCGGCATCTGCACATCCAGAAAGACGATGTCGGGCTCCACGCGGTTGATCACGCTGAGCGCCTCGGGGCCGCTGCCGGCCTGTCCGGCGATCTCCACGCCGCCGGCCTGCCCGAGCAGGTAGCAGAGCTCGTCGCGCGCGAGCTGCTCATCGTCCACGACGACCGCTTGCAGCGCCATTACGCGATCACCCGATCCGGCACCATCAGCTCCGGAATCTCGATCTGTGCCGACGTCCCCTGGCCGGAGATGCTGCGCAGCTTCAGCTGATAGCCGGCGCCGTAGATGACGCGCAACCGCTCGTTCACATTGCTCAAGCCGATGCCGCCGGTGAGCGCGCCGTTCAGCCGCTCCTCGCTCATCCCCAGCCCGTCGTCTTCCACCTCGATCACGGTGTGGCCATCGTCGCGACGCGTGCTCTTGATCAGGATGCGGCCGCCGCCCACCTTCCGTGTGAGCCCGTGCTTGATCGAGTTTTCCACGAGCGGCTGCAGGATCATGCTCGGCACCACGACGTCGAGCGTGCGCGGATCGATGGCTTTTTCGACGCGCAGCTTCGAGCCGAAGCGGACGACCTCGATATCGAGATATTCGTCGATCGACGCCAGTTCTTCACCGAGCGTCACGAAGTGCTCGTGGCTCTTGAGCAGCCGGCGCAGGAGCGCCGAGAGCTTCGTGATGAGCATGCGGGCCGTCTCGGGCTTCGTGCGGATCAGCGACGAGATCGACGTGAGCGTGTTGAAGAGAAAATGCGGGTTGATCTGGTTCGCCAGCGCCTCGATCTGCGCCGCGAGCAGCAGCTTTTCCTGCTCCTGGAGACGATGTTCGATGCGCGCGTTGTTCCAGATCTTGATGGGCGTCGCGACCGCCAGCACCGTGGCCAGCAGGACGAGCACGGTCATCCCTTCGGAGGGCGACGAGAGATAGAAGAGTCGGTGATGATCGCTGAAGCGGGTGCCGAGCCCCTGGCGAATCAGCTCGAGGGCCACCGGCGCGAGCAGCAGCAGTACCTGCCAGTCGACCTGCAGCGAGCGGATCATCTTCCAGAAGCGCTTCGGGATCTGCGGGAAGATGAACGGCGAGAAGTGCCAGATTGATTCGGCCGGGCAGAGCGCCCGCAGGCCGCCCCCGGCGAATCCGCAGCCGACGGCGAAGGGGAGGGCAATCCATTCGCCGGCCGCGAGCGGCGGCGTTCCCACCATCGCGCCGACGAGAGCGCCCGCGTACGGGCCGGCAATGAGCCCGACGACAACGCCGCCTTCGAGCGAGAGGTCGGCGGCGTTGTACTGCAGCAACAGCCGGGCGGCGACGCCGGCGGTGAGCGGGATCCCCAGGCTGAAGGCGAAGGTCAGTCGATCGGGCCAGGCGCGCCGCTCGAAGATGAGGATGTGGCGAAAGCGGCGGTAGCGCACCAGCATCGTGGCGAGCGCGGCCATAATGGCCAGCTTCACCACGAGCGTTGTGAGCAGGAATTGATCGGCGGAGAGGAACTTCGGGCCTTGAATCACAGGAAATGCGGGCTGTCCGGCATCTTACCGGCCGCCCTCCGGAGTGTCAAACGGCCGGGCCTTGAAAATGATATGATTTGAGCGCCCGCAGGTTTCTTTTTTCCGTCTGAACGAGGTCCTTTGTGGCGATTCTCCGTCCCCTGGTCATCGGGTTTGCGACGACGTTCAAGCACATGTTCCGCAAGCCGATCACGGTCAACTACCCGGCCGAGAAGGTCCCGGTATTCCCGAGATATCGGGGCAAGCAGGTGCTGATGCGGGACGAGAACGGGCTCGAGAAGTGCGTCGCGTGCGGCCTGTGCGCTGTGGCCTGTCCGGCCGACGCGATCTACCTCGAAGCGGCCGAGAACGACGGCACGGTGCAGGCGGGACCGCGCTACGCGAAGGTGTACCAGATCCACAAGACCCGCTGCATCTTCTGCGGCTACTGCGAGGAAGCCTGCCCGGTGAGCGCGATTTTCATGGGCAAGGACTACGAGCTGGCCGTCTACAGCAAGGACGACTTCGTGTGGGACAAGCAGGACCTGCTTGTCCCGGCGGCGACCGCGCCGGGGGTCCCCGCCTGAGACTCCGTCTCCGGCCTCGTCTGACGTCCGCGGTACCGTGATCTTCGGCGCTCTCGGCGACATCCACGGCGACTTCGACGCGGTGCGCGCGATCATGGCGCGCCACACCGATGTGCCCTTCTGGCTGTCGGTCGGTGATGTCGCCGCCAACGACGGCCGCTACGAACCGGTGCCGGCGCCGCTCTACTGGATCAAAGGGAACAACGAGGATTTCGATTTCGTCCAGGCGCAGATCGACGGCCGCGATCCGCTCGATCACCTGCACTACATTCCGAACGGCGTGGTCCAGCGTGTGGGGCCGTTGCGCGTCGCCGGGCTCGGGGGGACGTTTGCGCCGACCTGGTTCGACACGAAGCCGTGCGATCTGCCCGGGGCGCGGCGGACGCCACGGCCAGGGGCGGCCACGCGCAAGCTCGGCGCCGCACGCGACGACAAGCGCCGGCACTTCGTGCGCGTCGAGGTGAACGCCTGCAAGGCGATGCGCCAGATCGACGTGCTGCTGACCCACGAGGCGCCGCGCCCCTTCGTCGTCGCCGACGAGGACGGCCGGCGGGCGCGGCACGGCCCGCGTGACGCCGGGAAGAGCCCGATCAACGATGTGCTCGGTGCCATGAAGCCGCGGCTGCACCTGTTCGGCCATCATCATCAATTCGTCGCGCGCGTCGTCCAGGGCGTGCCGTCGATCTGCCTCGACCTGGTGGGTCGCTCGTACCTGCTGGTCGACGCCGAGACGTTCCACTACGAGAAAAGAGACACGTAGGCCGATTCCTGATGCTCCCCTTCCTTGAAGCCCTCGACGCCCGACCGCTCGTCTGCGACGGCGCGATGGGGACGATGCTGTATGCGCGGGGCGTGTTCATCAATCGGAGCTTCGACGCGCTCAACCTCACGCAGCCCGACCTGGTCACCGAGATCCACCGCGATTACGTGCGCGCCGGCGCGGATGTCGTCGAGACGAACACCTTCGGCGCCAACCGGATCAAGCTGGCGTCGTTCGGCCTGGCCGAAAAGCTCCACGCGATCAACGCCCAGGGCGCGCGGCTGGCCCGGCATGCGGCGCGCGACCGGGCGTATGTCGCCGGGGCCATCGGGCCGCTCGGCATTCGAATCGAGCCGTGGGGGAAGACGGGCACCGACGAAGCGGAGGCGTTCTTCCGCGAACAGGCCACGGCGTTGCTCGAAGGCGGGGTCGACCTGTTCGTGCTGGAGACGTTCCGGGATCTCTCGGAGATCCGCGCGGCGATCGCGGCGGTTCGCGCCGTGTGCGACCTCCCGATCGTCGCGCAGATGACGACCGAGCAGGATGGCGACACGCTCGACGGGACGCCGCCCGAGCGCTTCGCGCCGGAGTTGCGGCAGTTCGGCGCGGATGTCATCGGCGTCAATTGCAGCGTCGGCCCCGCGCCCATGCTCGAGACGATCGAGCGGATGGCGCAGGTCACCGACGCCCGCCTCGCGGCCCAGCCGAACGCCGGCAAGCCGCGTGATATCGAGGGGCGCAACATCTATCTGTGCTCGCCTGACTATATGGCGTCGTATGCGCGGCGGTTCATCACGCGCGGTGTCCGCCTGGTCGGTGGATGCTGCGGCACGACGCCCGAGCACATCCGGCAGATCCGTACGGCGGTCGGTGGCATGGTTCCGGCGGCCCGGTCCGCCGTCACGATTCCCGCTCCCGCTCCCGCCGCGGTTCCGCCGGTCGCGCGCGCAGAAAAATCACGCATGGCGAATGCGCTGGCGCGTGGCAGCTTCGTCACCGCCGTGGAGCTCATACCGCCGCGTGGCTACCGCTGCGAAACGGCCATCGAGCAGGCGCGTGCGCTCAAGATTCATGGCGTGGACCTCATCACCATCCCCGACGGGGAGGCGGCGGTCGGGCGGCTGAGCGCCTTGTCGGTGGCGGTGCTCATCGAGCAGCAGGCGGGCATCGAGACGGTGCTCCAGTATTCCTGCCGGGATCGCAATATCCTCGGGATGCAGTCGGACCTGCTCGGCGCCCACGCGATGGGGCTTCGCAACGTCCTGCTCACGACCGGCGCCCCGGCGCAGGTGGGTAGCTATCCGGACGCGACGGCGGTGTTCGATGTCGACTCGATCGGCCTCACCAATATGGTGTCCCGGCTGAATCAGGGGCTGGACGTCGGCGGACAGTCCATCGGTCAGCCGACCGGGTATCACATCGGCGTGCTGGTGAACCCGACGGCCCTCGATCCGGAGCAGGAAATCCGCCGTTTCGCCTACAAGGTCGAAGCGGGGGCCGAGTTCGCGGTCACCACACCCATTTTCGATGTGCGGGCGTTCGAGTCGTTTCTGCGGCGCGTCGAACCGCTGCGCGTGCCACTGGTCGCCAGCGTCGTACCGCTGCGCGGACTTGGACACGCCGAGCGAACCGCGCATGAAACACCCGGGGCGCTCGTACCGGACGAGATCCTTGCCCGGCTGCGGGCGGCGGCTTCGCCGGTGGCGGCGGCGGCCGAGGGGGTCGAGATGGCGCGGGAAATTGCCGCGGCGCTCAAGCCGATGGTGCAGGGATTGCAGCTTGCGACCGTTGGCGACCGCCTCGATCCGGTGCTGGAGGTCATCGGCGGGTTGAATTGAGGCCCCGGCGGGTCGATAACGCTTGTCTCCCGCCTCCACTGAGAGATATAGTCCGAGCCGGGCTACGGGCCAACACGCCCGCAGCGAGCCTGAGTGAGGACGCGCGGAGCTCCTTCATGGCCCTATTCGAACGGAAATCTGATTCGCCTGAGATCCTGGCGTCGCGCGACGCGGCGACCCGGGCGCTGTCGGTCACGGCGGTCGAGACCGACTTCGTCGCTGGTGTCTACGAGAAGATCGCCAACGTCTACGACCTGACGTTTGGCCCGACGCTGCATCCCGGCCGGGTGCAGGCGCTGCAGCGGATGCGGATTCACCCCGGGGATCGGATCCTCGAGGTTGGTGTCGGCACCGGGATCAACGCGCCGCTCTATCCCAAGGACGTGCAGGTCGTCGGCATCGACCTCTCGGCCTCGATGCTCGAGCGGGCGCGCGATCGGATTGCGCGCAAGGGCGTCAAGAACATGCGGGTCCTCGAGATGGACGCCGCCGACATCAAGTTCCCCGACAACGCCTTCGACATCGTCTACGCCCCCTACGTGATCAGCGTCGTGCCCGATCCGGTGGCCGTGGCGCGTGAGATGGTGCGCGTCTGCAAGCCGGGCGGCCGCATCGTCATCCTCAATCATTTCCGGAGCGCCAACCGCCTGGTGGCGCGCCTCGATCGCCTCATCTCCCCGTTCACCGTCCACATCGGCTTCACGGCGGACCTGGACCTGCCGGCATTCCTGGCGCAGGCCTCGCTCGAGCCGTTGTCGATCGAAAAGGTGAACATCCCGCGGATCTGGTCGCTCGTGACGTGTGTGAAGAGCGACGCCGGCCTGATGTCTTCCGTCTCCGGTCCCGCCGAGCCTTCCGCGAGCTGACCACCACATCGCGATGCGACCTTTCTCGCGACGCCGCTTCCTGCACCTGGGATCTCTCACGGCCGCGGCGGCCGCCGTGGTTCCCGTGCGCGCGCAGCGTCAGCAGGGAGAAGCCGCCGCCCGGCCGCGGCCGAAAAGCTTCGCCGGGCTGTCGTCGATGAAGGCGCGGGCGAAGCCGATCACGGCCGACGAGCGGCGCGCGCGGATCGCGCGGGCTCGCGAGCTGATGCACGAGGCCGCGCTCGGGGGGATCGTGCTCACCGGCGGCACCTCACTCGACTACTTTTCGAACATCCGCTGGGGGCTGAGCGAGCGCTTCTTCGCGCTCGTCCTGCCCGCGACCGGTAACCCCTTCGTGGTGTCGCCGGCCTTCGAGGAAGGACGCGCGCGCGAGCAGCTCGCGGGGAGCCCCTTCGGCGAACAGGTCGACGTCCGGGTCTGGCAGGAGGACGAGAATCCGTACGAGCGCGTGGCGCAGGGGCTGCGGGACCGCGGCCTGGCGACCGGGCGGCTCGGGGTCGAGGAGACGGTCAAGTTCGTCTTCAGCGACGGCATTCACCAGGCGGCGCCGGCGCTGACGATCGCCAGCGCCACGCCGGTGACGGCCGGCTGCCGCATGATCAAGTCGCCCGCCGAGATGGCGCTGATGCGCCTCGGCTCGCAGGTGACGATTCGGGCCTACGAAGCGGCGTATCGCGCGATGCGCGAGGGGATGACGCAGGCCGATTTCGGCCAGCTCGTGTCCGACGCGCACGAGCGGCTCGGGTTCCCTGGCGGCGCGAGCGTCCAGGTGGGTGCCTATTCGGCGCTGCCGCATGGCTCGCGCACGCCGCAGGTGATCCGGGACGGCACGATCCTGCTCATCGACGGCGGGTGCACGGTCGAAGGCTATCACTCCGACATCAGCCGCACGTTCGTGCTCGGCAAGCCGACCGACAAAATGCGGAAGGTGTTCGAGATCGAGCAGCGGGCGCAGAAGGCGGCGCTCGCGGCGGCGCGACCCGGCGTGGAAGCGCAGTCGGTGGACGCGGCGGCCCGCAAGGTGATTGTCGATGCGGGCTACGGCCCCGACTACAAGTACTTCACGCACCGCGTCGGCCACGGCATCGGTCTCGACGAGCACGAGTGGCCCTACCTGGTGCGCGGCGATGCCATGCGCCTGAAGCCGCAGATGGTGTTCAGCGACGAGCCGGGGATTTACATTCCGGGCGAGTTCGGCATCCGGCTCGAGGACGACATGCACATCACCGAGTCGGGCGCGGAGCTCTTCACCACGCCGAGCCCGTCACTGGACGAGCCGTTCGGACACCGCGCCACGGATTGATCACGCGGAGGCCGGAGCCGCGGAGTAGGGTCACGCGGAGGCCCTGAGATCGCGGAGCATCGCGAGGATCGTGTCCGCCGCCACCTCCGCGCCGTTCGTCGCGGGCTTCACGGCCACCGGCGGCAACTCCAGCAGCCGATCCAGGTGCCCCTGCCAGTGCCCCCTCAGCAGATCCGGCATCGGGATGTAGCGGCACCGCGTGAGCCGCGGCAGCGCCTCCACCATCACCTCGTATTCCACGAAATGACCGCGTGACGTGTAGAGGATCGCGGTGTCGTTTGCGATCGCCTCGGCCACGATCCCGTAGCCGGGCTTCGTGACGACCACGTCCGCGGCGGCGACGAGATCCTCGTAGCGGAAGCCGTCGCGATAGATCTCGCGCTCGTCCAGCGTGAACACGTTCGGCGCCGGCCGCTTCGTGAACGGATGCCGTGCGGTCGTGAGGATGGTGTAGCGATCGTTGCGGGCAAGGTCGTCCGGCGCGAGATCGTGCAGGCCGTGGCCGCCGAACGACACGAGCGCGATCGGTCGATCCGCGGGCAGGCCAAATCGCTGCGCGACCTCGTGCCGGGAGTGCACCGCGTGGCGCGCGATGAACGGAATATCGCGGGTTGCCGCGAGCATCGGCTCGAAGCCGCCGTGCATCGGCAGGCGCAGCGCCAGGGTCGTGCGTCGATAGGCGTCCCGGATACGGTCCAGCAGGTGTGTCGCCCCGATCGAGAATTCCGCATACCCGGCGTAGATCCAATCCCACGTGAAGTTGCCAATCAGGATCGATCGCAGCCCAGCGGCGGCCGCAGCGGCCGGCGCGAGCGGGGGAATGTCGCCGACGATGAGCGCCGTCCTGCTCTCGCGGAGCGCGTCGGCTTCGCGCGCGACGCGTGCGTCGAAGGTGGCGTAGAACGCCTCCGCCTTGTCGATCGTGGCCGCCTCGTCCAGCCGCAGGCTGTCGATCTGCACGATGCCGGTGTCGCATTCGACCGGGTCGTACTCGATGCCGTCGACCGACACCTCGAACAGCCAGCGAGGCACCGTGGTCCGGACGATGAGGCGGAGGTCCGGCCGGCGGGCGCGTAACGCGCGGAGCACTTCGATGGCGCGCGAGGCGTGGCCGAATCCGTGGCCCGAAATGTAGAAGGTGAGGCTGTCGGCGGACACGCGTCAGTCGGCGGCGCCTACCGGCATGTTCAACGCGACCGACACGACATCGTCCAGCGTGCTGGCCAGGATGAATTTCATCCCCTCGCGGACCTCTGGTGGGAGCTCCGCGAGGTCCGGCTCGTTCAGTGCCGGGAGCACGAACGTGGTGATGCCATACCGGCGCGCGGCCATGGTCTTCTCGCGGATGCCCCCGACCGGCAGCACGAGGCCGGAGAGCGTGATCTCGCCGGTCATCGCCACATCCGATCGAACCGGCTCATCGCGAATCGCCGACAGGATGGCCGTGGCCATCGTGACGCCAGCCGACGGGCCGTCCTTCGGGATCGCGCCCGCGGGCACGTGGATGTGCAGGTCGTGGCCTTCGAGAAAGTCGGGCGCCACGCCGAAGTGTGCCGCCGCGGCGCGGATGTAGCTGACCGCGGCGCGTGCGGACTCCTGCATCACGTTGCCGAGCTGGCCGGTCAGCGTGATGTTCTGGTGCCCGCTCGGGAGCAGGCTCGCCTCAATGAAGAGCACATCGCCGCCCGTTTCCGTCCAGGCGACGCCGGTCGCCACCCCTGGGCGCGACGTGCGGAACACCGTTTCGCGATGGAACCGGGGCGGCCCGAGATACTCCGCCAGGTTGCGCGCGCCGACGGTCATGGGCGCGGCCGGCGGCTGGCCGGCCGGTTCGGTCGCCACGCGCGCGGCGGTTTTCCGGGCGATCGTGCCGATGCGGCGTTCGAGGTTGCGCACACCGGCTTCGCGCGTGTACTCGGAAATGATCAGGCGGAGCGCCGCATCCTCGATTTGCAGCGCGCCCGGCGGGAGGCCGTTCTCCTCGAGTTGGCGCGGCACCAGGTAGCGCTGCGCGATGTGCAGCTTCTCGTCTTCGGTGTAGCCCGGCAGCTCGATGATCTCCATGCGATCGAGCAGCGCCGGCTGCACCGTGCCGAGCTGGTTGGCCGTGGCGATGAAGAGGACGCGCGAGAGATCGAACGGGATCTCGAGATAGTGATCGCGGAAGGTGTTGTTCTGCGCCGGATCGAGCACCTCGAGCAGCGCCGCGGCCGGATCGCCCTGGAAGCCGACGCTCAGCTTGTCGATTTCGTCGAGCATGAACACCGGGTTCGCCGAGCCGGCCTGCTTGAGCGCCTGGATAATCCGTCCGGGCATCGCGCCGATGTAGGTGCGGCGATGGCCGCGGATCTCGGCTTCGTCGCGCACGCCGCCGAGTGAAATGCGGACGAACGTGCGATTCATGGCCCTCGCGATGGATTGGCCGAGCGACGTTTTGCCGACGCCCGGCGCTCCGACGAAGCAGAGGATTGGCCCCTTCAGATCGCCCTTGAGCTTCCGGACCGCGAGGTATTCGATGATGCGATCCTTGACCTTGTCGAGGTCGTAATGATCGGCATCGAGCACGCGCCGCGCCTCGACCGGATCCAATCGGTCCTCGGTGGTCTTCGACCACGGGACATCGAGCACCCACTCCACGTAGGTGCGGACCATCTGATGCTCGGGCGACATCGGCGACATCTGATCGAGTCGATCCAGCTCGTGCGTCACCGTGGCCAGGACCGACTCGGGAAGACGGGCCTCGCTCACGCGCGTCCGGAGATCGGCCGTTTCGCTCTTGTTGCCTTCCCCGAGCTCGTCCTGGATCGTCTTCAGCTGCTGGCGCAGGTAGTACTGCCGCTGCTGATCGGTCATCTGCTGCTGGGTCTGCGACTCGATCTTGTTGCGCAGCTCGAGCAGCGAGATCTCGCGGGTGAGCGCGTTCGAGACGAGATCCAGCTTCGTGAGCACCCGGTCGGACTCGAGAATCTGCTGCTTCTGATCGGCTTTGATCTCGAGCAGGCTGCTCAGGAGATAGCAGAGCCGGACCGGGTCGTCGACCGCCATGATGACGCCCCGCAACTCCTGCGACAGACCCGTCGCGAGCGCCATCGCGCGATCGATCAGGTCGCGCAGCCGGCGCACGTAGGCGTCGATCTCGAGCGAGCTCTCCGCGCGATCCGGCGCGGAGGTGATCGTCGCGCGCATCTGGTTTTCGGTCCGGCTGATCGCCTGCGCGCGGGCGCGCGTCAGCCCTTCAACGAGGATCTGCATGCCGCCGGTCGGCACCTTGGCCATCTGGCGAAGGATCCCGATCGTCCCGAGCGTCTGCAGATCCTGCGGCGCCGGATCGTCGCTTTCCGTCTTCTGAAGCGTCAGGAAGAGCAGGCGATCGCCCGTGAGGGCGCGGTTGACCGCATCGATCGAGACCGGGCGATTGACGGCGAGCGGCTGGACCGTGAACGGAAAGACGACCGTCTGGCGCAGCGCCAGGACCGGAAGCTCGGGAGGATAGGCGGGCGACGGTTCAGCTGCGTGTTCGGCCATGGCGCTAATGATATTATCCTCGGATGGCGCTCGAAGAACGCGATTTCTTCCACGAAGAGTCCGAGCAACGACCCGCCACCTTCACGTGTCCTCGCTGCAAGCGCGCGGCCGAATACCAGGTACGCTGGGTGCGCCGCACGCGGAAGGAACGGCTCCCGCCGGGCGCCGACGAGCGCGACCGGGCGCTCTTCGCCAAGCTGCGCGATTACATGATCCGCGTCGATGACGTCATCGTGTGCGGCACGTGCCGTCATCGGTTCGAGATCCCCTCACATCATTCGCTGGCCTTCCTGCAGCAGGCCTGACACCGTCGACGGGATGCGTCGCTCCAGGACGACCATGAGGCGAAGCATCCCGCGCCGCGCGACAGTGATTCCGGCCGTGATCGCGGCGCTGCTGCTCATCTGCGCGGCTGCTGGAGACGGCGAGCCCGTGGCCGTCCGTTATCCGCAAGGCGTCCTCCACGGCTTCCTGGTGTTACGAACCGCAGACGGGAAGCGGATCGCCGATGGCGATCTGATGCAGACGGTCGACGGCGACGTGGTGACCAGCCATCTCGTGTTTCACTTCACCGACGGCTCGCTGCAGGATGAGACCACGCGGTTCTCGCAGCAGGGTACCTTCCGCGTCATCAGCGATCACCTCGTGCAGCAAGGCCCGATCTTCCCGGAGCCGCTCGACCTGTTCATCGACGGCCGCAGCGGTCGTGTTGAGGTCCGCTACAGCGAGCACGGACAACCCAGAACTGCGACGAAGCGCATGGTCCCGCCCGCCGACCTGAGCAATGGGATCATTCCCGTGCTGCTCGAGAACGCCCGCGGGGATCACCTGCCGAAGAGCTTTTCGCTCATCGTCGCGACGCCGGAGCCGCGTCTCGTGACGCTCGAGCTCTCGAAGGGTGCGCCTGAAGAGCTCGCGACCGGCGCCGAGCGGCATCGCGCCATTCAGTACGTCATCAAGGTGCACATCGGCGGCCTCGCCGGCTTTTTGGCCCCGCTGGCGGGCAAGCAGCCGCCCGATTCGCACGTGTGGATCCTGGCGGGCGAGGCGCCGACGTTTCTCAAGGCCTCCGAGCCGTTCTATGCGAGCGGACCGCTCTGGACGATCGAGCTCGTCAGTCCGACCCGTCCCGGCGGACGCCGCGAAGCGATGGAATGAAGCGGGGCTTGTGGCCCATCGCCGCCCGATAGGCGGGATTGGCCATCAGCAGCTCGTCCTCGACGGCCACACGGCGCGACAGCACCCAGAGGTGCGCCATCGTCCCGGCGGCTGCAGTGATCCACGCCGTGTGGATGAGTGGCAGCGCCACCATCTCCGCGAACACGGCCGTGTAGTTGGGATGGCGAACGACGCGATACGGGCCCTTCGTCACGATGCCGAGGCGGCTCGAATCCATCACGGCCACGTTCCAGTAGGTCCCCAGGGTCCGGATCACCCACCAGCGCGTCAGGTTCGCGCCGGCGAACACCACCCCCATCGTCGCGGCCAGCCACGGGATCAGCGGCCGATCGAGCCAGACGACTTCAACCGCCGCGCCAACGAGCACGCCCGTGTGCAGCGCGACCATCCAGCGGAAGTGCGGCTCGTCGACCTTGCGCACGCCGTGGCCGGCGAGGCGCTGCTGATGGCGTCGTGAAATCGCGAGCTCCACGAAACGGCCGGTGGCGACCGCGGCGAGCAGCACCAGATACAGGCGGACGCTCAGTGCCATTGCATCAGGAGCAGCTCGGCGCTGAAGCCGGGGCCGAAGGCCGCGGTCAGGATGTGCTGGCCAGGCTGGATGTTGGGCTGCTTCAGCCAGGCGTCGAGGATGAACAGCACCGTGGCGCTCGACAGGTTGCCGTCATCGCGCAGCACGTCCCACGACGCCTGCGTCTCGCCGTTCGAGAGCTCGAGCTGCTCCTCGAGATACGTCAGCAGCTTCTGCCCGCCGGGGTGGAGGACGAAGGCGCTGATCTCCCTCCTCGTCAATCCCTGCGCGGCCAGGAAGTCGTCGACGACCGCGCGAATGCGCTCGCGAATCAACTGCGGGACATCCTTCGAGAGCACGATGTGGAAGCCGGTATCGCGCAGATCGAAGCCCATCGCGTCGAGAGAGGCCGGGAACGTGTGGGTCGCGGCGTGCAGGATGCGCGGCCCGGGAATCGGGCGCCCGGTGACGATCGCGGCCGCGGCGCCATCGCCGAACAGGATCGCGGAGATCAGGTTCGCCTGCGACACATCGTCGCGTTGAAAGGTGAGCGTGGGGAGCTCGACGGCGACGATCAGGACCGTCGCGTCCGGGAAGGCGCGTGTGAACTCCCATGCGCGCGACAGCGCCATGGCCCCGGCCGCGCAGCCCAGCTCGGTGATCGGCAGGCGCTTCACGTCGCTTCGGAAGCCCATGAGGTTGATGAGATGGGCATCGAGGGACGGGATCATGAAGCCGGTACACGACACCGTGATGATCAGGTCGATATCGGCCGGCCGCAGGCCGGCTCGCGACAGGCCGTCGGCGGCGGCGGCGCGCCCGAGCTCGATGGCGTGCGTCTGGTACTCGAGACTGGTTTGCGCGAGCGAGCGGCGCTCGATGATGTGGTCGACGGGCAGGATGGCGTGGCGGGTCTGGACGCCGGCATGGTCGACGATCGCCATCATCGCGTCCAGGCGCCGTTCTTCGACGCGGAACACACGGCGCACGTACGTCTTCACCTCGTCGCGCGTGAGGATGTACGGGGGGACAGCGGTGGCCGTGGCGGCGATCGTGCCGCCCTGCACGGCGTGTGACGAGAACTGAGGCGTAGTGGCCATCGGGTGAGCCGATCTCAGGAGACGAATGGGATGACTTTCCACGGCACACGGCGGCGGTAGCGCTCGTACTCGTCACCGAAGATCCTCACGAGCGCCCGCTCTTCCCAGGGAATCGCGAGCAGCAGGTAGCCGCTGCTGACCATGGCAAAGAGCAGCCGGCTGGCGGTCATCACGGGTGCCGCGAACATCATCAGTATCCACCCGAGATAGAGCGGGTGCCGCACCAGGTGATACGGGCCGACGATCTGCAGCGTGGTCGGCGAGGCCTGTCGCTGCAGCTGTCGGATGCCTGCGAGCTCGAGCGGATCCATCACGCGCGTGGCGGCGACCGTCAGCCAGAGACCGGCGATTTCCACCGCGGTCAGGGAAGCGGCCGCCAGACCGGAGGTGCGATACAGGGTTCCCGGCATGCCTTGCCAGCACGCGCAGGTGAGCGCGAGGAGACCGCTCGCCAACCAGACGTACAATGAGCGCTCCAGCCCGGCTCCGAGCCATCGCGTCACCCAGCGTTTCAGCGGCGGACGCGCGGCGAGACTGTGGTGCGCGGCGAACAGGCCGAAGAGCGCGACGTCGATCACGACAGCCAGTGCCAAGGCTGGACGGGTCATCACGGCGACCGGGCGTTCGAGCGTCACGACCACGAACCAGCCGCAGTAGGCGAGCGCGGCCGCGAAGGCCGCACCACCGCCCCAGGCGAACAGGCGCGCCGGCAGACCGGGAGCTCGAGTGGACGTCATCCTCTTTATTTTATCCATTGAGGCCAGGCCGCATTGGCCGGATCCAATCGGGAGGTGAGCACGACGCCGGATGTCCTGATCGTGGGCGCGGGTCCCGCCGGGGCAATCGCCGCGGGCCTGCTGGCCCGGGCTGGAGCCCGCGTCCGGCTGATCGATCGCGCCCGCTTTCCGCGCGACAAATTGTGCGGCGATACGCTGAATCCCGGCACGCTGTCGCGGCTGCATCGTCTCGGCCTCGAGTCGGCCGCCGCTGGCGGGCTGCCGCTCGACGGCATGCTCGTGACTGGCGAGCACGATCTCCGCGTCGAAGGACGATATCCGGCGCCGCTGCACGGCCGGTCGATGCTGCGCCGGGACCTCGATCAGCGCCTCGTCGAGCTCGCGTGTCGCGCCGGTACGCGGTTCGACGAAGCGGTCACGGCGCGACGGGCCCTCGTCGAAGGCGCGGGGTCGGCCAGGCGCGTCGACGGGATCGTGGCGGCTTCGCAAGACGGCACCGAAGACGTACGGGCGCGAGTGACGATCGCCGCCGACGGCCGGCGATCGACCCTGGCGTTCGCGCTCGGGCTGGCGCGGCATCCGGTCGCGCCTCGGCGCTGGGCGGTCGGCGCGTACTTCCAGGGTGTGCGCGCCCTCTCGTCGCTCGGCGAGATGCACATCCGCCGCGGGTACTACGTCGGCGTCGCGCCGCTCCCCGGTGCGCTCGCCAACATCTGCGTCGTCGCCGTGCCCGGCAGCGGCACGATCCTCGATCCGTGCTTCCGTGATCCGCGAGCACTGCTCGCGGCCGCCATCGAGCAGGATCCCGTGCTGCGCGATCGGTGTGCCGGCAGCACCCTGAGCGGTGGGCCGATCGTGCTGGGTCCGCTCGCGGTCGACCGCATCGGCGCCGGCATCGATGGTCTCTTTCTCGCGGGTGACGCCGGCGGCTTCATCGATCCGATGACTGGCGACGGGCTGCACTTCGCCGTGCGCGATGCGGAACTGGTGGCCGAAGCGACGCTGGAGGTGCTGGCCTCGGGCTGGGCGGGCGCCCATCAGCGGCTGGCGCGCCGCCGCGCGCGGGCGCTTGGCGCGAAGCGCCAGCTCAATCGTGTGCTGCGCGCGGTCGTCGGATCTTCGTCGCGCGTCGGCCTGGCCGGGGCGATCGTGGCGCGTGCACCCGGGCTGGTGCGCACTCTCGTGCGGGTGGCGGGGGACACGTGGGACGCGTAGCGCGGCTTGTCCGCCAACGGTAAAGCTGCTAGCTTACGAATGATGCGGTCTGCCGCCGTCGCGTTCGTCGCCTCCGCGCTCGTCATGTGCAGCCTCGGCCTGCTGCGCGGTGGCGTGGCGGGTACCTACGTGCGCGCCGCCGATCGCAACCACGACGGCCAGCCCGATCTCTGGTGCTACTACGACGCACAGCATCGTCCCGTCAGGATCGAGCTCGACACGAATTTCGACGGCCGGCCGGACGAAATCGAATATTTCCGCGATGGGCACCTCGTCGAGCGCGATCTCGACCGCAACTTCGACCAGCAGATTGATCTCGTTGAAACGTTTGGCGCCGGCGAGACGCCGGTCCGCACCGTGGCCGACGTGGACTTCGATGGGCGTGCCGATCTCCTCGTCCTGTTCCGCGACGGTCAGCCCGTGCTCACGGAATGGCGGAACGATGGTCCGCCGCCGGTCGCACGCGCCGTTCGAGCGCAGGCGACCACCACGCTGCGCGCCTCCGATCCCGACGCGTTACGCCCGCTCGCCGACCCGTTCCTGGGGGACACGGTCTGGACGGCACGCGCGATCTCACAGCCGTTCGGGACTGCGGTCGCCGTACCTTCCGTGGCGACGCTGGTGGCCGTGCCCGCCGAGCTCACGCCAACGGCGCTCGCCCGGCGGCGCCAGCCGCGACCGCGCGGCCCGACCACTCGCCGCTTCCTCACCTGCCAGCTACGCGGGCCTCCAGCCCTGCTGCACGTCTGATCCGCTTCCCATCTGAATTGCGGTATTGAGCCCGGGCGAATCCAGCCTCGGGAATCGATTGGTGTGGACGTGTGTGCGTCGCGGCGATTTCGACGTCGTGCGCGTACCCGTCACGCCGGCCGCATTCCCACGTCGAGCGTGACCGGGCCCGAGGAGGGTTGATATGACGCGTGCCATCTCAGGCGAGCTGATTCGCCTGTCAGTCAGGTCCCTGTACGTCTGGGTGTTCGTGCTCGTTCCCGTGCTCGTGAGCGGGTGCGGGCACCGGGAGAGCCGCGCACGTGATCCGGCGACCCCGCAGCCGGCGCCGGCGAGCTCCGCGGGCGCCGGGCCAGTACGGACGGCGGTCGTTCACGTCGCCCCGCTCAGCGACGATCTCGACCTGGCGGCTTCGGTCCAGACGGACCCCACGCGCGTGATCCGGCTGTTTCCGCCTGTCAGTGGACGGGTGATCGGCGTGTTCGTCCGCCCGTCGCAGTACGTGCGTCGGGGACAGGCTATCGCCGAGCTGGCCAGCAGTGACATTGCGTCCGCGCGTGCGGCGTACGAGGAAGCGCAGGCTGATGCCCAGGTGAAACAGCTCACGTTTCGCCGCGCGGCCGACCTGTACGCGCATCGGGCGATTGCGCTGAAGGAGTATCAGCAGGCGGAAGCGGAATCCCAGATGGCCGAGGCGACGCTGACGAGCGCTACCGAGCA
This sequence comes from Vicinamibacterales bacterium, assembly GCA_025450765.1. Taxonomy (GTDB): domain Bacteria; phylum Acidobacteriota; class Vicinamibacteria; order Vicinamibacterales; family CAVVIG01; genus JAGWRA01. The sequence continues at coordinate 4,988 of JANWLS010000027.1, read as the reverse complement.
CCTGACGCTGCTGGGCGTCGATAGGACGGGCAGCTCCGATCGGATCACCGTCCGCGCCCCGCGAACCGGCACGATCCTCGACCTCGCCGCAGCCGATGGTGAGTTCGCGAAATCGCTCGACAATGCCAACCCGATTTGCACCATGGCCGATCTGAGCGTGGTCTGGGCGGTCGGGGAGGTGTTCGAGCAGGATCTCGCGCGGATTCGGATCGGCAGCGCCGCTACGCTGACCGTCGACGCGTTTCCCGGACGGACGTGGCGCGGCCAGGTGGACGCCGTATCCAGCACGGTCGATCCGACGGCCCGCACGATCAGCGTGCGCATCGTCCTGCCGAACCCGGGATTCATGCTCAAGCCGAACATGTTCGGCCGCGTCAGCGTGAAGGATCGCGGCCGGGCAACCGTCGTGGTGCCGCAGACGGCCGTCCTGCGCGAGGGGGACGCGAGCTATGTCTTCGTGAGATCGCCCTCGGGATCATTCCTGCGGCAGCCGGTCGAGATCGGCCGTGACCTGGCCGGCCGCGTGGAAGTCGTGTCGGGTCTGACCTCCGGCGAGACGATCGCCATCACGGGCGCCGATCTGCTGCAGTCGGCTCGCGACGCCTCCTGACCGCCAATGAAGACGATCGTCCATCTGCTGCTGCGCTACCGCGCCCTGGTCCTGTTGGCGCTGGCCGCCTGGATCGCGCTCGGTGTCTACGCGTTCCTCAACCTCGATATCGAGGCGTATCCAGACCCGTCGCCGCCGCTCGTGGAGTTCATCACCCAGAATCCCTCGTGGTCGGCGGAGGAGATGGAGCGCCAGGTGACCGTTCCAGTCGAGACGGCGCTCTTCGGCATTCCCGGTTTGCAGGCCGTCCGCTCGATCAGCATCTTCGGTCTCAGTGACGTCAAGCTCTATTTCGGGTACGGCACTGATTACACCGCAGATCGCCAGGAGGCGCTGAACCGGCTGCAGGCGCTCTCGCTTCCCGGGGGCCTGACGCCGCAGTGGTCGCCCTGGTCGCCCGTGGGCGAGATCTATCGCTTTCGCCTCGACGGCCAGGGCTATTCGCTGAACGCGCTCACCGCGGAAGCGGACTGGGACGTCCGCCGTGAGCTCAAGCAGGTCCCGGGAATCATCGATGTCACGATGTTCGGCGGAACGACACGCCAGTATCAGGCCGACATCGATCCGGCGAAGCTGCTCGCGTATCACGTCGCGCTGCCACAGGTGCTCAGCGCGGTCGCCGCCGGCAATGCCAACGCGGGCGGCAACTATCTGTCGCTTGGCGATCAGAGCGTCAACGTGCGAGGGATCGGGCTGCTCGCGTCGCTGGACGACATGCGCCACGTGCTCGTGAGCGAGCAGCACGGCGTCCCGATCTTTCTCCGCGATCTGGCGGACGTGCACGAAGGCGTCCAGCCACGCCTGGGCCGCATCGGCATGGATCGGGACGACGATATCGTCGAAGGGATCGTGCTGCTGCAGCGCGGAGAGCAGTCCCTGCCGGCGCTGGAGCGCCTTCGGCAGAAGATCGCCGCCCTCAACGGGGGGGTATTGCCTCCGGGCATGAAGATCCGTCCCATTTACGATCGGACGGATCTCATCAATGTCACGACCCACACGATCCGAGACATCGTCGCGCTCGGCCTCGTCCTCGTGGCCGTGCTCCTGCTCCTGTTCCTCGGCGACCTCCGGATCTCCCTCATTGCGACACTCTCCATCCCGGTGGCCCTGCTGTTCGCGTTCATCTGCATGCGACTGACGCATCAGTCCGCGAACCTGATCTCGGTTGGCGCGATCGACTTCGGCATCCTCGTGGACGTCACCGTCATCAACCTCGAGCACATTCATCGCCGGCTGCGTGCGCGAACGGATCCGGAAACGGTGGAGGAGGCGATCGCGACGGCCATGGCGGAGACGACGCGGCCGGTCGTCTTCTCCGTGGCCGTCATCCTCGTCGCCTTCATCCCGCTCTTCACCATGACCGGCGTCCCCGGGCAGATTTTCGCGCCGATGTCGATCACCTACGGGTACGCCCTCCTGGGCGGACAGCTCTTCGCGATCGCCTTCGCCCCGGTGCTCGCCTCGTATGGCGCCGAAACGGCCCGCGCCCGCGGCGCCGGCGAGACGGTGCTGGTCCGCTGGCTGCACCGCGGCTACGGTGCCGTCCTGCCGATCGTGCTGCGCCGGCGAGGCACCGTCCTGGCGGCGGCCGTCGCGGTGCTCGTTCTGGGGCTCCTGCTCGTGCCCTCGCTCGGGAGCGAGTTCATGCCGCGTCTGGAAGAGGGCAATCTCTGGGTCCGCGCCACGCTGCCGGTCGACGCGTCGTTCGAGTCGGCCGGCCAGATCGCGGATCGGATGCGCGGCATCCTCGGAAGCTTTCCCGTCGTGACACACGTCGTCTCCCAGGAAGGCCGTCCCGACGATGGGACCGACGTGACGACGTTCAACAACCTCGAGTTCTTCGTGCAGCTGAAACCGGAAGCCGCGTGGCCAGCGGGGCTCACGAAGGCCGCCCTTGTCCAGCACATGACCGATCGCCTCAGTGCGATTCCCGGCGTATCACTCGGCTTCTCACAGAACATCGAGGACAACGTCGAAGAGGCGATGTCGGGTGTGAAGGGGGAGAATTCCCTGAAGCTGTTCGGCCCCGATATCGACGTGCTCGCGGAACGGGCGCGCGCCATTCGCGACGTCATGGCCGGTGTGCGCGGGATCGCCGACCTCGGCGTCTTCCAGGAGACGGGACAACCCGAGCTCCTGATCGCGATCGATCGCCAGGCGAGCGCCCGCTACGGCCTGGCGGCCGGCGACGTCAACGCGGCCGTGCAGGCCGCGATCGGCGGGCAGGCCGCGACGCAGATCATCGACGGCGATCGCCGATTCGACTTCGTCGTGCGGTATCAGGCGCCCTACCGGGCCACGCCCACGGCGATCCGCCATATCCTGCTGCGCGGCGCCGACGGCGATGACGTGCCGCTCGGGCAGGTGGCGTCGATCTCCATCAAGAGCGGCGCGTTCACGGTGTACCGCGAGAACGGCGAGCGCTACAGCCCGATCAAGTTCAGCGTGCGGGGCCGCGATCTCGCCTCGACGATCGAGGAGATGCAGCGTCGGATCGCGGCGCATGTGAAGCTGCCGACTGGATATCATTACGAGCTCGCCGGCGAGTACGACAGCCTCCGGAAGGAGGAGCGGCGACTCTCGGTGATCGTGCCCGTCACGCTGGCGCTCATCGTGGTCCTGTTGTTCACGCTGTTCAACTCGTGGATCGACGCCCTGATCGTGCTCAGCGTCCTGCCGTTTGGCATCATCGGCGGAATCCTGGCGCTGCGCCTGACAGGCACGCCGTTCAGCATTTCGGCGGCGGTCGGCTTCACGTCGGCCATCGGGGTCGGCACGCTCGCCGCGAGCGTCTTTCTCTCGGGGCTGCTTCGTCACGAGGGTGGAGGGTTGCCCGAAGAGACGGCGGCCGACGAGGATCGGCGGCGTGTCATCGTCGGGCGATCGCTCGGGGAGATGCGGGCGATCCTGCTCGCCTGCCTCGCCGCGTCGCTGGGGCTGCTCCCGGCGGCCATGTCGACCGCGATCGGATCGCAGGCTCAGCAGCCACTCGCGTGCGTCGTCGTCGGCGCCATGCTCGCGATGATTCCGGCGATCCTGCTGCTGATGCCGGTGGCGGTGAGCGTCAGGCGACGGTAAGGCCAAATGTCTTTTTTCTTCACGCCATCGACCGGCAAGCTGGGGCGGCAGTGCGTACGGTATCCTGCAACAGATATTGGTGGTCGGCGGCGGCTTCTTCGTCCATGTCGTTGTGAAGCAGGATGGCGATAAGGGGCATTCTCAGCCGGGAGATTCGCGATCGATGCTCAATCCCGGCAGCCGCCTGGATTCTGCTGCTCGTCTGCTGGTGTGTCGCCAGCGCGCAGGCCGCTTCTCCTCAAAACCGAAAAGACAAACGCGATACACCTGACGCCGCGCAGGCGGGTGAGCCGGCCACCGGCATCCAGGCGGCGGAGATCGCCTTTCGCCAGGGCCGCTTCGCCGACGTCGATCGCCTGATCGAGAGGCTCGATGCGCGGGAGCCGGACGTCGTGCTGCTCAAGGCGCGCCTGGCGCGCGCGCGCGGACAGTACGCCGCGGCGGTTTCCTTGCTGCAGCCAATCGTCGCGCGCGAGTCGTCCGGCGACGCCGCGATCGAGCTCGCGGGCTTGCAGCAGTGGCTCGGCGCGAAGGCGCCGGCGCATGCGCTCTACACGGCCGTTGTCACCGGGCTCACCGCGCGCCCCGGTGCGGAGCGCTCGCCGCAGGATGCGCGGCGGCTCGCGGACGCCTACGAAGGCCTCGGACAATTTCAGGAGGCGAACGCGGCGTTCCGCGCCGCGGCCGCCGCCACCAAGGACGATCCGGCGATCAACACCGCCTGGGGCCGGCTCTTTCTCGACAAGCACAACCCGAGTGACGCGATCACGTCCTTCCGCAGCGCGCTGAACGGCGACGCGCAGTGGGAGCCGGCGATCGAGGGGCTGGCCGAAGCCGCGGCCGATCGGAACCCGCCGCAGGCGCAGGCGTTGCTCACGCAGGCCCTCAGCCTCAATCCCTCGGACGTCGAGGCCCGCCTGTTCAGCGCAGGTCTTGCTCTCGACCTCGGAGACGAGGCCGACGCGAAGGCGGCGATTGCGAAAGCCCTCGACGTGAATCCCGCGAGCCCGCGCGCGCACGCGCTGCTCGCGGGGATGGCGTACGTCGACGGCCGGCCGACCGACTACGAACAGGAACGGGCCCGCGCCCGCCAGGCGTATCCGGCGTTCGCCGAGGTCTACACGGTCGTGGCCGATCAGCTCGCGCGGCATTATCGCTTCGACGAAGCCGTGGCGATGGTGCGGCAGGCGATTGCGCTCGATCCGGACGATGCGGCGTCGCAGTCGGCGCTCGGGCTGGACCTGCTGCGGACGGGTGACGAGGCCGGGGCGCGCACCGCGCTCGATCGCGCCTTCAAGAT
>JANWLS010000026.1 GCA_025450765.1 Vicinamibacterales bacterium | reverse complement strand
CGGGCGCGCCGTGCGCGCCGTTTCAGTTGGCCGTTGGACGGCGGACGCCGGACGTGACAAGATTTCCCGCGTGCCGTCTTTCGCCGACTTCCTGGTGTCCGAGCTTCGTGCCGCCGGCGTCCGCATGCTGTTCGGCGTACCGGGCGGCGGCGGCAATCTCGACATCATCGACGCGGCGCGCCGCGGCGGGCTGCCCTTCGTCCTGACCCACACCGAAACGGGCGGCGCGCTGATGGCCTGCGCGCAGGCCGAGATCACCGGCGCGGCAGCCGCCTGCCTCTGCACGCTCGGCCCCGGCACCTCATCGGTCGTCAACGGCGTCGCGCACGCGAGCCTGGACCGTGTTCCGCTGCTCGTCTTCACCGATCGTCATCCGGAGACCGCGGCCGACTGCCTGCACCAGCGCTTCGATCACGCCTCCGTCCTGGCGCCGCTCGTCAAGCACACGCTTCGCCTGCAGGCGGACGCGTCGGACACGCTGCGCGCGGGCATCGCCTGCGCGCTCGCGCCGGCCGCCGGCCCGGTTCACTTCGACTGCGCGCCGGAAGTCTTCGCCCAGGAGATCCCCGGCCGCGCACCTCGGACTTCGGACTCCGAACGGCCGGAATGGACGTCGGACCTCGGACGCCGGACTTTGGACAATGTCTTCCCCGCCTCCCGCCGTCCGCTCGTGATCGCCGGCCTTGGCGCCGCCACCCCGGACGCCGCGCGCGCGGTGCGGGCCTTCTGCGAACGGCACACCATTCCGGCGCTGGTCACCTACAAGGCCAAGGGCGTCCTGCCAGACGACTCGCCCCTGTTTGCCGGCGTGTTCACGAACGGCGCCATCGAGCGGCCGATCATCGAGCGCGCGGATCTGTTGATCGGCATCGGTCTCGATCCCGTCGAACTACTCCCCCGCCCGTGGAACTTCTCCGCGACGATCATCGGATGCGGCTGGCCGATCCCGGATCAGCGGCACATTCCGTTTGTGGCGGAGTACGTCGGGCCGGTCGCCGAAACCGTCAGCCAGCTCGCGCGCGATCGAACATTCACCAGCGAGTGGGATGTGCGGGAGATCGCGGAAACCGCCGCACGTCAGCGTGCCGCGGTGTGCGTGGACGCCGAAGGTCTTTCACCGTCCCGGGCGATCGGCCTCGCGGCGCGGAGCGTCGGCCGCGAGGCGCGCGTCGCGATCGACGCCGGCGCGCACATGCTGCCGGCCGTGAATCTCTGGCCGGTCTTCGAGCCGCACCAATTGCTCATCTCGAACGGGTTGTCGACGATGGGGTTCGCCCTGCCGGCGGCGATCGGCGCGAGCCTGCTCGATCGGGAGCGCCGGGCCGTCGCCGTGACCGGCGATGGTGGCTTGATGATGTGCGTGGGAGAGCTGAAGACCGCCGTGCGCGAACGGGCGCCGGTGCTGACGCTCGTGTTGAACGACGCGTCGTTGAGCCTGATCAAGATCAAGCAGGATAAGCGGCGGCTGCCCTCGGCCGGGGTGACGCTGGGCGACGTGGACTGGTGCGCGATGGCCGCCGGCGTCGGCATGCCGGCCTGGCGGGCCGACGACCCGGCATCGTTGGAGCGGGCACTCGGCGGCGCGCTCTCAGCCCCCGGCCCCGCGCTGATCGATGCCCGCGTCGATCCGGGCGTGTATCCGGCCACTCTTCAGGCCGTGCGCGGCTGAGAGGACGCGTCCTCCGGCTACCGTCTCAAATCCTGGTCGGTTTCCCGCCTGATCCGCTGCAGATACTCTTCATACTTCTGCATGCACTGCAGGTGGAAGAGCAGGTGATTGTGGTTCTGCGCGTCCTTGTTCTCGACCGCCTTGTCGCACCAGGCACAGGTCATAACGCCTCCCGTCCTGCTCAATCGGTGTGCAAACACGGATCCATGAAACCTGCGCGGGAGACGCCGCGTTTTGGGCACAATTCGGCGTCGGCTCGCCGATGACGCGGGTGCGCCCGCACAGTTCCGTGGGCAGTTTTGGCGTGGGCCTGCAAATTCTTCGGGTGGGCGCCTGCGGCCTGTCGCCCGCTCTCATCAGAGCTTCGTCCGCACCGCCCAGAGATCCGGAAAAATGGGATGGCCGACGGTGGTCCCGAGGTACTCGGCCCCACTCGACCCGCCGGTGCCGGTACGGGTGCCGATCGTCCGCTGCACCATCTTCAGGTGGCGATACCGCCACTCCTGGATCCCTTCGTCGAGATCGACGAGCCGCTCACAGAGCTCCGCGTTCTTCGAATCGCCGCGATCCACGGTGACGAGCAGCGCCTGCACATCGTCTGAGGGCGCGATCGGCGCCGTGACATCCCGCTCCAGGTGCGCGGCCGGCACCTCGTAGCCTTCGCGTGCGAGGTAGCGGAGAAAGGCGTCCCAGAGGGTCGGCGCCTCGTACCGCACCTGCAGCGCCAGGCGCGCGCGGCTCCCCTCCGGGAACCGCGTGAGCGCCGCCGGCGTCTTCACGCCGAGCAGGAATTCGAGCTGTCGAAACTGGTCGGACTGAAAGCCGCTCGCCGCCTCGAGCCGCTCCCGGAACGACAGGAACTCGATGGGCGTCATCGTCTCGAGGATATCGAGCTGCGCGACGAGCACCTTGAGGACGGTGAGGACCCGCTTGAGCGTGTGCTGGGCGCGAGGCGTGTCGTCCTGCGCAAGGAGGGCGGCCGCGCGGTCGGCTTCGTGCAGGAGCTCCTTGAACCAGAGCTCGTAGACCTGGTGGATGATGATGAAGAGGAGCTCGTCGTGCTCGGGCCCCGGCGAGAGGGGCTGCTGGAGCGCCAGCAGCTCCTCAATCCGGAGATACCGCCCGTAGGTCAGCGCCGGGTCCGGGGACATTCCTTACCGCTGCGTCGCCGATTCGCCGAGGAAGCCCTTGATCTGCTTGACCGCGTCGTTCACCTTCATGTCGAACTGCATCTTCCCGAGGGCCACCGACGATCCACGCGCATCGCCCGTGATGCCGTTGTTGACCGTGTGCACCGGCTTCTCGCCTTCCTTCGTGACCGGATCACCGACGGCGATCTTGTCCTTGCGCACCCACTTCGCGCCGCCCAGGTACATCATCTCGGACGTATCGGAGATGCCGGCATGCGTGCTCACCGGGAGGTGATGTGCGACGAGGTAGTCGTCGAATTCCTTGTTGGCCTTCGCGTACACGTCACCGCAGAAGTACACGTGCACGCCCTGCGAGCCATACTGCGCGTCCTTCTTCTTCGCCACTTCGGCGAGCTGCTCCTGCCCGCCGCCGTGATCGCCCATCAGGATGATGTTCTTGAAGCCGTTCTTCACCATGCTGTCGACGACCTGCTCGTTGACGGCGATGAAGGTTTCCGGCGTCACGCTGATGCCGCCCGGATGCTCCTCGCTCACGCCCGTGATCGAAAACGGCATCGTCGGCGCGACGAGCGCGTTGCCCAGCTTTTCGGCAATCGCCTTGGCCGTCGACTCCCCCATCAAGGTGTGGCCGCCGAGCACGCACTGCGGTCCACGCTGCTCGGTGCCGCCGTTGTAGATCAGCACGGTCGTCTTGCCCTGCTTGTGGATGGCGTCGTAGATCTCCGGCCAGGTCATGTAATTGATCTGGACGAGGGCCGATCGTGCAGGCGCTTTCGCAACGGGCGCCGCCTGCGCCCCGCCGGCGGTGGCGGCCAGTGCGAGAGTACAGACAAGCGAGGTGATCCGGTACATATACGCTCCTCAGATTCACGAATTGCGGCGGCCGGAAGGTCGGCCGGCGAATTGTGGACGAGGATGGCATGTGCCGGGGGATGCGTCAATACCTGAGACGGGTGACGGAGGGAGGCGCGAAGGCAGCGGAGCAGGATTCACGCGGAGGCGCGGAGACCGCGGCCTCCTCCGCGCCTCCGCGTGACGAGCTCTTCTCCGCGTCTCTGTCTTCTACCAGCTCAGGTTCAGGCCGCCGTACCCGCGCCAGAACGCGAGCCCGCCGCTCTTGCGCACCTTGAAGTACCGCACGTCGCCGCGCAGGCCGACGTGATCGCTGAACATGAGGCGCGCGCCGGCGCCGCCGTTGATCCCGAAATCGTTCGACGAGAGGTTCGTGAGAACGCCGCTCGCGCTCAGATCCGCTCCCTGGCGGATCATGCCCAAGCCGGCGGTCACGTACGGCCGGAACGCGCCGAGCGGCGCGCCGACCAGGACGTTGCCCATCAGCGTCATCAGATGACTGCTCGTGACGCCACTCCCGGCCGCGAAGAAGTTCGGCGTGTAGGCGAACTCCCCTTCGATGCCGAAGATGCCGCCTGCCATGCCGCCCAGCGCAAACCCGTAGGTCGGCTCGGTGGCCGGCGCGTCAGCCCCGAACGTCGCGCCGATGAACGGCGTGAAGAAGGCATCGGCGCGAGCCGCCCGTGGCGCAGCCAGCGCGAGCGCGCCGACCAGCATGAGGGCCAAGGTCAATTTCGTGCGCATGAACTGATTTCCTCCGTGATTCTGTCGTGAACGGACCCAGCAGAGAGGAGCAGGCGCAACGAGCGTGCCGACCCCTGATTTCGCGGAAGACGGGCATCGCCCGCAGCCTCCGCGGGCGCGCGAACCGGGTTCAAACCTCCCATGTGTCCGGAGTCGTTACACGGATGCCCGCCAATGAACCAATGGTTGAGCTTGCGTTTGGGCGCTCGCAGAGAGACAGTAAACACAGCAAGCCCTAGCGTGAATATATTGTCGCGCTGGTTCATCACCCCTCAGACCGGAAAGGACATTCCATGACCCAGGAGGCGCTCACTCGTCTCGGCATCATTGCCGTCCAGGAACTCGATCTCGATTTCCACCTCGAAAGCGCCAGCCAGCGCGAGTCACGCCTGTTTTTCATCTACTCGAACCGGCATGCCGACCCGGAGCACCGGACGTTCGAGGCGCAGGTGGATATGGATCGCGTGGGCCGGACCGAAGAGACGGTCAAGGGAGCACTCCGCCGCGAAATCGAGTTCGCCGGCCACCCCTTCGGTCGGCATTAATCGATCTGCACGGTCAGCGGGTCGAGCAACTTCACGCGAAGCGTGGTCCCGGCCGGCATGAGAACATCCTGGCCGGGCGTGGCCAGCACGTATGCCGTGCCTGCCCCGCCCGCCACCGCGCCGCCGATCAAGGCGCCCTTCTTCCCGCCGGCCAGCGCGCCAATCAACGTCCCGGCCGCCGCCGGCACCCCAATCTCCAGCGTATCCTTCTTGTGGGTCGCGGCCGCCGTGCGGCGGACCGGGGCCACCTTGATCGGATAGGCGCGATCACCCACCGAAACCTGCCGGAATTCCAAACCGATCGACGCGCGGCCCTTGACGCGACCCGAGGGACGCGCCGTGACGACCGTACCGGTGACCGTCGCCTGCTCAGGAATGACGGGGGCGCCGTTCACCAGCACCGGCGCGGCTACGGTGGCCTCGATCGGATCGCCCGCCTGGTTGATCGCCGATCCAACCCGAGTCCGCAACGTCAGGGTCAGCTCCGTCCCCGCGGGCACGGTCACGCGCCGGACGACGGGAGTCGAGGTCGGCGGGACGCGGTGATCGGCCGATACGGCGGAACCCCGCGCAGCCGACGGTGCTCCCGCGGCGGGGGGAGCCGCCTCGTTCGTAGAAGCCGGTTGCGTCCCCGCCGAGGGACCGCAGGCTCCAAATGCCAGGGTGATGAAACAGAGGCCAATCAGCAGTCGCTTCATGCCGTCGGAATCAGCAACCGGGAGACCAGACCTCGTCTGGGACGTGCGGCCCTGTTTTATCAACAAGATAGGCGGAGCCAGGCAGATCGCCGGGAACGGCGACCGTCGTGTAGTTCCTGCGCGATCTGTCAGGTTCGTTACGATTGGGCAGATGCCAGAATTCAAGTTTCTGGCGAATTAGCCGCTTTCTGACAGGAGGGGCTGAGGCCGCGCTGAAGGTATGCAGATCTTTGTCGCGAGACAGCCGATCTTCGATCTGCACGACCGGGTCTTCGCCTACGAGATCCTGTTCCGCTCCGGCCTCGAGAACTGCTTCGCGGGCACCGCGGACACGGCCGATCACGCCACCTCGCACGTTATCTCGAACGGCGCCTTCCTCGGCCTCGATACGCTGGCGCAGGGCCGGCTGGCGTTCGTCAACTTTTCGCGCGGCCCGCTCGTCGGCGACCTCGCCCTGCTCCTTCCACCCGACCGCGTCGTCATCGAGCTGCTCGAGACGATCGAGCCGGATGCCGAGGTGCTCGCGGCGTGCGCACGGCTCAAGCGCGCCGGGTATCGCCTGGCGCTCGACGATTTCACGCCGGCGGCTGCGGAGAGCCCGCTCGCGAAGTACGCCGACTTCATCAAGGTCGATCTGCTGCAGACGCCGTCACCCGGCGACCAGCGCATGCTGGCCCGCAAGTTCGGCGGCAAGCGGACGACGATGCTCGCCGAAAAGGTTGAAACACGGGAGTCGCGCCAGCAGACGGCCAAGGCCGGCTACCAGTTGTTCCAGGGATACTTCCTGAGCCATCCCGTGATTGTCTCGGCCCAGAGCGTGCCGACCTTCCGCATGAACTACCTGCGGCTGCTGCAGGAGATCACGCGCCCCGACGTGAGCGCGGCGAAGCTCGAAGTGATCGTCAAGCAGGATCTCTCGATCACGTACCGCCTGCTGCGTCACATCAATTCGGCGGCGTTCGGGTTCCGCACGGAAATCCATTCGCTGCGCAGCGCGCTCGCCCTGCTCGGGCTCGATGAAATCCGGCGATGGGCGTCGGTGTGGGCGATGGCCGATCTCGGCCGCGACAAGCCGGGCGAACTGGTGATGGAGTCGGTGCTGCGGGGGCGGTTCTGTGAGATGATCGCGGCCGGCACGCCGTTCCGGCACCGCGCGCCGGAGTTGTTCCTGCTCGGCCTCTTCTCCGCGCTCGACACGATCATGGGACGGCCGCTCGACGAGATCCTCGAGGCCTTGCCCGTTCCACCCGACGTGCGTCTCGCGCTCACCGGCGAGCCGAACCTGCTCCGGCATCTGCTCGACACGGTGCTCGCGTACGAGGCGGCCGATTGGGAGGCATGCGCGCGACATGCCGCGGCGGCGGGCCTCGACGACGATCGTCTGCCGTCGTGCTATCTGGAAGCGACGGAGTGGGCCACGCGCATCTTCCGCCCGCGGCCGATCGCGCGCATGCCGCGCGGCCTGCAGATCCGTCCGGCACCGCGACGCGCGCGGGCGTGAGTGCACGGACGAGGTCATCCAGTACGTCTCGGACCTCTCCGCTTCTCGCGGCGGCAGGCCGCAGCCCGTATCCGCCTACGCCGTCCGCCGACGCGCCACGGCCATGTTGACGGCAGCCAGCAGCCGCGTTTCGTCGAACGGCTTATCGATATGCCCGTCGAAGCCGGCCGCCTCCGTCCCCACGTGATCGGAGGCGCTCGCGAAGGCGGAGATGGCGACGACGGGCGGATGATCGCCGCCCAAGCGCGCCGTCAGCATCCGCAGAAACTCGAATCCGTCCATCCGCGGCATCCGCAGATCGCAGAGCACCACGTCGGGGTGGGCCGCTTCGATGGTTTCCAGCGCCTCAACCCCGTCCCGCGCGGTGACCACATCGGCCCCGAACCGTTCTAGCATCATCTTCGTGGCGTCACGCGCATCGTCCATGTCCTCGACCACCTGGACGCGGACGCCGCGCAGATCGCGCGACGCCGACGCGAGCGAGGCGAACGGCTCGACCGCCGCGGCGCGATCGGTGAGCGGAAACGTGATCTCCACTTCGCTCCCCTGGCCCGCGCCGGCGCTCGTGACGGCCACGCGCCCACCCTGCAGCTCGGTGAGACGCTTGACGAGCGCGAGGCCGATGCCCATGCCCTCGTGCGTCCGGCGCGTGCCGCGCTCCTGCTGGCGAAAGATGTCGAAGACGAACGGCAGGAAGGCCGGATCGATGCCCTGCCCGGTGTCACGTACCCGGACCGTGGCGGTGTCGGCTTCCCGGGCGACGGTCACCGCGATCAGGCCGCGGGCTGGCGTGAACTTGATCGCGTTCGAGAGCACGTTCCGGAGCACCTGCTGCAGCCGGTTGACGTCGACGTCGACCAGTATCGGCTCGCCACCGTCGACGAGTGTCATGGCGAGTCCTTTGTCGCCCGTCTGCTCATTCAGGGCGTCCACGGCCGTCCGCGCCGCATCGCGCAGGTCGTGCACCGTCAATTCCAGCACCGGCGTGCCCCAGGCGACTCGATTCAGCTCCAGCAGATCGTCGACGAGCCGCAGTTGGAGCAGGGCGTTCCGCTCGATGATCTCCGCGATCCGCCCCACGCGCGCCGACTCGCCCTGCGGCAGCATCCGGCTCCACCCGAGGATGGGCGTGAGCGGCGAGCGCAGCTCGTGCGACAAGACGGCGACGAACTCGTCGCGGGCCGCCGCGGCTTCTTCGAGCGTGGCCGCCGCCCGCTCGTAGCGTCGCGTCTGCGCGTTCTCGCGCAGGATCGTGTCGCCGAGCACACGGAGCAACTCGCCATCGAGCAGCAAGCGCCGTTCGGGCACCGGCGCCTGCTGGCGCGCGAGGCTCCAGAGCTCGGGAGAGGCGATGCGAGCCGCCTTGGCGAGGCTCTCCACCGCGGACAACTGGCAGAAATCGAGAAAGGCGTACCCGGCGACGATGGCACCGACCATCCGGCCCCCGAGCACCAGAGAAGTCCCGACGACCGCCAGGTTCCAGACCGCTGAGACGACGACGGTCGGCCGCGCGGTCTCCTGCGCGAGGCATCGGCGTGCGCAGTCGTCGAACAGGCCCGGATCGTAGGCATGCCTGGCGAACACCTGCACGAGCGGCGTGGGATGGATCGGCCCACAGACGACCCGCCCGTCGGCGTCGTACACCTGAATGGTCAGGTGCGTGACGGCGCCGAACGGCTCGAGCGCCGGCTGCCACACGCCCAGGTCAAACAGTTCGACGCCTGGTGCTGCCATGGGCCGGCCTAGTCCTCTCCCAAGGGATATTCACGCACGGTGCGCTCCGGCGAGCGCGAAATCAGGCTGCGGTAGCTCGAAAACGGCAGATGCGCCGTGCCTTTCAGCTCGCGCGACAGGACGCGCATCCCCTGGCCATTCACGACCTCACACTCGTAGGTCATGCGGGTGGTCGGATTGGCGCGCATCTTGGCGATGGTGAGCCCGAGGCGGAACGTGTCCGACAGCTCCACCCAGTTCATCAGGATGATGTTGTCGACCATCGAGCTCATCGCGAACTCGCCCATCATCGACGACATCCCGAGCATCTCGGGGTTTTCGTGGTTGTACACCGCCGCGACCTGATGCTCCTTCATCAGCGCGACCAGCGCATGGAAGAAGTCGCGGAACACCCGGCCCCTGGTCCCGAGGCTCGAGCCGTAGGTCGACAGGCTGTCCAGCAGGACCCGCTTCGGCTTGAACTCCTCCATGATCTCTTCGATCTTGTGGAAGTGCTGGTCGACTTCGATTTCCTGCGGGGCGTCGTAATACAACCGCACCAGCCCCTGATCGATGGCGGGCTGCAGATCGATCCCGACGGTCGCCGCGTTGCGCAGAATCTGCGGGACCTGCTCGTCGAGCGTGAGCATCAGGCCGCGTTCACCCTTGCGGACGCCTTCGGCCAGAAACTGGAGGCCCATGACGCTCTTGCCCACGCCTGAGATCCCGGCCACCACGGTCGTGCTGCCGAGAAAATAGCCACCGTTTGCCAGACCGTCCAGGCCCGGAACACCCGTCGTCACGCGCGTGCTGGAATCGAACGCCGCGGCCCGATCGCGCTCGGGCCGGCGCGGTGCCTGCACCCGGCGGTACACTTCGATCCCCTGACCGTCGACGATGCGAAACGTGTGCCGGCCCATCAGAAAATCGTGCCCACGCGACTTCACGATCTCGATCGAGCGCGACGCGGCCCGCTGATTCTCCTCGAGCCGAAGCCGGATCAGGGTGTCGGCAATCGACTCTTCCGGCAGCGTCGCGGACGTGTCGGCCGTCAGCACCGAGGCCTCGACCGCCAGCATCGCCGTCAGCTTCTCCTTATGCAGCCCTTCCACGAGCACGTGAAAAGCCTCCCGCGGCTCCGGCGATCCGTGATTGACACCGACCACGCCCGCGATGCCGTCCACGAACAACCGTCGCGCCCCCATCGCCGCCGCTTCTTCGAGCAGCAGGCTGTCCGCCTGTTGCAGCTCCTGGCGGAACACCTGGCGTGTCGTGAAGACAATGCGGAGCTTCCGCTGCCGCTCCAGGGCCGGCAGGTCCCAGCCGAACGACGAGGCGTCGCGCACCAGCTTGTCGGGGGAGGTCTCGAAGACGACGATGATGCCGGGCTCGCCGAATTCGTGGGCGCCGCGATAGATGAACTCGATGCCGAGCGTCGTCTTGCCCGTGCCGATCGCGCCCTCCGTGAGGATGATGTTGCCCCGCGGAATGCCGGAGCCCAGAATATTGTCCAAGCCGATGATGCCGGTCTTCACGACGACGTCTGCCGCGGCGTGCATGGCGTTCACCATCTCCTCTGGTCAACCGATCTTGTGGATGCGCAACGGCCGGTTCGGCGCGCGCCGTCGCACCGATCCCTGGGCCCGATCGCCCGTCTGTTGGGCGAGCGCTTCCAGGACGGCCAGTCGCCCGTCGCGGCTCGACGCGAGCTCGATGAGCGGGGTCAGCCACCCGCCGTGGTCGCCACCGGCTGAAAAGGCGTACAGCCTGGCTGAAGAATTCGGGTTCTGCGAGCGCTTCAGTAAGCCAGCGTTCAGGAAGAGATCGAGCGAGTCCCCGACGCTCTGGACGTCTTCTCCAATGAACGCGGCCAATTGATCGCTGGTGAGCAGGGCGTAGGGATGCCGGGCGAAGAACAGCAGCAGGTCGAGGTCGCAGCGGTTGCGGAGCACCCCACCGCGTTCCACGAGTTGCCGGGCCTGCTCACGCTTCATAAAGTGGAGTCTGACGGTGTGGCCGATCGGAAAGGACCGAAGTCGCTATTGTACCCCCCCCCCGCGAGCTGCGGGAGAATCACATTGTTCAGCCCCGTGAGATCTCCTCGACCGCGACCGATCGGCAGACCGTCGAGCCGGCTTCGCACTCGAACGGTCGCACCAGCGCCGCCAGATCCGACTCGCTCAAGCCCATCGCCTCGCATGTGCTGCACAGGCTCTGCACGACAGTCGTGAGCGGGAGCGGGGCCCCCACCTCCGAGGCGAGTGCCTCGACGAGATCGAGATCCTTCATCAGCAGGCGCAGCGGCGCGGCCGCCTCGAACTTCCTGTCGAGGATCCGCGGGCCGGAGCGATCGAGCATGCGCGATTGTCCGTAGCTGGTGGCCAGCACCTCGAGCAGCGCGGCGGGATCGACGCCCGCGGCGGTCCCGAGCACGAGGGCTTCGGCCGCGCTCGCGGTGTGGATCGCGGTGAGCGCCTGGTTGACGAGCTTGGCGATGGAGCCGGCGCCAACCTCACCCATCCGCCGCACGGTCGACCCGATCGTGCGCAGCACCGCGTCGGCCCGCGCCACGGTGGCCGCCGTGCCGCCCACCATCACCGTGAGCGTCGCGTCGCGCGCCCCTTCCGGACCGCCGCTCACCGGCGCGTCCAGAAAGCTGCATCCGCGACGCTCGGCCGCCTCGGCGATGCGGCGGGCGAGCGAGGGCCCGATCGTACCGACCTCCACGAAGATCTGCCCGGGGCTGGCGTGGGTCACCAGGCCATCGCGACCGAGAAAGACCGTCTCACTGGCCTGCGGACTGGGAAGCGCCGAGAGAATGATGTCTGCGTGCGCGGCCACGTCCGCCGCCGAGTCGGCGCGGTGGGCGACCGCCATTACCAGTTCGTTCACCGCCGACTGGCTGCGATTGAACACAGCGAGTGGGAATCCTGCTCGCAGCAGGTTCCGACACATCGGCTTTCCCATGCGGCCGAGACCCACAAAGCCGACGCGCAGCGTCTCCATCGTCACGCCCCTTTCCAGCAGGTGGGCAATATAGCATGAGGGGATATACTGCACGGCTCAGATGGCTGTCGCCCGAAGCCCGACGTCCGTAGCCCGTCGCCCGAAGCCCGTGGCCTGAAGACGATCCCATTGGAGGTCGCCGTGAGATCTATCCGTCTTGCGCTCCTCGCCCTCGCCTGCACCATTCCCACGATCCTGCTCGCTCAGACGCCACGGCCGCGACCGGTGACGCTGGTCACCAGCCGCCTCATCGATGGCCGCGGCCATACGCTCTCCGGCGCCTGGGTGGTCGTGAACGGCGCGCGCATCCAGTCGGTCGGCTCCGCTGGTGCCAGCGCCACCGGTTCGGTGTACGACTTGCGCGGGCTCACGGTTTTGCCCGGCCTCATCGACGTCCACGAGCACGTCGAGTGGCACTTCAATCCGAAAGGCCGTCTGCACAGCGCGAACGATGGCGAGACGCCGGAGCAGGGATCGCTCGCGATGGCGCACAACATGTTCGCCATCCTCCGCGCCGGCTTTACGACGATTCAAAGCCCCGGCTCGCCGGAGGATGCCGACCTTCGCGCGTTCAGCGCGTCAGGCCGGATTCCCGGTCCGCGCGTCCTGACGTCTCTCGAGCCGATCGCCAATCCGAAGCTCACGCCGGATCAGATCCGCGCGATCGTGCGGCAGCGGAAGGCGCAGGGCGCCGACTTCATCAAGATCTTCGCCTCGAAGAGCATCCGCGAAGGCGGCGCGCAAAGCTTGAGCGATGCGCAGCTCGCCGCCGCGTGCGGCGAAGCCAGGGCGCTCGGCCTTCGCACGCTCGTGCACGCCCACAGCACCGGCAGCATCCGCGCCGTGGTGAACGCCGGCTGCACGGAAGTCGAGCACGGCATCTTCGCCACGCAGGCCGAGCTCGATCTGATCGCCAGCCACCACGTGTGGTTCGACCCGCAGTGCAGCCTGGTGTTCCGCAACTATCTGGACAATCGCGCGAAGTTCTACGGCATCGGCAACTACAACGATGCAGGGTTCACCTCGATGGAACAGGTCGTCCCGGTGGCCGTTCAGCTGATGAAGCGGGCGCTCGCCACGCCCGGGTTGATGCTGACCTACGGCACCGACGCCGTCGCGGGGGCCCACGGCCGCAATGCCGAGGACCTGATCTGCCGCGTGAAGCAGGCCGGTGAGCCTCCGATGGACGCGCTGACGACGGCGACGTCGCGTGCCGCCGAATCGCTCGGACTGCAGAAGGCGATCGGCGCGATTGCGCCGGGTCTCGACGCGGACCTCATGGCCGTCGACGGCGATCCGCTCACCGACATCACCGCCCTGCGGCGAGTCGTGTTCGTGATGAAGAACGGCGTGGTCGACAAGAACGAGGCGAAGCAGTGGGGGTCGCAGTAGGGTCAGATCTTGTTTCTTGCACGTCTGGACTGATCTTGTGACGTCGCACTATCCGGACAGTCGTGCAAGAAACAAGATCTGACCCCTAGCTGCGGGTCGGCACCTGCGCCTGGGAGTGTTCGGGGAGGCCGAGATCGACGTCGGCCGTCTTCCGGATCGGCGTCGCGCGGCGATGCCGCAGCCGTCCGAGCCCGGACTGGAACGACTCCATGTAGGTGTAGAACACGGGCGTGATGTAGAGCGTGAGGAGCTGCGAGAAGAGCAGGCCGCCGACGACCGCCATGCCGAGCGGCCGGCGCGACTCGGAACCGGCGCCGAAGCCGATGGCGATCGGCAGCGTCCCCATCAGGGCCGCGCAGGT
This sequence comes from Vicinamibacterales bacterium, assembly GCA_025450765.1. GTDB lineage: Bacteria > Acidobacteriota > Vicinamibacteria > Vicinamibacterales > CAVVIG01 > JAGWRA01. The sequence goes on along the minus strand of JANWLS010000026.1, from coordinate 8,057 downwards.
CGTCATCATGATCGGGCGGAAGCGGACCAGCGAGCCTTCGATGATCGCTTCGGTCGGCGACTTGTGCTCGGTACGCTGCACTTCGAGCGCGAAGTCGATCATCATGATCGCGTTCTTCTTGACGAGGCCGACGAGCATGATGACGCCGACGAACGCGTAGAGATCCAGCTCCATGTGGAAGAGCATCAGCGTGAGCAGCGCGCCGAAGGCGGCGGCCGGCAGGCCGGAGAGGATCGTCAACGGGTGGATGAGACTCTCGTAGAGGATCCCCAGCACGAGATAGATCACCAGGATGGCCATCACGAGCAGGAGGCCCAGCCCGGTCAACGAATCCTGGAAGGCCTGCGCCGTGCCCGTGAAGCTCACGTTCATCGTGCTCGGCAGCGTCTCGGAGGCGACACGCTGCACCTCGTTGACGGCGTCGCCGAGCGAGGCCCCGGGGGCGAGGTTGAACGACAGCGTGACCGCCGGCAATTGCCCGAGGTGCTGAACCGTCGACGGGCCGACGCTGCGGGTGATCTTTGCCACCGCCTTCAACGGCACGAGCGCGCCCGTGCTCGACCGGATATAGAGCATCGAGAGCGCCTCGGGGTCGGTCTGATACTGCTTCTGCAGCTCCATGACCACGTGGAACTGGTCGTTCGGCATGAAGATGGTCGAGACCTGCTGCTGGCTGTAGCCGGCCGCCAGGGCTTCTTCCACCTGCTGCGGCGTGACGCCGAGCGACGAGGCCTTGTCGCGATCGACCGAGACGATCACCTGAGGCTGCGTGATCTGCAGGTCGCTGTTCACGTCCTGCAGTCCCGGCAGTTTCCTCAACTTCGCCACCATGAGGGGCGTGTAGTGATACAGCTCATCGAGGTTGGTGCTCTGCATCGCGAGCTGGTAATCGGCGTTCGTGTGGTACCCGCCGATCCGGATCGGCGGCGGATTCGAGAAGAACACGTCGATGCCGGGGATGCCCGCGACCTTCCGCCGCAATTCCTGGATCACCTGGTCCGCCGAGAGCGTCCGCTGCGAGCGAGGCACCAGGTGGATGCCGATATGGCCCTGATTACCGCCGCCGAAGGTGCTGGAATTGAAGTTGTCCACGTTCGGATCGGCCATGATGATCCGATTGACTTCCTGCTGGTGCGCCGCCATGTCGTCGGGGGAGATGCCCTCGATCGCCTGCGTCCCCGCTGAAATGAGCCCCTGATCCTCGCTCGGCAGGAAGCCCTTCGGAATCACGACGAAGAGGTAGGCCGTGCCGACGACGACGCCGCCCGCCACGACCATCGTCGAGAACCGGTGGCGGATCACGAAGGAGAGCGTAACCTCGTAGAACCGCAGCGATGCCTGGAAGGCACGCTCGATGGCCTGGTAGAACACGCCGTGCCGCTGTTCGCCGTGCTCCTTGAGCAGGCGGCTGCACAGCATCGGCGTGAGCGTCAACGACACGAAGCCCGACACGAGAATCGCCGAGGCGATGACGACCGCGAACTCGTGCAGCAGCCGGCCGAGGATGCCGCCCATGAAGAGGATGGGGATGAAGACCGCCGTGAGCGACAGCGTCATCGAGAGGATCGTGAACCCGATCTCGCGCGATCCGTTCAGGGCCGCTTCCATCGGCCCAGCGCCGTGCTCCATGTGGCGCACGATGTTCTCGAGCATGACGATCGCATCGTCGACGACGAAGCCGACCGAGAGCGTGAGGGCCATCAGCGACATGTTGTCCAGGCTGTAGCCCAGCAGGTACATGACCGCGAAGGTGCCCACCAGCGAGAACGGGAGCGCGAGCGACGGGATGATCGTGGCCGGCAGGTTGCGCAGGAACAGGAAGATCACCAGGATCACGAGGAGGATCGTGAGCAGCAGCGTGTCCTGGACGTCGTTGAACGAGTTGCGGATCGGAATCGACTGGTCGCTCAGGATCTGCAGGTTCATCGACGGCGGCATTTCCGCCTGAATCGTCGGCAGCGCCGCCTTGATGGCGTCCACGACGTCGACCGTGTTGCTGCCCGGCTGCCGCAGCACGGACAGGATGATCGCCGGCACTTCCTGCTTCATGCCGTGGTCGGCGAACCAGCCGTGGCTCGTGTCGTTCTCGACGCTGTCGAGCACGTCGCCGAGCTGGTCGAGCCGCACCGGCGCGCCGTTCCGATACGCGATGATCAGCTTCCGGTATGCCTCCGCGTTCTGGAGCTGGCCATTGGACTGCAGCGTCTCGGACCGGTAGGGTCCCACGAGGTTGCCGACGGGGAGATTGACGTTCCCCGATGAGATGGCGCTCTGCACTTCGTCGATCCCGATCCCGCGAGAGGCCAGCTTGCGGGGGTCGAGCTGGATGCGCACGGCGTATTTCGCCGCGCCGCGCACGTCGACCTCGGCCACGCCGTTGATGGTCGAGATCCGCTGCGAGACCGTCGTCTCGGCGTACTCATCGACGTCGGACATCTTCAGGGTCGGCGACGAGAGCACGAGGTAGAGGATGGGAGAATCCGCCGGGTTCGCCTTCCGGTACGACGGCGGGCTCGGCATGTTGCGCGGCAGTTGGTACTGGGAGGCGGCGATGGCCGACTGGACATCTTGCGCAGCCGCGTTGATGTCGCGGCTCAGGTCGAACTGCAGCGTGACGTTCGTCCGCCCATCCGAACTGCTGGAGGTCATCGACGAGATGCCGGGAATGGTCGAGAACTGCTTCTCGAGCACCGTCGCCACCGTCGAGGCCATGGTCTCCGCGTTGGCACCCGGGACGTTGGCGAAGACCGAAATCGTCGGGAAGTCGACGCTCGGCAGGTCGCTGACCGGCAATTCCCGGTAGCCGAGGATGCCAAACAGCAGAATGGCCGAGACGACCAGGGAGGTCATAATCGGCCGCCGGATGAACAGTTCGGAGATGTTCATGATTCGGATGCTGGGAGAGCAGTCTGAAGTGTTCCAGTTTACAGAACTGCCGCCCCGAAATTTGTCTCTGATTGTCGCGCGCCGACACCACCGCCATCGACGGGCTCGCCCACTGCTAATTACGCCTCGGGGTCAGATCTTGTTTCTTGCGCTCGAACGGGGTCAGATCTTGTTTCTTTCACCCTTGTGCACCAGTGCTAGAAACAAGAACTGACCCCCGATCGGCCCCCGGTAGCTTATAATCCCCTGTCGCGACCACGGTCGCACCTTCATGGGAGACGAGTGATGAAGACATTCTGGGGCGCCGCCCTGGCCGCCGCGCTGGCTGTCGCCGTGCCGGCCGGCCTTGGGGCCCAATCCACAGCCAATCCGGTGACCACGGCCGTCCGCCGCGCGGTGGCGCAGCACGCTAAAACGATGACGGCTGCGGCCGAGGAAATGCCGGCCGAAGACTACACCTTCAAGCCGACCCCGCAGCAGCGAAGCTTCGGGGAAGTCGTGCTGCACGTCGCCCAGTCCAACGAGTTTCTGTGCTCCAAGATCACGGGCGAAGCGGCGCCGGCAAAGATCGTGCTGACCGCCTCCTCGCCGAAAGCCGACCTGGTCAAGGCGATCCAGGAGTCCTTCACCTACTGCGATCAGGCGCTCTCGAAGATCGACGACTCCACGCTGACGCAGGAAGTGGCCCTCTTCGGCCCGCGCAAGATGACCCGGGCCGCCGCCCTCATCGACCTGAGCAACGACCTGGCGGACCATTACAGCCAGCAGGCGATGTACCTGCGATTGAAGGGGCATCTCCCGCCCACGGCCCAGCCGCGTAAGACCTCGGGCCAATAACGACCGCTCCCGCCTCGATGCTGGCGTGCGCCTTGCGTTCGCCAGCACCGAGATGGCTCCTCCGGCTGCCCCTCCGCCCCGCCGTCCCGGCCAACCGCCGACCCAGTCCACCGGTCAGCCACCCGCGAAGGGCCCCGGGCTCAGTCCGCTCGTCTGGCTCCTCCTGGCCGCCGCGCTGGCGTGGAGCCTGTGGATGAACATGCCGGCCCTCTCGCCGCGCGCGAGTGTCCCCTACAGCTTTTTCCTCGGGCAGGTTCAGGCGAAGAACGTCAAGCAGGTCACCATCGAAGGCGCGGACATTACCGGCAGCTTCGCGCACGAGGTCACATGGCCTCCCTCATCACAGAAGTCTTCACAGAAGTCTTCGCCGCCGCCGGACAAGGCGCCCGTCCCGTCGACCGCGACACGCACGACCACACCCGAGAAATACGCCGCCTTCAGCACGGTCTTCCCGACCGACGTGGGCGACCCGCGCCTCCTGCCCCTGCTGTCGCAATCGGAGGTCGTCGTCGACGTGAAGCAGCCATCGACTCCCTGGATGAGCCTGCTCCTGGCCGACGGCCTGCCGGTCCTTCTGGTGATCGTCATCCTCGTGTGGATGGGGCGGCAGGTGGCGCGCAGCCAGTCGGGGATGTTCGGCTTCGGGCGGACGCGCGCGCGCCGCTACAACCCGGACCAGCCGAAGCTGACGTTCGCCGACGTCGCCGGCGCCGACGAAGCCAAGGCGGACCTGGCCGAGATCGTCGACTTTCTGCGGCACCCGAAGAAGTACCACGACATCGGGGCGCGGATCCCGCGCGGCATCCTGCTGGTCGGCTCGCCGGGCACGGGCAAGACGCTCATGGCCCGCGCGGTGGCCGGAGAAGCCGGCGTCCCCTTCTTCCACATCAGCGGCTCGGAGTTCGTGGAGATGTTCGTCGGTGTCGGCGCGAGCCGCGTCCGCGATCTCTTCACGCAGGCGACCGCCGCCGCCCCCGCCATCGTCTTCATCGACGAAATGGATGCCGTCGGCCGCCGCCGCGGCGCGGGGATGGGGAACGTGAACGACGAGCGCGAGCAGACGCTCAATCAACTGCTCGTCGAGATGGATGGCTTCGACGAGCGCCACGAAGTGATCATGCTTGCGGCGACGAATCGTCCCGATGTCCTCGACCCGGCCTTGCTGCGGCCGGGCCGCTTCGATCGCCAGATCACGATTCCCCTCCCGGATCGGACAGGGCGCGAAGGGATCTTCCGCATTCACACGCGGCATCTGCGCCTCGCGCGGGACGTCGACCCCGTGGTGTTGTCACGCGCGACGACGGGATTGAGCGGCGCCGATATCGCCAACCTCTGTAACGAAGCCGCCCTGGTCGCCGCCCGCCACAACCGGCCCGAGGTGGCGATGCGGGATTTCGAGGAGGCCCGCGACAAGGTGCTGCTCGGGGGCGAGCGGCCGGTGCTTGCCGATCTGCACGATCGCCGGATCGTCGCCTATCACGAAGGCGGTCATGCCGTCGTCGCGTGGCTCACGACGGCGGCCGACGATGTGCGGAAGGTCACGATTATCCCGCGCGGACGGGCGCTCGGGGTGACCGAGCAACGGCCCGGCGAAGACCGGTACAACTACAGCCGCACCTATCTCATCGCCAAGCTCGATGTCATGCTCGGGGGACGGATCGCCGAGGAGATCGTGCTCGGGGACATCACGACGGGCGCGGAGAACGATCTGCTGCAGGCGACGCGGCTGGTGCGCCGGATGGTGACACGATGGGGAATGGGCGGCCTGGGGCCGGCCGTGTTCGAGACCGACGAGGAGCAGCCGTTCCTCGGCTATCGCCTGGCGCAGAGCCGCGATTACAGCGACGACACCGCATCGCGCATCGATCAGGCGGTGGAACGTCTCCTGACGGATCGCGAGGAGGTGGTGCGGCGCCTGCTGGTCGGCGCGCGATCGAAGCTCGACGCGCTCGCCGAGATGCTGCTGCGGGACGAAACGGTGCCGCACGACGCGCTCGAGCGGCTGTTGGGTCCGCGGAGAAAGTCCGGGCCGGAGGCCGCCTGACAAAACGTGACGTGCAGCCGCGATGCGCCCGAAGGCGCTCCGGATGTCCAGAGCGCCCTCGGTTGGTGGTTAGAACTCGAACCGGACGCCGACTTGCGCGGTGATCGGATCGAGCACGCCGTTCACGTTCAGGAACTTCGACCCGTTGGAGGTGTTGAAGTTCACGACCGGATTGGCGTTGAGGATGTTGTAGAGGTCCAGCATCCCCGTCAGCTTGTAGCGGCCGAAGGTGAACGCCTTGTCGAACCGGACGTTCAGCAGGGAGACCTTGTCCGACGTCTGCCCGCTGGAGCCGAGGTCGGTCATCCAGAAGTTCTGGCTTCCGGCGTTCGGCAGCTTCACGGTGATGCGGCGGGCGTAGGGCCATCCGCTCTGCGCCTGGTAGTTCGCGCCGAGCCCAATTCCATACTTGAACTGGTACCGCGTGGACAGATGGTACGTCCAGGTGCTGGTGACCTGACGGTTCGACACGGTCGGGAACACGTTCTGATAGTAGCCAGTGGCGATCGTATCAGACTGCGTCAGCGGGCTGTTGCTGGAGCTGTTGGTCCGAAGGTCGTCGCGTCGCGTCCAGTCGTAGCTGGTATCGAGGAACAACCCCTGGCCGAACCGCTTGTTGAAGCCCACTTCGACCGTGTCGTAGTTGGCCGCACCGAAATTCACCGACGCGGGATCCGTGGTGATCTCGTCCTGAACCACGCCCGCCAGGTTGTTGGGGATGTCGTACACGGTGAAGTCCTGCGTCCCCTGGACTGCTCCGGACTTGCTGCCGTCGTAGTTGGCGAGCGTGACCGGGACGGTGACCGGCACCGTGAACTGCCCTTCGCGGGCCATGTTGATGCCGTTCGAGTCGAACTGGTTGCGCGTCATCTTGCGGACGTACAACACGCGCCATGCGGCTTCCCCCCAGAACTGCCGCTGGAACGACGCATCGATCTCGTCGGTGTGCGGCGTCACGAGGGAGGTATCGAGCGTCGTGCTCACGCCACCACTCTCTGAGAGCAGTGTGCCGAGTTCCTGCGGCCCATCGTAGAGGCCGTTGTGATTCTGGTCGAGGAACTCGTAGGTCTTGTCGTTCTCCGTGCCCGGATTTACGCCCGAGAAGCTGTCCGCGATGTTGAAGTAGTACCGGCCGTAGAACAGCTTGACGACCGACTTGCCGTTGCCGCCCGGATCGTAGGCGAGGGCCAGGCGCGGGGCGATGTTGTTGCGCACGAGCAGCGTGGCCGCGGGCGTTGTCTGCTGCGCGAAGAAATCCGTGAGGATCGGATCGCGCTTGCCTTCGGTGTAGTACGGCCGCTGGCGGTCGTAGCGGACGCCCGCCGTGAGGGTGACCTTGTTGTTCGCCGTCCAGCGGTCCTGCGCGTAGAACGACACGTGCCGGTCGCGATTGGTCGACGCGAGCCAGGTCGATCCAAGCTTGGCAGGATCGCCAAGGTCGGTCAGCAGGATCTCGTCAACGATCGGCGTGCCGTCGGGGTTGGTGCCGTTATCGAGGTAGCGGATCGGGCCCGAGGCGCCGTTGTACGTCTGGCCCGACCGATCGTCGATCCACTCGAAGCCCAACTTCAGGTCGTGGCTGCCCGCGTTCTTCGTGGGCAGGTAGTAGGTCGCATCGCCATACGCCTGCGGCTTGTTCCGCAGAAGAATGAACGGCTCCCAGCCGGCGCCGGAGTTGAAGCCGGTGGCAAGGTCATGCCGCGGCGGGTTGTTCTTGTAGTCGACCGACGGCTGCTCCGGGAAGTTGTACCCGAAGGTGCCGATGTTGATTTCCGTGAACAGCCGATTCGACCAGACGCGCTCCCACCGGCCGTTGTACATCCAGTTCGGGCTGTACTGCGCCAGCGTCGAATCCTTCGGCGTCGTCACCGACAAGCCGCGCAGCGGCTTGCTCTTGGACCCCCACTGGTAATAGCCAATCAGCGTGTCCTTGGAGCTCGCCTTGTAGGTTTCCTTCGTCGTGAACTGCTGGAAGATCCCGAGGTCGGTCGCCACGGCCGGATTGATCCCGGAAATCTGCTTGTTGATCTTGAAGTGGCCATAGGCCACGAAGAACCACAGCTTGTCCTTGACGATCGGGCCGCCGAGGTCGTTGTGATCGTTCCAGTACAGGAGATTCGGCTGAGCCGATCCGCCAAGCTTGGCGATCGGGCCGTTCGGGTCGACGTTGTTGCCGACGAAGCTCTTCCCCTCGTAGCTCAGGTTCTGCAGCGACTTGAACTCGTTGCCACCGCTCTTGATGGTCGCGACGACGGCCGCGCCCGGCGTGTTCATCGACACGTCCTGGCCG
>JANWLS010000025.1 GCA_025450765.1 Vicinamibacterales bacterium | reverse complement strand
GCGCGCCCTACCCGTTCAACCCCGACAGCGCGAAGGCCCTGCTCGCCGCCGCCGGCTTTCCGAACGGAATCGACGTCGAGCTGTGGACCGGCGCCACGCCGATCATGGTTCGCGTGGCCGAAGCCATCCAGGCATACCTGAACGCCGTCGGCATCCGCGCCAAGATCGTCCAGCGCGACGCGGCGTCGGCGCGTGAAGCGGCGCGGAACGGGCAGACCGACCTCTTCCTCAAGGACTGGTACGCCGACTACCCCGATGCGGAGAACTTCCTGGACCCGCTGCTCGGCGGCGCCAACACCGGCGTCGGCGGCAACGTGTCGTTCTACCGGAACCCCGCGTTCGACGCGCTCATGCAGCGCGCCCGCGGCGAGGCCGACGAGGCGAAGCGGAACGCGCTCTACCGCCAGGCGGATTCGCTCGCCTACGCCGACGCGCCGATGCTCCCGCTCTACTTCTACGACAAGGCGTACGCCGTGCAGCCGTGGATCGAGGGGTTCACGCTGCCGGTGATCTTCAACGGCCAGCGGTGGACGCACGTGCGCATCCGGCCGCCCGAGCGGTAGCCGCCGCCGATGCTGCGCTTCGTCGCCCGCCGCCTGCTGCTCGCCGTGCCCACGCTGTTCGGCGTGCTCGTGGTGACGTTCCTGCTGCTGTACGTGGCGCCCGGCGATCCGGTCACGGCCATGATCGGCGAGCGCGCCGACCCGGCGACCATCGCGCGCCTGCGCGCCGAGCTGCGCCTCGACGATCCCCTGCCCGTGCAGTTCGCCCACTACGTGAACGAGGTCGCGCACGGACGGCTGGGACGGTCGTACATCACCGACCGGCCGATCAGCCAGGACATCGCCGAGCATTTTCCGAAGACGCTGGAGCTGGCGCTGGCGGCCATGCTCCTGGCCACGATCTGCGGCATCACGCTCGGCGTGCTGAGCGCGCGGCAGCCCGGCGGATGGGTGGACCGGGCCGGACTGGGACTGGCCTATCTCGGGATTTCCTTTCCCGTGTACTGGGTGGGGCTGCTGCTCATTCTCGTCTTCGCCGTGGGGCTGCGGTGGCTGCCGCCGTCGGGCTCCGGCGGCATTCAGTATCTGATCTTGCCGGCGCTCGCGCTCGGGATGCGGTCGATCGCGTTCCAGGCCCGCGTGACGCGGTCGTCGATGCTCGACGCCCTCGGCGCCGACTATACGCGGACCGCGCGCGCCAAGGGCGCCGGCGAGTGGTCCGTGACCCTGCGGCACGCGCTGCGCAACGCGCTGATTCCGGTGATCACCGTGATCGGCCTGGACTTCGGCTCCTACCTCACGGGCAGCATCCTCACCGAGACCGTGTTCTCGTGGCCCGGGCTCGGCCGCTACGTGGTGAACGCGATCTCGCGCCGCGATCTTCCCGCCATCCAGGGTTCGGTGCTGTTTCTCAGCGCGCTGTTCGTGCTCGTGAACCTGGTGGCCGATCTGGCGTACGCGAGAGCGGACCCGAGGGTGGCGTATTGAGGGTCGGACAGTCGGACTGTCGAACAGCAACGAAACGATTCACGCTGGAGCCGGGCAAGTGATGACCCTCGCCGAATATCAGACCGCCGCCGCACGGACGATCAACCAATCGCTCTCCAATGCAGACCAGCTGCTCGACGCGGCGGCGGGATTGGCCGAGGAGGCCGGCGAAGTGCTCGGCATCGTCCGCAAGCACCGCATGCAGGCACGACCGTTGGACGGCGAGCGCCTGCGCGAGGAGTTGGGTGACGCTCTCTGGTGCCTGACCATCGCGGCCCAGAGCGCCGGGCTCACCCTCGACGAAGTTGCCGCGGCGAACGTCGAGAAGCTGAAGGCGCGCTACCCCGAAGGGCTGCGCACCTGACCACGAAGTTCTCGCCCTCGTCAGTCCGTCCGACTGTCTGACTGTCCGACCATCTAATCGTCCTTCTGCCCGAAGATCGCCATGTTCGAACTGTGCCCCGGATTGACCTTCTTGTCCGGGTAGATCCAATGCACGGCCTGGTTCACGGCGGTTGCGGCGTCGCCGAAGCCGGTGGCGATGAGCTTGAGCTTTCCCGGATAGGTGACCACGTCGCCGGCGGCGTAGATCCCGGGGCGGCCCGTTTCCATCTGGCTCGTCACCAGAATCTCGTCCTTCTCGATGTTCAGCTCCCAGTCCTTGATCGCGCCCATGTCGCTCACGAAGCCGAGCATCGGGAGCACCACGTCGACTTCGAGCTGGCGCGTCGTCCTGGCCTTGATGTCCTTGAGCACCAGGTGCGTGAACCGATCGCCGCCCTCGGGCACTACCAGATCCTGCAGCTCGTGAAAGGTGTACAGCGATGCCTTCTCCGCGTCCACCGCGGCGCGGAACTGGGCCACGGTGGCGTCGTGGGCGCGGAACCGGTCGCTCCGGTGCACCACAGCCACGTGCGCCGCGCGGCCGAGCAGCTGCACCCCCCAGTCGAACGCCGAATCGCCGCCGCCGATGATGACGACGCGCTGGCCGCGGAAGCGTTCGGGGTCGGTGACGACGTCGTGAATCCCGCGGCCGTACCAGGGCTCGGCGCACACCTGCGGCAGGCGCCGCGGGGCGAACGCGCCGATCCCGGCGGCGACGACGATGGCCCGGGTGGGAAAGCGGTCGGTCTCGGTGACGAGCACGAAATGCCCGTCCGCCTGTTCGAGGCCGGTCACCCGCTGGGCGAAGTGCATCGGCTGGTCGAACTGCGCCGCCTGCACGCGCAACTGCCGCACCAGCTCCTTGGCCGGAATCCGGGGAAAGCCCGCGACGTCGAAGATGTCCTTTTCGGGGTAGAGCGCGGTGAGCTGGCCCCCCGGCTCGGCCAGGGCGTCGACGATTTGCGCCGTCGCGCCGCGCATGCCAGCATAGAAGAGCGCGAAGAGGCCGGTGGGCCCCCCGCCGATGATGGTGAGGTCGCGAATTTCGTGGATCATCGGATAACGTTCGCCACTGCTCTTTCGTTATACAAGCGTGGGCCCTCGCCTCGGCATCGGGGAGCCGACTTCCCGCCGCGGTCCGGTTCGCCCTCCATCTCCCCATCCGCTCCCGCATGCAAGAGAGTCTCGAGTACAAAGGCTCGTTCCACATCGTCCGGAAGGTCGCCGAGGGCGGCATGGCCACGGTCTACGAGGCCGAGCAACTGGGCCCGGCGGGGTTCGCCAAGCGCATCGCGCTGAAAGTGATCCACCCGCACCTCGCGCAGCGGCCGGAATTCCTGCAGCTGTTCGTGGACGAAGCCAAGCTCTCCGCCAACCTGATGCACGGCAACATCGTGCAGATCTATCAGCTGGGCGAAGTGAACGGGCAGTACTTCATCGCCATGGAGTACATCCAGGGGCCCACGCTGCGCAGCGTGATCGACCGGCACAACGAACTCGGCCGCCCCATCGCGCCGACGATGGTCGCCTACATCGGCAGCCGCCTCTGTCGGGCGCTCGATTTCGCGCACAACGCCGTGGGCCCCGACGGCCGCCGGCTCGATGTCGTGCACCGCGACGTGTCGCCGGGCAACGTGATGATCACCTGGGACGGCCACATCAAGCTCGGCGACTTCGGCATCGCCAAGGCCCGCACGTCCATCGATCCGGCCACCGAGCAGCGTGTGCGCATGGGCAAGAAGCGCTACATGAGCCCGGAGCAGGTGCTCGGCACCATCGTCGACGCGCGCAGCGACGTGTTCTCGCTTGGCGTGGTGCTCTACGAACTGCTGGCGCTGAGCCCGCTGTTCCACGAGGACAATACGGCGCTCTCGGTGGAGGAGGTCGTGCTGCGCCCGCTCCCCGACCTGCGCTCCCGGATCACCGACCTCGATCCCGATCTGGACGAGATCCTGCAGCTCTCGCTCCAGCGGAATCCCGCGGAGCGCGCCACCGCGGCGCAGCTCGGCAACCTGCTGGATCAGTGGATCGTCAACCAGAGCGACCGCACCGGGGCCTCGCCGGACCGGCTGCAGACCCATCTGGCCGAGATGTTCCCGACCACCTTCCAGGCCCGCTTCGAACCCGACCCCACTGGCGCCCAGATGGGACCGGAAGCGTTCAGGAAGAAGCGCGGATCCATTATCGCGAGGTTGTTCGGGTAGGAGGTAGGTCGGTAAGTCGGTAGACTACGAACACCGTGGCCGTTGCGTCGTTTCGGCCCTGCGTGGTTTCTCAGTTCATCGTTACTTTCCCGTTCATAATGAAGATCTATACCCGCACCGGCGACTCCGGTGACACCGGCCTGTTCGGCGGCGGCCGCACCGCGAAGAGCGATCCGCGCGTCGAAGCCTACGGCGACGTCGACGAACTGAACGCCGTGCTCGGCCTCGCCCGCGCCAGCGAGATGATGCCCCGGATCGACGAGGTGCTGGTGCCGATCCAGCGCGACCTGTTCGCCATCGGCGCGCTCCTCGCCACGCCCGACCGCGAGAAGATGCGCCAGCATCTCGACAAGGCCCGCATCGACGAGGTCCGCATCGCCGAACTGGAACGCGCGATCGACGACGGCGACGCCGAGCTCGAGCCGCTCAAGGCGTTCATCATGCCCGGCGGGACTCCCAAGGCCGCCGCCCTGCACGTGGCCCGCACCGTCTGCCGGCGCGCCGAGCGACGGGTGGTCGCGCTCCGCGCGAGCACCGAGGTGCCCGACGTCGTGATCGTGTACCTGAACCGGCTCTCCGACCTGCTGTTCACGCTCGCCCGCGTGGCCAACCGTCGCGCCGGCGCGGGCGAGGTCACGTGGTAGCGCGCGACGTCCCCGCAGGCGAGGCGGAAGCGTGACCGAGAGCGGCTACCGGGTGCATATCCTGCCCGGCGCCGTCGACGCCATCGGCGGCGTGGCGCGCGTGGTCGTGCGCGCGCACCGGTACGCGATCGTCACTGACAGCAACGTGGGCCCCCTGTACGCCGAACGCGCGCGCGCGGCGATGACCGGGTTGGCCACGGAGGTGTTCACGATCCCGGCCGGCGAGGCACACAAGACGCGCCAGACGTGGGCAGCCGTCACCGACCAGATGCTCGAGGCCGGATTCGGCCGCGACTCGGCGGTCATCGCGCTGGGCGGCGGCGTGGTGTGCGACCTCGGAGGATTCGTCGCCGCCACGTTCATGCGCGGTATCCCCGTGGTGCACGTTCCGACCACGCTGCTAGCCATGCTCGACGCCGCCATCGGCGGCAAGACGGCGGTCGACACGCCGGCGGGCAAGAACCTCGTCGGCGCCTTTCACCAGCCGTCGGCGGTGATCATCGACCCGTCGGTGCTCTCGACGCTTCCGGCCGACGAGATGCGGGCCGGACTCAGCGAGGCGATCAAGCACGGCGTCATCGCCGACCCGGCGCACTTCGCCGCCGTGGCCGCCTTCGGCGCGGCCCTGCGCGACCACCATCAGAACCCCCGCGCCACGAGCGCCATCGTCGCCCGCAGCGTGGAGATCAAGTCCGCCGTGGTCGCGTCCGACACGCGCGAATCGGGACGGCGGAAGATCCTCAACTTCGGCCATACCATCGGCCACGCCGTCGAACACCTGAGCGGGTATCGCGTGCTGCACGGCGAAGCCGTGGCCATCGGCATGTGCCTCGAAGCGGCGCTCGCCGAGCGGATCGGCGTCGCCGTGCCCGGCACCGCCGACCGCGTTCGCGCGGCGTGCGAGGGCGCGGGCCTTCCCACCGCGCGCCCCGCCGGCATCGAGCCCCAGGCCATCGTCGCGCTGGCGCGTGGAGACAAGAAGGGACGCGCCGGCCGCGCGCAGTACGCGCTCCCGACGCGCATCGGTGAGATGGCGTTCGGCGATCGGGGATGGTCGGCGCCGGTCGACGACGCGCTGGTGCTCGAAACGCTCCGCTGAAGAGCACGCGCGCCGAACGGCGCTGCTCCGGCAGTTGGACGCCAGAATCGAACCAGTGTCTGAGATTACGCCGCCCCGGCGTCTCGCTGGGCGTGAAAGCCGCCACCTTCGGCCGATTATCGGAAAGGCTGACCGAAAGTCATGTGTTTACGCGGCAACTTTATTGGCGTGTTGCAAAATTTTGCCACACATGGAGTTAACACCGCAAACGAAGGTTTCACCGGTAGGCTCCAGGATGCCCGCTGTTGACGCGTCCGAATCGCGACGTTATCGTGCCCGTCCCTGCCAGTCACCGGCGTGCCGCGAGCCACACGGCTCGCTCCCACCTTCCCGCTTTCAGTGATAGGGGCGTGTATGGAGCAAGTGACCGAATCGAGGTCCAAGGGATACTTCCGCTCGTCTCCCTCCTCTGCATTCGACCAGTACCTGCAGGACATCCAGAAACTCCCTCTCATCGACGACCCGCAGGAAGAGCGACGGCTGGCACGCCGGGCTCAGAAAGGTGACGAGAAAGCCGCCGAACGGCTGGTCACCGCGAACCTCCGATTCGTCATCTCGTACGTCAAGAAGTACCAGGGCCACGGCCTCGACCTGAGCGAACTCGTGGCGATCGGGAACGAAGGACTCCTCAAGGCGGTCCGCAAATTCGATCCCGACCAGGGCGTCAAATTCATCTCGTACGCCGTGTGGTGGGTGCGCCAGGCCGTCCTCAAGGCCCTCGCCGAGCAGACCCGCTCGGTCCGCATCCCGCTCAATCAGAATTCGCAGCTCATCCGCCTGGCCCGCGCCGAGACGGTGCTGGCCCAGGTGCTCAAGCGTGACCCGACCGAGAATGAGATCGGCCGCCTGCTCGACGAATCCCCGGAGGCGATCCGCTCCGCCAAGCAGATGTCCGCCACCGAAGTCTCGCTGGACGCGCCGATCGACCGCTCGGATCGCGAGGCCTCCACGCTCGGCGAGCGGTTCGCCGGCGTCGACGGCACCGAGATCGAAGAGGTCACCGACTACAAGCTGATGCGCGAGTTTATCGATCGCGTATTCAAGAAGTATCTCACGCCGCGCGAGCGGAAGATTCTCTACCTCTACTACGGGCTCGAGGAAGGCTCCGAGGCAATGACGCTCGAGAAGATCGGCGCGCTCATGGGCGTGACACGCGAGCGGATCCGTCAAATTCGTGAGCGCGCGTTCGAGAAGCTGCGCGAGTCGCCAGACGG
>JANWLS010000024.1 GCA_025450765.1 Vicinamibacterales bacterium | reverse complement strand
GGCGGGCCGTCCGGCCCGCCGCGCAATCGCCATCAGAAGTTGAACCGCAGTCCGAGTTGTCCCTGGAACGGGGTCAGCGCGTAGGTCGGCTGTCCGAACGACTTCGATCGCTGGTTGCCGATGTACCCCCCGTAGTTCACCGTGTTGAAGATGTTGTCCATCTCCCACAGCAGGTCCACGCTCCGGGTCCCGCCCAGGTTCAAGGTCTTGCTCAGGCGCATATCGGTCCGGAAGTAGCTATCCCCGCGTGCCGAGTACGGCTCGATCATGACGCCGTTGATGATCGGCCGATCGTTGGTATCCCGGTCGCCATTGGCATCGAATCCGGTGGTGATGTTGTAGGGCGCCGCCGAGGTCGCATTCACGATGGCGGCGGCCTGGAAGCCCGCCGGCAGTTGGTAGGTGCCGCTGAAGACGATGCGGTGGCGAACGTCGTTCGGGCCTGGGCCCCAGTTGTTGGCGTAGATGTTGGCCTTGTCAACCGGGTCCGACATGTTCTGGAAGTTCCGCAGGTAGGTGTACGACGCCTGAAACGACAGGCTGCGAAACACCCGCTGCACGACGTGGAGCTGGATCTGGTTGCTGCTCGCCTTCCCCGAGGGATCGTTGTAGTTCATCGTGATCCCGTTAGCGACCAGGGGATAGGTGCCGTCCGGCAGCTTCGCGTTGATGTTGTACCGCATCGGGAAATACAGGCCCCTGATGTGAATGTAATCGACCGAGATGGAGGTCGACGGCCCAATCTGCCGGTCGAGGCCGAACGAGGCCTGCTGGGTCAGCGGGTCGTGCCACGCACCCGGCGTCGGCACGCTCACGCTGGCGCTGCCCGCGCTCACCTGCAGGGTGGAAAGGTCCGGGATGTTCGGGAAGAAGGTGTTCGGGATGCCGGTGACACGCACGTCGTTCGCGTAGGTGACCGTGGCGCCGCCTGGATACGAATCGACCGCTCCGTTGGCCGTGTTGTCGCCGGTGTAGCCGTAGTAGTAGCCATAGGCGCCGCGCACGACCGTCCGCCCGTCGTTGTTCGGATCCCAGGCCACGCTGATGCGCGGCGAATAGTCGTTCGTGTTGTTGAACGGCTTGTAGTTGTAGGCGTTCGGCAGCGTGCCGTTCAGGAAATTGACCAGGAAGGCCGCCGTCGATCCGTCCGCCTCCGGTGCCGTATAGCCTTTGTCGTACCAACGCATGCCGTCCCAGCGGAACCCGACCGTCACCGTGATATTGGAGCGGGGACGCCACGCGTCCTCAGCGAACGCATCGTAGCTGCTCGGGTTGAAGTATTCGCAGCAGCTCGGGAAGGTGCGGATGAGGAACGACACCGGATAGGTGCTGGGATCGCCAGGCACGGGGAGCTGGTCGGTCAGGAACGTGAACTGTCCATGGCCCGCACTCTCGTGATAGTTCCACAGCTTCACGTAGTTGGCGGTGCCGCCAAACTTGAAGTCGTGCGTCCCCCAGCGGGTTTCCTTGTGCAGGTGCAAGGTGTCGGTGAGCGTGAAGTTCTTCTGATCACGGTTCTGCGGGAAGTTTGTATGCGTCCCGTAGGTGATGCTGGGGAAGTCGACCTCGGGCGTGAGCGGGCCGTTCGGTGGCCGGATCTTCCACGCGTCGCTGATGCCGCCCTTGAGCTCGTTGGTGATGGTGTTCGAGAAGGTCGAGGTCAGCGACAGGTTCAACAGCTCATCGTGGTAAATCTTGTTGTCGCCGCTGTCACCGGCCGTCGTGCCACCGAGGTCCTGGTTGTTCAACGTTTCACGATTGAACAGGCCGATGACATTCAGGTACTGCGTCGGCGAGAGCGACATCGTGTACTTGCCGAAGACATTGTTCTTGCGAACGGGCGTCGGCACGTTGGTGCGCGGGTCCGTGATGATCGGGAGCACGAAGGCCGGAACGGTCACCGCGACCGACGAATTTTCGTAGTCGTTCTCGTAGGTCAGGAAGAACCACGCCTTGTTCTGCCGGATCGGTCCGCCGAGCGTGCCGCCCGATTGCTGCTGGCGGAACGGCGGGTTGCCGCTCGCAAACGCGTTCGGCTTCTGGAACGAGTGGTCGCGCAGGAAGTAGTAGCCGCGGCCGTGGAATGAGTTCGTGCCCGACTTGGTGAGAATGTTCAGCACTCCCGTGTCCGATCGTCCGAACTCCACCGAGTAGCCGGTCGCCAGGACCTGGAACTCCTGCACGGTTTCCTGGGTGAAGTCGTGCCGGGCGGCCTGCGAGAGGCCCGTGCCGCCGCGCGTGTCCCCGTCGTTGATATCCATCCCCTCCAGGAATTCCGCCTTGTCGGCTTCACCGAAGCCGGCGAACGCGACATTGTCCGACCCGGCGTTGGCCGACGTGTTGTCGATCGACACGCCCGGCGCGAGGGTGGCGAGGTCCATGAATTGCCGTCCGACGAGCGGCAACTGGTCGACTTCCTGCGGCGTGACGGCCGAAGAGATCTGGCTCGTCGACGTATCGACGACCGGCGCGGCTCCCGTGACGGTGACCGACTCCTTGACGGAGGCGAGGCCGAGCGTGAAGTTCAGCGTGGTGACCTGGCCGATGGCCAGGACGATCGGAGGCTTGGCCTGCGGGGCGAAACCCTCGAGCGTCGCGATGACCTTGTAGCTCCCGGGTGGAAGCGCGTTGAGTTGGAACGCGCCGCGCTCGCCGGTCACGACGGCGCGCACGAGACCGGTTTGTGTGTTCGTCGCGGTCACGGTGACGCCCGGGAGCACACCGCCGTTGGCGTCGACAATGGTTCCCGTCACGATGGCATTCGTCGATTGCGCACGCGCGAGTGTAGGCACGGCCAGACACAGCGCGATCGTCGTCAATGTGAGTCCGATGCTGCGTATCCGAGCGACCAACATAGTTTTCCCTCCGGTGGGCAGCCGGACATGCCTGAGATGGTGCGGTCGTGCTGTCCGTGAGGCGGGATTAGACCAGAGATGGCCGTCAAGGAATGTGATTATTTGTTATCGTCGACCGCAATATCATCGGCCGTGTCCTAATTCTGGTATATGTGTGATGCGTCACCAGACGCCAACATCGGGAGGACCCGAATGCTCGCTCGGTCTGGCATGCGAAGGCGTGGAACGGGTGGTCTCGGGCTGGCGCTGATCCTGCTCGCGGGACAGCAGGTCCGGACGCAGTCGCGCGCGCCACAGTCGGCCGTCGCGGCGCCGGCGCTGACGACGGCGCAGCAGCAGGCCGTCGTTCACCAGTACTGCGTCACCTGTCACACCGAAGCGGAGAAGCCGGGCGGCCTTTCGTTCGAACAGTTCGAAGGGGCGCAGAAGACGCCGCCGAACATCGCGGCGATGATGGTCAGAAAGCTCAAGGCAGGGCAGATGCCGCCGCCCGGGATGCCGCGTCCCGACGCCGCCACCATCCAGGCACTCATCACCGCGCTCGAAGCCGCCGCGATACCGGGCGAGGCGAACGCCCCCGTGCCCGTGTCCGACGCCCGAGCCAGCGGGCCGCAGATCATCGCGTTCCCTCACGATGGCGATCGGATGACGGTGGCTACGCAGAACGCGATGGTCCATCAGATCTGCACGCAGTGTCATACCGATCAGCGTAAGCCCGGCGGGCTCTCCTTCGAGCACTTCGACATGGCGGCGGCGCCGCAGCACGCGAAGATCGCAGAGGACATGCTCGCGAAGCTGCGCGCCGGGATGATGCCGAAGGCGTCGGCGCCCAGGCGGCCGGACGCCGCCTCCATTCATGCCTTTGTCGTGTCGCTCGAGCGCCGGCTGGATAGCCAGGCGGCGCTGCACGCCAATCCCGGGCGGCGGCTTTCGGAGCGCCTGAACCGGGTGGAGTACGCGCGCTCCATCAAGACCATGCTGGGGCTCGACGTGAACGTCGGGCAGTGGCTGCCGCCCGACACGATGAGTCACAACTTCGACAACTTCGCCGACGTGCAGGGTGTCTCGCCGACGCTCGTGCAGGGCTACCTGGACGCCGCCGATGCGATCAGCCGGCTGGCCGTCGGCGACCCGACCGCGCAGCCGACCTCGGTGGCCTACGACATCGATCCGTTCGTGTCGCAGATGTCTCACGACGAGGATGCGCCGATCGGCACCCGCGGCGGCATCACGGTGGACCACATCTTCCCGGCCGACGGCAGCTATCGCTTCAAGCTCGCGCTGTACGACACACCGGTCGGCGACTTGTACGGATTGACGACGCTCGGCGAGCAGATCGAGGTGTCGATCAACGACGCGCGGGTGGCGCTGCTCGACATCGATCCGCGCATGAGCGAGCTCGATGCGAAAGGGCTCGCGCTCGAGACGCCGCCCATCCACGTGCAGGCCGGGCCACAGCGGGTGTCCGCCGCGTTCATCCAGCGATCCGACGGCCCGATCGACGACCTCGTCTCGCCGCACGCGTTCACGCTGGCGGATCCCAACATCGGATCGGCGCAGGGCGTCACGAGCTTGCCGCACCTGCGCACGATGACGATCGCCGGCCCCTTCCAGGTCACCGGCGTGTCGGACACGATCAGCCGCGAGAAGGTGTTCATCTGCCGTCCCACCAGCGCCGCTGACGAAACGGCCTGCGCGACCCGCATCGTGTCCCGGCTGGCCACCGAAGCCTATCGTCGTCCGGTCACGCCTGCGGACCTCGAGCCGCTGATGGCGTTCTATCGCCGCGGCCGGCAGCCGGGCAACTTCGAGAGCGGCATTCGCGTGGCGCTGCAGGCGATCCTGGCGAGCCCGGATTTCCTCTTCCGGCTGGAATCGCAGCCGGCCGCCGCGCGAGCGGGCCAGGACTACCGCATCGACGATGTCGACCTGGCCTCGCGCCTGTCGTACTTCCTCTGGTCGCTGCCGCCGGACGCCGAGCTGACGAAGGCGGCGACCGCGGGGCGGCTGCACCTGCCGGCCGTCCTCGACGCGCAGGTCCGGCGCATGCTGAAGGATCCGCGCTCGATGGCCTTGTCGACCCGCTTTGCAGCGCTCTGGCTGCGGCTGCAGGATGTCGACAAGATGCGCCCCGACCCGCTGCTCTATCCGCAATACGACAAGCGGCTGGCCGAGTCGATGAAAGAAGAGACCGAGATCTTCTTCGACAGCATCGTCAAAGGCGATCGCAGCGTGCTCGACCTGCTGACGGCCGATTACACGTATGTGAACCAGGATCTGGCGGCGTTCTACGGCATTCCGAATGTGGCCGGTCCGGAGTTCCGACGCGTCTCCTTGCAGGGGACGGAGCGGCGCGGCATTCTCGGGCAGGGGAGCATTCTCGTCGAGACCTCGGTCGCGGACCGGACCTCACCGGTGGCGCGTGGCAAATGGGTCCTCGAAGTGCTGCTCGGCCAGCCACCGCCTCCGCCGCCGCCCAACGTGGATACGAACCTGGACGACTCGGCGGCCCCGGTGCAGGGAGGGCGGACGCTCTCGACGCGCGAGCGGATGGAGCAGCATCGCGCCAATCCGTTCTGTGCGTCGTGCCACAGCGTGATCGATCCGATCGGGTTGGCGCTCGAGAACTTCGATCCGACCGGCCACTGGCGGATCAAGGACAACAACGTGGCGGTCGATACGGCAGGGACGCTCTATGATGGGTCGACCCTGAAAGGGCTGCCGGGCCTCGATCAGGCGTTGATGCGCCACCAGGACACGGTCCTGCGCGTCTTCACCGAGAACCTGATGGCCTATGCGCTCGGTCGTCAGGTGCAGTACTACGACATGCCGACCGTCCGCTCCGTGGTGAGCCGCGCGGCGGCCGGCGGGAATCATTTTTCGGCGTTCGTGCTGGGGATCGTCAACAGCGACGCGTTCCTGAAGAGCCGGGCCAGCGTGGTCACCACCGACACCGCGCAGGCGGCCCCGCGTCCACAGCGTTGATTTGAGGAGGGCTCGACAATGTTTCTCACGCAGAAGCACATGTCGCGGCGGACGCTTCTGAAAGGGATGGGCGTGACCGTCGCCCTGCCGTTCCTCGACGCCATGGTGCCGGCCGGGAAGGCGTGGGCGGCCACGGAAGCCGCCAAGGTGGCGGGTCAGACGCGCCTGGTCGCGATCGAGATGGTGCACGGCGCCGCCGGCTGCGCCGACCTCGGGATCAAGCAGAACCTGTGGTCGCCGGCCGCGACCGGCAGCGCGTTCGACCTGTCACCGAGCAGCCTCAAGTCGCTCGAGCCGTATCGCGAGTACCTGACGATTGTCAGCAACACGATGAATCATGCGGCGGAAGCCTGGGCGGCGCCGGAGGTTGGCGGCGATCACTTCCGCTCCAGCGCGACGTACCTGACGCAGGCGCATCCCAAGCAGACGGAAGGCTCCGACATCCACGCCGGGATGTCGATCGATCAGATCTACGCGCGGCAGTTCGGCCAGGACAGCGCGATTCCCTCCATGCAGCTCTGTATCGAGCCGGTCGACCAGTCGGGCGGCTGCTCGTACGGCTACGCCTGCGTGTACACGGACTCGATTTCCTGGGCGTCGCCCACCGAGCCCCTGCCCATGATCCGGGATCCGCGAGCCGTCTTCGACCAGTTGTTCGGCGAGGGGAGCACGCCCGCCGATCGCGCGGCGCGACGGCAGACGAACGCGAGCATCCTGGATTTCGTCACCTCGCGCATCGCGCAGTTGAAGCGCGATTTGGGCTCGGACGACCGGCAGCGGCTCGACGGCTACCTGGACAACGTTCGCGAAATCGAGCGGCGGATCAAGAACGTCGAGGCGCACAACAGCAGCGGCGCCGAGCGGGCGATTCCGGAGGCGCCGGTCGGCATCCCCGATTCGTACACGGAACACGTCCAGATGATGATGGACCTGATGGCCGTGGCCCTGCAGGCGAATCTCACGCGCGTGTTCTCCTTCAAGATGAGCCGCGACGTGTCCGGGCGCGCGTTCCCGGAGAGCGGCTGCAACGGAGGCTTCCACTCCACCTCGCATCACCAGGAGAAGGATGCGAACCTCCGCGAGTTCCAGAAGATCAATACCTATCACGTGGGCCTGCTTCCGTACTTCCTGGCCAAGTTGAAGGGGATCCAGGAAGGCGACAGCCACCTGCTCGAACAGAGCCTCGTGCTGTATGGCTCGCCGATGGGGGACTCGAACCTGCACAATCACCGTCGGCTGCCGCTCATCATGCTCGGGCACGCCAACGGCCAGGTGAAGGGGAACTACCACCTGAAAGTCCCGGACGGGACGTCGATGGCTAACGCGTGGCTCACGGTCCTGCAGAAGCTCGGGGTCGAAAAGGACAAGTTCGCCGACAGCACCGCCCCGCTCGATCTCCACGGGGCGGCCACGACGACGGCGGCCTAGAAGGAGAAGGTCATGCTGCGACGTCTGGTGAAAGGCGCATGCTTCAGCGCGATCGTGGCGCTGGGCTGCTCGGTCCTGATCGCGGCGGCCGGCGATTCACCCGTGGCCGATGCCGCGCAGCAGGGGAATCGCGACGGCGTGCGCGCGCTGCTCGCGCAGGGGGCCGACGTCAACGCCGCCCGTGCCGACGGGATGACGGCGCTGCACTGGGCCGCCTGGCGCGGTGACGCCGAACTGGCGCAGCAGCTGATTTATGCCGGGGCGAACGTCGCGGCGACGACGCGACTCGGCTCGTACACGCCACTCATGTTTGCCGCCCGCAACGGCCATCCCGACGTGGTGAAGGTGCTGCTGGGGGCCGGCGCCAGTCCGAGCACGACCGACGCGTATGGCACGACGCCGCTGATGCTGGCGGCCGAATCCGGCCTCACCGCCAGCCTCACCGCGCTGCTGCAGCATGGCGCCGATGTGAATGCGAAGGAGTCGGCCCGCGGCGAGACCGCCCTGATGTTCGCGTCGGCCTACGGCCGCACCGATGCCGTGAAGCTGCTGCTGGCGCACGGCGCCGACTGGAAGGCCTCCACCAAGGTTCTCGACTGGACCAGGCTCCCCAGGACGGATCCGCGCCTGGAGCTCCGGCTCACGGGGGGGGCGCAGCCACCGCCCGACAAGAAGAAGGCATCTGGCCAGCCTGGCACCGAGGCGGCACGAGCATCCGCCGCACAGACGCCGCACGAAGCGGCTCAGCAACCGGCGCGTGGCGCGAAGGCCGGCCAGGCGAACCGCACGGCTAACCCGAACGCCGCCGCGATGCGTCCGCCCAGCTACGTGCAACTGGTCGGCACCCAGGGAGGGCTCACGGCGCTCATGTTTGCTGCCCGCCAGGGCTACCTCGACACCGTCAAGGCGCTGGTCGAGGCCGGTGCCGACGTCAATGAGATCAATCCCGGCGATCACTCGACGCCGCTGCTCATCGCCATCATCAACGGCCGATTCGACACGGCGATGTACCTCCTTGACCATCAGGCGGATCCCAATCTCGCCGAGGCGAACGGTGCGACGGCCCTGTACGACGTCCTCAATACGCGTTGGGCGGCCAAGACCGAGTACCCGCAGCCGCAGGCCTACAAGCAGCAGCAGACCGACTATCTCGATCTGATGAAGGCCCTGCTCGCGCACGGCGCCAACCCGAACGTCAGGCTCAAGGAAAAGGTGTGGTACAGCGGCTACAACCGCGACATGTCCGGCCTCGACGAAACGGGCGCGACGCCCTTCTGGCGCGCGGCGTACGCCGATGACATCGACGCGATGAAGCTGCTGATCGCGCACGGCGCCGATCCGACCGTGGCCACCATCAAGCTGGCCGGACGGGCGCGCGGCGAGTTCGGGGCCGCGGAGGCGAACCTCGACAAGTCAGGCCTGCCGGCGGTGCCGGTGGGCGGCCCCGGCATTCCGGCGCTGCTTGCGGCGTCGGGCGAGGCCTACGGCTCGAGCTTCACCTCGAACGAGCACCGCTACGCGCCCGCGGGCATGCTCGCGGCGGTGAAGTACCTCGTCGAGGATCTCCATGCCGACGTGAACGCGCGTGATGCGGACGGGAACACGGCGCTGCACAATGCGGCCGCCCGCGGCGACAACGCGATGATCCTCTACCTGGTGTCCAGGGGCGCCGACGTGCGCGCCATCAACCGGAAAGGCCAGAGCGTCGCGGACATGGCCAACGGACCGTATCAGCGGACGCAGCCCTTCCCGGAGACGATCGCGCTGCTGCAGAAGATGGGAGCGAAGATTCTGAACAAGTGCGTTTCGTGCTGATCGTGCAACGCCGCCGCTGACGCGGTGGAATCCGCTTGGCATCGCGACGCCATTCGGATAGTATCCGCCGTTATCAACGGAACCAGGAGGCGGCGTGCACGCGCGTCACGTAGTCACGCTCATCGCCGCGGTGTGCCTGGCGGCGTGCGGCAGGCCGGCCGCAGGTCCCGCTCGCACGGCGGTCGCGATTGCCAGTGGGGGGCCGGGTGGCGCCTTGTATCCGCTCGCCCTCAGTCTTCAGCGCGTCTACCACGGCGACTTTCCCAACCTCCTCGTCAGCATCCAGCCACTCGGCTCGAGCGGGAGCGTGGACGCCCTTCAGGATGGCGGCGCGCAGATTGGGTTCGCGCAGGCCGACATCGCGTATCTCGCCTACACGCGCGGCACGACCGCACACCCGCGCCCGCACACCGGCCTCCGCGGCATCGCGGTGCTCTGGGCCAACACGGCCCAAATCGCGGTGCCGGATGACAGCCCGATCCAGTCCATCAGCGATCTCCGTGGCAAGCGCGTGGCCGTCGGCAGCCCTGGCACCAGCACGGAAGTGCTGGCGCGACTCATTCTCAAGGCGTACGGCATGAGCTACGCCGACCTGCGTCCCGCGTTCACCTCGTTCGACGAGCGCGTGAAGCAGATGCGGCACGGTGCGATCGATGCGGCGTTCGTCGTGACGGCCATTCCGGCGCCGGTCATCCAGGAGCTGAAGGCGAACCCGGGAATCCGGCTGATTCCCGTCGATCCGGACCGCATCGAGGCGTTTCGCGGCCGATATCCGTTTCTCCGGCCCACCCTGCTGCCGGAGGGCACCTATGCCTGGCAGCACAAGCCACTGCCGGTCGTCGGGATCGACGAGTTGCTGGTGTGCCGAAGCGATCTCAGTGACGCCCTCGTCTATCAGCTCACCAAGGCGTTCTTCGAGGCGCTGCCGATGCTGGCCAGGGTCAATGCGGCGGCGGGCACGATCGATCTCGACGAAGCACCCGGGACGCCGATTCCGCTGCATCCGGGTGCCGCACGCTATTACCGGGAGCGCGAAATCGGCCGATGAGCCGCAGGCGCCCTCGTCTGGTCGAGCGTGTCAACGAATCGGGCGGCCGCGGGCTTCTGGCCGTCGCCGCCATCCTGTGCGCGGCCACGCTGGCCCTGGTCTGGTTCGGCTGGACCGCGACGCGCGAGCTCCGGCAGGCGGCGGCGCTGCGCGTGCGACGGCGAACCGAAGCCACTCTGGTCCTGCTCGGCATCGCCATCGACCGGGACATGCAAGGGGCCTGGATCTCCGTGCTCGTCCCGATCGAGCCCTTCGATATCCAGGATGATCCGCCCTACGACTTCCAGCAGGTGTCCGCGCGTGCGTTCGCGCGCTTCTCGTACCTCGAATCCTTCATCGTCTGGAAGAACAGCGGGCACAAGGCCGGGCAGACGTACCTGTTCAACCGCGCCGATCGGACGATCCCATGGGCGCCCGCGCAGGCATCGGCGGTCGCCTATCCAGTGGTGCTCGAGCAGGATCCCGCCGCGATGCGGTCGGTCGTCGCGCAGATCCAGGAGCGTGCCGCCGACGGCCGGCGGTTCGTCCTGATCGGGACACGCATCCAGAGCGTCCCGTATCAAGTCGTCGCCCATCTCATGTTCGATCGGGCGAACACGCATCGTCTGATCGGGTTCGTGGCGTTCCTGGTGAATCTCGATTGGGTCCGCCGGAACTATTTCGCCGAACTGCTGCCGCAGATCATGGCGCTCGCCGGCGGACAGGGAGAAGTGTCGCTCTCGATTTCAGACGGTGCCGGACAGCTGGTCGCCACGACCGGCAACGAGGCGGCCGCGGAGCCTGCCATGTCGCGGGCCTTTCCGCTCCTGTTCTTCGACGAACGCCTGGCGCGCCCCGCGACCCTGTCGGCCGCGCCGATCCAGCGGTGGAGTGCCACCGTCAGGCCGGCCCGCGCCGTCGCGCTGGCGACCGAAACGGCTGGTCTGCAGACGTTCCTGCTCATCGCGTGCGCGGCCGTCGCGGCGCTCGTGTCGCTCCTGCTGGTACTCCGCGCGACGCGGGCGCAGGCGGAGCTCGCCGGCTTGAAGTCCGATTTCGTGTCGACGGTGACGCACGAATTGAAGACGCCGCTCGCGCTCATCAAGCTGGTCGGCGAGACCCTCGAAAAGGGCCGCTACACATCGGCGGACGTCGTCCGGGAGTACGCCACGCTCCTCAGTCAGGAGACCGCCAGGCTCGGCCAGTTGATCGACAACCTGCTCACGCTGTCCCGCGTGAGCAACCTCCGACAACCCTATACGTTCGAGAGCCTCGATCCGGCCGAGCTGGTCGACGATACGCTCCATCCATTCTGGCCGCGGTTGAAGGCGCTGGGGTTCGACGTGCGCATCGACGTGCCGCCCAGCCTGTCGCCGATCCGCGCCGACCGGACGGCCATGCGCCAGGTGCTCGGGAACCTGGTGGACAACGCGATCAAGTACGCGGGGACGGTCCGGACGCTCTGCATCGAAGGATCCGCTCGCGAGCGCGCGATCGTCATCGCCGTGGCGGATTCGGGGGCGGGCATTCCCGAGCAGGACCTCGAGCGTGTGTTCGACAAGTTCTTCCGGGGGCGAGCCACCCGCGCGAGCGGCAGCGGGCTTGGGCTGACCATCGCGCGGCGGGTCGTCGAGGCGCATGGCGGCCGTATCAGCATTGAGAGTCTGGTCGGTGAAGGAACGCGCGTTGAAGTGTCGATCCCACAGGCGGAGGCGTGATGTCGAAAAGGATTCTCGTCGTCGAGGACGACCGCTCCATCGCGAGGCTGGTGCGTGACAACCTGATGTTCGAGGGCTTCGATGTGGAGTGTGCCGACAACGGGGCGGATGCCCTGGCGGCCGCGAAGAAACGAAAGCCGGACCTGGTGCTCCTCGACTTGATGCTCCCCTCCGGCATCGATGGCTTCGAGCTCTGTGAGGCCTTCAGCCAGACACACAACCGGACGGCGGTCATCATCCTGACGGCGCGGGGACAGCGCGAGGACCGCGTGCGTGGCCTCAAGCTCGGCGCCGACGACTACGTGGTCAAGCCGTTCGCGCTCGACGAGCTGCTGGCGCGCGTGCATGCGGTGCTGCGCCGCACGCAGCGCCGCGTGGACCGCGTGACGCTTGGGGACACGATCGTCGATTTCACCCAGCTGCGAGCCACGAGGGGAACGGCCGAATTGAGCCTCACCGATCGGGAGTTCGAGATCCTTCGCCACCTGGCCGAGCATCAGGGGGAGCTGGTGACGAGGAGCGACCTGCTTCGCGTGGTGTGGGGCTACCAGGAAGTGCCGACGACCAGGACCGTCGACAGCTTTATCTTTCGCCTGCGTCATAAGATTGAACCGGATCCACACAACCCGAAATACATCCGGACGGCGCATGGGGATGGGTATCGGCTCATTACCTCGTAGGGTGAGATCGTGTTTCCAAGTGTTTCTATTTGTTACAAAACCCGCCCAATTGTTCGCGCGCGGCGGCACTTCAGCGCGATAGACATCGTCTGACGCACGCGCGCGAACAAACTATGACGAAATATCGCAAACACAACGACAGTTCAGGACGAAAGACGGTCGTATACTGGCCTCGCGCCTGAAATGTGGGCGTCGTCACGTACGCCTGCGATCACCGTCTGGAGTCGGAGTCCGATGCGAGGCATCCTGAAACTGATCGGCGGCAGCGCAGTCCTGATCGTCCTGAGCGTCGCGCTGGCCGCGTCTGGCACGCCGAAGGCGATCGGTGCGTCTGGACGTGCATCCGCTCGAGCCGCGGCGGCACCGGCCGGCGCTGCCCTTTCCGTCGCCCAGCAGAACGCGCTCGTGCAGCAATACTGCGTGGTCTGCCACAACGACGCGCAGAAGACGGGCGGCCTGACGCTTCAAACGTTCGATGCGGCGCATCCGGATGCGGACATCGTGACCGAAATGGCAGCTCGGCTGAAGTCGGGCGTGATGCCGCCGGCGGGCATGCCGCGTCCGGACCAGGCCACGCTCACCGCGTTCATCACCGCGTTGTCGGCCGAGGCCATTGGTGCGCCGGTGACGGCACAGGGACAGCCGGCCGCTGAGGCGCTTCCGCCGCTGCCGGCCGCGGTCGGTGCACCGAAGGTCATCTCGTTCGCGCACACCGGCGATCGGATGACGGTCGCCGCGCAGAATACGATGGTGCATACCATCTGCATCCAGTGCCACACCGATCGTCGCAAGCCCGGCAACGTGTCCTTCGAGCACCTCGACATGGCGACGGCCACCGATCATGCGCCGCTCGCCGAGGACATGATCGCCAAGCTGCGCGCCGGCATGATGCCGCCGCAGTCCGCACCGAAGCGGCCGGACGCCGCCTCGATCCACGCGTTCGTCGTCTCACTCGAGAACCGGCTCGATCGCGAAGCGGCCGCGAAGGTGAATCCCGGCGCGCGAAGCTTCCAGCGATTGAATCGTGTCGAATACGAAAACACGATTCAGACACTCCTCGGCCTGCAGGTCGACGCCAGCCAGTGGCTCCCGCCCGACACGATGAGCCACAACTTCGACAACATTGCCGACGTCCAGAATTTTTCGCCGACGCTGTTGCAGAGCTACCTGGACGCGGCCGACGAGATCAGCCGGCTCGCCGTGGGCGACCGTCACGCGGTGACCGTCTCGACCAGCTACGACGCCGATTCCACCGCCTCACAACTGCTCCATGTGCCGGGTGCGCCCTATGGCACGCGCGGCGGAATCTCGATGCTCCACACCTTTCCGGCCGACGCCACGTACCGCATTCGCGTCCTGCTGGTCGGCAAGACGACGGGGGAGCTGTACGGATCGACCGTGTCGGGGGAGATGCTCGAGATCGCCATCGACGGCGCGCAGAAGGCGCTGCTCCCGGTCAATCCCCGGATGAAGGAGTCCATCGGGCCGAGTGGCCTCAATCTCGAAGCCCCGCCGATCCAGATTACGGCCGGGCCTCATCAGGTCTCGGCCGTGTTCCTGGCGAGGTCCGACGCGGCCAACGACGACCTCATCATGCCGGAGTCGTATACGCTCGCCGACCCGAACATCGGCGATGCGCCGGGCATCACCACGCTGCCGCACGTGCGCATGATGACGATTACCGGCCCCTTCGACATCACTGGCATCTCCGAGACGGTGAGCCGCGATCGCATCTTCGTCTGCCGGCCGGCGAGCGCCGCCCAGGAAGCGCCGTGCGCGACGAAGATCCTGACGCGCCTGGCGCGGCAGGCGTACCGCCGCCCGTTGACGCCGGCCGACACCGAGGCGCTGGTCAGGTTCTATCGGGAAGGCCGCCAGCAGGGAAGCTTCGAGGACGGCATCCGGATGGGCCTCCAGGCCATTCTCGCCAGCCCCGACTTTCTCTTCCGCGTGGAGCCGGCGGCCGTGAAGGTTGGCGCCCAGGCCGATGCGCGGATCAGCGACATCGCGCTCGCCTCCCGGCTGTCCTATTTCCTGTGGGCGACGCCGCCTGACGCCGAGCTCCTGCGCGTGGCGGCCGCCGGCCGCCTGCACGAGCCGGCCGTGCTCGATGCGCAGGTCCATCGCCTCTTGAAGGACCCGCGCTCGTACGCGCTCTCCACCCGCTTCGCCGCGCAATGGCTGCGGCTGCAGGACGCCGACAAGGTGCGCCCGGACGGCCTGAATTTCCCGTACTACGACGCGACGCTCGCGGACGCCATGCGCACGGAGACCGAAGATTTCTTCAACAGTCTCGTCGTCAACGACGCGAGCGTGCTCGATCTGCTGACCGCCGACTACACCTACGTGAACCAGGACCTGGCGGCGTTCTACGGCATCCCCGGTGTGGCCGGCCCGCAGTTCCGCCGCGTGTCGCTGAAGGGGACGCACCGGCGCGGGCTACTCGGGCAAGGCAGCATCCTCGTTGAGACGTCGCTCGCCAATCGAACCGATCCGGTGCTGCGTGGCAAATGGGTGCTCGAAGTGCTGCTCGGCCAGCCGCCACCACCTCCGCCGCCCGGTGTGAACACGAACCTGGACGACTCGGCCAAGGCCGTGCAGGACGGCAGGGTGCTGTCGGTGCGCGAGCGCATGGAGCAGCACCGCGCGAACCCGTTCTGCGCCTCCTGTCACTCGGTCATCGATCCGATCGGGCTGGCACTCGAACAGTTCGATCCCACAGGCCATTACCGGATCAAGGACAGCGGCGTGCCGGTTGACAACTCCACGGTCCTGTACGACGGGACGAAGATGACGGGGCTGGACGGGCTCGTGCAGGCGATGCTCGGCCACCAGGACACGTTCCTGCGCGTCTTCACCGAAAATCTCATGGCGTATGCGCTCGGCCGCCAGGTGGAGTACTTCGACATGCCGACGGTTCGCCGCGTCATTCGCCGCGCGTCGTCGAACGGGAACCGGTTCTCCTCATACGTCCTGGGCATCGTCCATAGCGACGCGTTCCAGATGACCCGTGAGGGGACGCTCGCCACGGCGGACCACGATCGGTAGGAGTGAGAAAGGACGGAGCGATG
The DNA here is from genome assembly GCA_025450765.1 of Vicinamibacterales bacterium. Taxonomy (GTDB): domain Bacteria; phylum Acidobacteriota; class Vicinamibacteria; order Vicinamibacterales; family CAVVIG01; genus JAGWRA01. The sequence goes on along the minus strand of JANWLS010000024.1, from coordinate 12,342 downwards.
TTCATTTCGCAGAAGCACATTTCGCGCCGCACGGTCCTGAAGGGCATGGGCGTGACCCTCGCGCTCCCGCTGCTCGATGCGATGGTGCCGGCCGGAACGGCCTGGGCGAAGACCGAGGCCGGCCAGGCGGCGAGCCGCACGCGGTTCATCGCCATGGAGATGGTGCACGGTTCGGCGGGGAGCGCCGCGTATGGCCTCAAGATGAACATGTGGTCGCCGGCGGCGACCGGCCACCAGTTCGATCTGTCGCCGACGGCGCTCAAGTCGCTCGAGCCGTACCGCGAATACCTGACGATCGTGAGCAACACCCGGAATCATGCGGCCGAAGCCTGGTCGGCGCCGGAAGTGGGTGGCGACCACTTCCGATCGAGCGCCACCTTCCTCACGCAGGCCCATCCCAAGCAGACCGAGGGGTCGGACATCGACGCCGGCATCTCGATCGATCAGATCTACGCGCAGAAGTTCGGGCAGGACAACGCCATCCCGTCGATGCAGCTGTGCATCGAGCCGGTGGATCAGGGCGGCGGCTGCGAGTACGGATATGCGTGCGTCTACACGGACACGCTCTCGTGGGCATCCGATACCGCGCCGCTTCCCGCCATCCGCGACCCGCGCGCCGTCTTCAATCAGTTGTTCGGGCTTGGCGGGACGCCGGGCGATCGCGCCCTGCGTCACAAGGCGAACGCGAGCATCCTCGATTGGGTGACGGGGCGTGTCGCCGCCCTGAAGCAGGAGCTCGGGCCGCGCGACCGGACGAAACTGGACGAGTACCTCCAGAACGTCCGCGAGATTGAGCGTCGTATCCAGAACATCGAAGCGCACAACCGGAGCGGAGCCGCGCGCGACCTGCCGGAGGCGCCCGTCGGTGTCCCCGATTCGTTCGACGAGCACGTGCACCTGATGATGGACCTGCAGGCGGCGGCCTTCCAGTCGGACCTCACGCGCGTGTTCTCGTTCAAGCTCGGGCGTGACGCCTCGGGCCGCGTGTACCCGAACGCCGGTGGCAAGGCCGCGACGGCCGCGTTCCATCCCACCTCGCACCACCAGGAAAAGCCGGAGGTGCTGGGTGTCTTCCAGGAGATCAACCTCTATCACGTCGGGATGGTGCCCTACCTGGCCGAGAAGCTGAAGGGTATCCAGGAGGGCGACAGCAACCTCCTCGAGAAGACGCTGATCATCTATGGCTCGCCCATGGGCGATTCCAACCTGCACAACCACCACCGGCTGCCTCTCTTCCTGCTCGGACATGCGAACGGTCGCCTGAAGGGAAACACCCACGTCATGGCGCCAGACGACACCCCGATGGCGAATGCCTGGCTGTCGGTCCTCAACGCGCTCGGCGTCGAGCGCGATCGGTTCCAGAACAGCACCGGGGCCATGACGCTGAATCCGGCGTTGAGCACGACGGCCGCGTGATCGGTGGAGACACGACCATGTTGCGGACGATCCTGAATCGGACGGTGCTCACGCTCGCGGGCGCCGTGTGCCTGACGACGGTGCTGGTCGCGGCGCCGGCGGGGCCAACCTCGTCGGCCGTGGCGGACGCGGCGATGCGCGGCGACGCGGCCCTGGTCACGCAGTTGCTGGTAAAGGGAGCGGCCGTCAACGCGCCGCAGCCCGATGGCATGACCGCCCTGCACTGGGCGGCGCTGAACGGCGACCTGTCGCTCACCGGAGTGCTGCTCGCCCATCACGCGAGCGTCGACGCCCGGACCGGGGTCGGCGGATACACGCCGCTCCACGTCGCGGCCAAGGACGGGCGGGCGCCGATCGTCAAGGCCCTCCTCGCGGCCGGTGCGAAGGCCACGGTCACCGATGTGTACGGCACGACGCCGCTCATGCTGGCCGCGGCAGCGGGGAGCACCGAGGCGGTCACCGCGCTCCTGGAGGCCGGCGCGGCTGTGAATGCGCAGGAGCTGGTGAAGGGCGAGACGGCACTGATGCTGGCGGCCGCCAACAACCGGCCCGAGGCGATGCGCGTCCTGCTGGCGCACGGCGCCGACTGGCGGCCGGCGACCAAAGTGGTCGACTGGACGAAGGGGCTCGCCGCCGGCGTGCGCGCCCGCTCGACCGTCCACGCGGAGACAGCGGCCGTTCAGTTGACGGAGGACGTCTCCGAGACGCATGCCGACGAATCGTACGGTCAGCAAGGACGCGAAGGGGCAGGCGGCGGGGTGGGCGACGAAGGCAGCCCGCGCTATCCGCGGCTGGTTGGCAAGCAGGGCGGACTGACCGCGATGCTCTTCGCGGCCAGGCAGGGCTACACCGACGCGGTGGACGTGCTGCTCTCGGCCGGCGCGTCGGTCAACCAGGTCGACCCCGGCGACAAGACGAGTCCGCTGATGATCGCCATCATCAACGGGCATTTCGATCTGGCCGAGAAGCTGCTCGCCGCTGGCGCAGATCCGAACGCCGCGCAAATCAACGGTGCCACACCGCTCTACGCCGTGTTGAACTGCCAATGGGCACCCAAGGCCGACTATCCGCAGCCGACGGCCTACAAACAGCAGCACACCACCTACCTCACCCTCCTGTCCGACCTTCTGGCGCACGGCGCCAACCCGAACGCCCGCTTGAAGGAGAAGGTGTGGTACACGAGCTACAACCGCGACTACTCGGGGCTCGACGAGAGTGGGGCCACGCCCTTCTGGCGGGCCGCGTGGGCCGATGACGTGGACGCGATGAAGCTGCTCATGGCGCACGGCGCCGACCCGAATCTCGCCACCATCAATCCAGGCTCGCCCGTGAGCATCTATCAGCGTCCGGGCTACGGGCTCAAGGCGGTGGCCAGGGATTATTCAGGCCTTCCGGTTGTGCCGAAGGGAGGGCCGGATATTCCGCCGCTGCTTGCAGCCTCCGGTGAAGAGTTTGGTTCCAGTCTCACGGCAGGAAAGCTCCGCTGGTCGCCGGCCGGCATGCTTCCGGCGGTCCAGTACCTCGTGGAGGACTTGCACGCCAACGTGAATGCTCGTGACGCCAAGGGGAATACGGCCTTGCACAATGCCGCAGCGCGCGGCGACAATGCGATGATTCTCTACCTCGTCTCCAAAGGGGCCGACATCACGGCTGTGAACCGCCGCGGGCAGACGGTGGCGGACATGGCGAATGGGCCGTTTCAGCGGATCGATCCATTTCCGGAAACCATCGCGCTGGCCGAGAAGCTGGGTGCCAGGCTGATGCACAAGTGCGTCTCGTGCGGCGGTTAGCGACATTGCCGTCAAAGGAACCTCCTATGCAGTCACTTCGCTGGATATCGACACTTGCCGCGTGCGCGCTCGCAGCTTCGGTGAGCGCCGCGCCCGCACCGGCCGCGAAGGCCGCTCGATCGGCCAGCCCGCAGGTCGAGATCAATTACATGACCTGGCCGGAGATCTACGACGCCATCCACAAGCAGGGAAAGACGACCGTCTTGATTTTCAACGGCGGCACCGAGCAGCGAGGGCCTCAGTGCGTGCTCGGCGGCCACACGCTCGTGGCGGAAAGCGTAGCCGACCGGGTGGCCAAACAGCTGGGGAATGCGCTGGTCGCTCCTGTCCTGCCGATTTCGCCGACGGAGGTCAGCGAAGAGCATCCCGGCGGGGTCACCATGTCTGCGGAGCTGTTCACGCAGGTGAATGCGGCCGTCGTCGACAGCATGGTGAAGAACGGTTTCAAGAACATCGTGCTGCTGGGCGACCACGGTGGCGGCCAGAAGCAGCTTGACGAGCTGGCGAAGGCAAAGAACGAGCAGTACGCCGCGGAGGGCGTCCATGTCATTCACTGCACGGACAATTATCAAAAGGCCAAAGCGACGTTTGACGACTACCTGGTGGCACATCATCTGCCGTTGAGCAGCCATGCTGGCATTGCCGATACCTCGGAGCTGATGTATCTCGGTGGTTCCCGTTACGTGCGCGCCGACAAGATTACGGTTGGCGATCCGATGCCGAAACGCGGCGAGAGGCCGGTCCACACGATCAACAACGGGATTACCGGCGACGCGCGGGGATCGTCGCCTGCGCTCGGAAAGATCCAAATCGATATGAAGGTGGCGGCAGCGGTCGCACAGATTCGCTCCCTATTGAACGGTAGTACTTCGACGCAGCCTCGCTGACCTGACAGTTAGATTGATCGTTCGCATGAGCTGGCCGGCAGTCCCTGTCCCCGGGCTGCCGGCCACTTTTTTGGAACGAGGTCACGAAGAAATCCCACTTTCCGGATCTTTCGAGATCCACGGCATCCTTTACAATCCTCAAGAACAATTCTTCACAAGAATTTGAACGACGTAGGTGATTATTCCGTGGACAACCTATTGTCGTTCGATGTAACTTCCGCCCCCTAAAGCAAATCGACAACTCTGCGCCCGATGGCTGGCGCGCATCGCGATCACGTTTGGCCCTCGCAAGGACATGGGTTCAGACATGGGGGGTGGCGGATGGAGAAGTCCAAGGTCTTCCTCTGGCTCGTACTGTTGTGCATCGGCGCCGCCCTGGCGCCAGCAACGGTCCGCGCGCAGAGCTCGTCGGCCAGTCTGAATGGGAAGGTGGTCGACGCGTCGGGCGCCGTGCTTCCTGGAGTCACCGTGACGGCGAAGAGCCCCGCCCTGCAGGTGGGGCAGCAGACCGCGGTGACGGGCGCTGACGGCACATATCAGATCCTCAACCTGCCCGTCGGCGACTACACCATCAAGTTCGAGCTGCAAGGCTTCCAGGCCTTTATCCGCACCGGCGTGCATCTCACCGTCGGCCTCGCCGGCCGCATCGACGCGGAGCTGAAGGTCGGCTCGGTCTCCGAGTCGGTCACGGTCAGTGGGGAGAGCCCGGTCGTCGACACGGTCAACACGACATCGAGCACCACGTTCACGAAGGACGTGCTCGACAGCACGCCGACCGGCCGCGGCATGTGGCAGGTGTACGGCCTCGCGAGCGGCATCAGCACTTCTGGCACCCCGGACGTCGGCGACAGCCAGATCGGCAGCCGCGGAGACATCCAGGTGTACGGCGTGGCGCAGCAGGCGACGATCAACGTCGAGGGGATCAATGCGGTCACCTTCGATGGTCCCGGCTTCAGCTCCGCGCAGTACATCGACGGGTTCATGATGAACCAGATCAAGGTGACCGCGAGCGGCGCCAACCCCGAGTTCGGCACGCCGGGTGCCGCCGTGCAGGTCGAGATGAAGAGCGGGGCGAACGACTACCACGGCGCCTACCAGGGCGCCTTCGAGACACCCCGCATGCAGAGCAACAACATCACGCCGGCACTGAAGGCTCAGGGCCTTCACGTGACCGTCCCGCTGGACCACTACTACGATTGGGCGGGTGATCTGGGTGGACACCTGATCAAGGACAAGCTGTGGTTCTATGGCGGCGTCACGCGTCAGTCCGAAGGCATCGGCGTCGCGGGCTTCGCGCAGTCTCCGGGCCCGGACGGCGTGTACCTGACGCCCGACGACGTGCCGGGGACCCAGACGTTCACGATGCACGACTATTTCGGCAAAGTGTCGGCCCAACCCTGGAGGTCGACGAATTTCAACGGGTCGTACATCGACTGGGCGAAAGACGCCATGGGATGGCACGCCTCGCGGCTCCGACCGGCCGAAGCGGCCGATCATGAAGTGCTGCCCGGGAAAGTGTGGCGCGGCGAGATGCAGAGTGTGCCGAACAGCTCCATTCTGCTCGACGCCTACCTGGGGTTCTCCGGCTACAACGTCACCTACGGCCCGATGCTTCCGTCCGCGTACGTCGCTGGCAATCCGAGCCGGGAAGAGCTCAGCACGAAGCTCTATACCGGTCCGGACTCCCGGTACCCCGGCAAATACGTCAAGAACTACGAGTCGCACGAGACGCTGACGTACCTGCCGAAGGGGCGGTTTCTCGGCGGGAAGCACGAGCTGAAAACCGGGTTCATCTTCACCATCGAGGGCGGCGGATCGAGCTACGACAATGAAGTGTCGGGCGACTACCTGCTTCGGTTCCTCAACGGGGCGCCGAACTCGATCACGATGTACAACTCGCCGGTGAGTCCGATCAACGACATGCGCAACCAGGCGCTCTTCGCGACCGACACCTGGACGATGAACCGGTTCACCTTCAACCTGGGCGTCCGGTGGGAGCGGTATCACGCGTGGTATCCGGACCAGTCGCGCGCCGCCGGCGCATTCTCGATTTACCCGGCGGCCAGCTTCCCGGGCCAGTCGGTCCTGCTGTGGAAGCGGGTCGTGCCGCGGCTCGGTATGGACTGGGACATGTTCGGAAACGGCAAGACGGTCTTCAAGGCGACGTTCGGCGAGTACTCGAACCAGCCGGGCTACAACTTCGCCGAGAACTACAATCCGAACGCATCCGCCAGCTCCATCTATCGCTGGCACGACCTGAACGGAAACAGGAACTACGATCCCGGCGAGGTCAATCTCGATCCGAATGGACCGGATTTCATCAGCGCAAGCGGCGGCGTGAGCCAACTGGTCAATCCGAACCTGATTCAGCCGCACGAGTACGAAGCGATGGCTGAGCTCGATCACGAGCTGATGGCCAACACCGCGGTGAGTTTCACCTGGGTGCGGAAACAGATGATCAACGATTTCGACGAGGCGCAGTGCCCGGAAGGTTATGACTGCTCCTCGACACGCAACGTCGCGCGGCCCGCGTCGCTGTATACGGTGGCGGTTCCGGTTATCGATCCCGGGCCAGATGGCAAGCTCGGGACGGCCGATGACGGCGGTGCGATGACGTTGTATACCTATCCCGCGCAGTACGCGGGCGCTGCCTTCAACCAGACGATGTTCGTCAACGCGCCGAGTAATCGGCCCGACATCTACAACACGTTCGAGGGGTCGTTCACCAAGCGCTACTCCAACCACTGGAACATGCTCGCCTCCTTCGGCATCACGAAGAACAACGCCTGGATGCCGCTGGCGGCCGTTCCGCAGACGCCGAACGACGAGCTGTTTCCAAGGGACGAAACATGGAACTGGCACGGCCACATGACGGCGAGCTACTCGCTGCCGTGGCAGGTCGATGTGTCAGGCACGCTGCAGGCCGACTCGGGCCAGCACTACGCCCGCACGGTGACCTTTGGCAACATTCCGGAGCTCAACACCGCGACCGTTCGCGTCGAGCCGTTCGGCACCGAGCAATTGCCGACGTTCTCGACCGTCAGCCTGCGTTTGAGCAAGGGCCTGTCGCTGGGCGGGTCGCGCAGAGCGAGTATCATCTTTGACGCGTTCAATTTGTTCAACAACAGCGCGCAGACGGCCGGGGCGTTCCTTTCGGGCTCGGCCTACGGCTTCGCGACGGATCTGCTGCCGCCGCGGGTGCTTCGGCTGGGTGCGAAGTTCAGCTTCTAAACGGCTTCCCGTCGCGTTCGAACGTGATCCGGCAGCGCTGATGGCGCTGCCGGATCACGCCATGTGATGTGGTTACCACTGATCGGAATCGGGGCCCTCGTTGGCGGACTCGGCTCGCTCGTCGGCGCTGGTTGCGGGATCCTGCTCGTCCCGATCCTGATCCTCGGCTTTCATCTCCAGGCCCCGATCGCCGCGGGGACCTCCCTCTCGACCGTCTTCGTGAACTCGGTCGCCTCCACCACCGCCTACCACAAGCAGCGGCGGACGGACTACGTGAGCGGTGCGCTCTTCGCGCTCGCCTCCGTGCCGGGGGCCGTGCTCGGGACGCTCGCGGCGCCCTACGTCCCTGAGCACGCCTTCCAAATCGTCTTTGGCGGCGTCCTGGCATTCGCGGCGATCGTCATGCTGTCGCGCGCGCTGCGGCCCGTGGTGGTGCACGCGGCGGCGAAGCGCGAGATCGTCGCGGAGATCGAGCGGGCGGTGCCCCGGGCCTGGCACGTGGTGATCCGGCGATTCGTCGACGGGCGCGGAAAAGAGCACGTGTACGCGTACAGCGTGCCGGTCGTCCTGGCGATCGGGCTCGGTGCCGGAATTCTCTCCGCGATCCTGGGCATTGGCGGTGGTATCGTGCAGGTGCCGGCCATGGTGATGCTGCTGGCGTTTCCGGCGCACGTGGCGACGGCGACGTCGCAGGTGATTCTGCTCTTCACGACGTCCACCGGTGCGGCGGCGCACGCCATGCAAAGCAATATCAATGTGTCGTACGCCATCCCGCTCGCCCTGGGCGCGCTCGTGGGTGCCCCTTCAGGCGCCTTTCTCTCGCGCCGGCTGGACGCAAAATGGATCGTCGCCCTGCTGGCGTGTGTGATGTTGGTGGTGGCGGTGCGGCTGGTCTTCTGATGGACACGACCACACTCTCGCTCGCTGACGCCGCGGACCTCGCGTCGCGCACGCTGCGCGCGTCACGCACGTCGGCTGCGAACGCGGCGCTCGTGGCGGAGATGCTGGTCGCGGCGGAGGCTGACGGCCTGCCGTCGCATGGCCTGTCACGCCTTCCGTGCTACGCCGATCAGGCGCTCTGCGGAAAAGTCGACGGGTTCGCGGTGCCTGAGGTCCGCACGCTCTCGCCCGCGGCGGCTTTCGTCGACGCGCGCGACGGGTTCGCACGCCCGGCCATCGTGGAAGCGGAGCGACGGGGCCTGGCGCTGGCCGGGCAGGCGGGCGTGGCGCTCGTGACCATCGGCCGCTCGCATCACTTCGGCGCGGCCGGGTTCCATGCGGAGCGGATCGCCGAGGAGGGAGCCGTGGTGCTCGCCTGCGGCAACACGCCGGCCGCCGTCGCCCCGTGGGGCGGCAGGGCTCCGCTCTACGGCACGAACCCGTTGGCGTTCGCCTGTCCCCGCGTGGGGAAGCCGCCGCTGGTCATCGACATGTCGCTGAGCCATGTTGCCCGGGGCAAGATCATGCTGGCCCGCGACAAGGGAACGGCCATTCCACCGGACTGGGCGCTCAACGCGGCGGGGGAGGCGACAACGGATCCCGCCGAGGCACTGGCCGGAACACTGCTGCCGATGGGGGGCGCCAAGGGGGCGGCGCTCGCGCTGATGGTGGAGATTCTCGCCGGCGCCCTCACCGGCTCGAACTTCGGCTATGAGGCGAGCTCGTTCCTGGACGCGCAGGGGCCGCCCCCGCGCGTCGGCCAGTGCTTCATCATCATCGACCCGCGGCGGGGCGCCGACCCGCAGTTTGGCGAACGCATCGAAGCGCTGTTCGACGCCATCTCGGCGCAGCCGGGCACGAGGCTCCCTGGGGACCGGCGGTTGCAGGCCCGCGCACGGGCTGCGGCGCAGGGCCTCGCCATCCCGTCCTCTTTATATAGGGAATTGACCGAGCGGGCGGCTGGATCCGGCGCGGGCGCTGGTGTGAAGGAGCAACCGCGCGCGTAACAATTGATAACAAAGAAGTTGCTCGCTTGACACCCCGTACGAGCGAGCCGATAATGCGACGGCATTTTTAATTCGGAGGGCGGTTGATGGCTCACAAGTTCCTGGTTCATGCACCCGACGACAGCGTGGGTGTCGCCATTCGCGAGATCGAGGCCGGCGAAGCGGTTGAGGGCGTCGTGCTGTCCGACAACTCGGTGGTCACCGTGAAGGCGACGCAGAAGATTCCGCTGGGGCACAAGATTGCGCTGCAGTCGATCGCGGCGGGCGCCACGGTCATCAAATATTCGATTCCCATCGGCGTGGCCACGTCTGCCATCAAGCCCGGGGAGCACGTCCACGTTCAGAACGTGAAGAGCGGAAGGTGGTAGCGATGAACACGACGACTGTCTGGGGATATCGGCGTGAGAACGGCACGGCCGGCGTGCGGAATCACGTCGTCATTCTGCCGCTCGACGACATTTCGAACGCCGCGGCGGAAGGGGTCGCGAAGCTCATTCCGGGAACGCTCGCGTTGCCGCATCCGTACGGCCGACTGCAGTTCGGCGAGGACCTGGAGCTCCACTTCCGCACGCTCATCGGCGCCGGTTCCAATCCCAACGTCGCGGCCTGTATCGTCATCGGCATCGAGCCGATCTGGACGAAGCGCGTGGCGGACGGGATCAGGAAGACCGGCAAGCCGGTCGAGATGTTCTCGATCGAGGGGGTCGGTGACCTGAAGACGATCGAACGGGCATCGCGGGTGGCCAAGGAGTTCCTGCAGGCGGCGACCGAGTTGCGCCGCGTCGAGGTGCCGCTCGAGCAGCTGCGGATCAGCATGAAGTGCGGCGAGTCGGACACGACGACGGGCCTCGCGTCGTGCCCGACGTGCGGCGTCGTGGCGGAGCGGCTCACGAAGAAGGGCGCCACCTTCATTTTCGGCGAAACGTCGGAGCTGACCGGCGGCGAGGACATCGTGGCGGCACGCATGGCGACCGAGGAGCTGCGCGGCAAGTTCATGACGATGTACAACGGCTACATCGACATGATCAAGTCGAGCGGCGCCGATCTGCTCGGCTCGCAGCCGACGATGGGCAACATCGCGGGCGGCCTGACGACGATCGAGGAGAAGGCCCTCGGCAACATCCAGAAGATCGGGAAGTGCACCGTGGTCGGCGTGCTGGAGCCGGCCGTCGCGCCGAGCGGGCCCGGGCTCCACTTCATGGACAGCTCCTCGGCGGCGGCTGAATTCGTCACGCTGATGTGCGCGGCGGGCGCCGTGATTCACCTCTTCCCGACGGGGCAGGGCAACATCATCGGCAATCCGATCGAGCCGGTGATCAAGATTTCCGGCAACCCGAACACCGTGGCGACGATGAGCGAGCATATCGACGTCGACGTCACCGGGATCCTCACGCGCGAGCTCACGCTCGAACAGGCGGGCGACAAGTTGATGGAGATGATCGTGCGCACCGCCAACGGCCGCTTCACGGCCGCGGAGGCGCTGGGCCACCGCGAGTTCGTGCCGACGAAGCTCTACCGGAGCGCGTAGGGACCCAATGCACGTTGCCGAAGTGGGTGTTCAGGCGCGACCGCGCGCCTCAACCACCAAATGGGCCAAGTTGATCGACCAGACCCGGTGCATCGGGTGTCACGCCTGTACGACGGCCTGCAAGTCCGAAAACGAAGTTCCCTTGTCCGTCACGCGCACCTACGTCAAGTACGTCGACGTCGGGCGGTTTCCACAGACCCGGCGCGCCTACCAGGTGACGCGCTGCAACCAATGCGAGGCGGCCCCGTGCGTCGCCGCGTGTCCCACCGGCGCGATGTTCAAGCGCGCCGACGGCATCGTCGATTTCGACAAGTCGATCTGCATCGGCTGCAAGGCCTGCATGGCGGCCTGTCCGTACGATGCGATCTTCATCAATCCGGAGGATCACAGCGCCGAGAAGTGCAACTTCTGCGCGCACCGGATTGACCGGGGGCTCGAGCCGGCCTGTGTGGTGGTCTGTCCGACCGAAGCGTTGCTCGTCGGCGATCTCTACGATCCCACCTCCAAAGTCGCCCAGATGGTCCAGCGCGAGGCGGTCACCGTGCGAAAGCCGGAAAAGGAAACCAAGCCGCTCGTCTTCTATAAAGGTGCGCACGCGGCCACGCTCGATCCGCTGGCGGCACGTCGGCCGGAGGGCGGGCTGTTCCTGTGGAGCCAGCAGCGCACGGGCCCGCAGCTCGTCGTCTCGGGCCATCCAGGGCGCCCAAACAATTCGGCCGCCGCGGTGCTCGCGTACGATTCCGCGCACACGATGCCGTGGGATTGGCGCGTGAGCCTCTACACCTGGACGAAGTCGATCGCGGCCGGCGTGTACCTGATGGCCGCGATGCTGCTGCTGGCCGGACGGCTCGATCCAGGTGGCACGCTGTGGACCTGGGGCGTGCCGTTCGTCGCCGGCGGTTTTCTCGCGCTCACCGGGGCCCTGCTCATCGGCGACCTGGAACATCCCGAGCGGTTCTATCTGATCTTCACGCATCCGCAGTGGCGGAGCTGGCTCGTCAGGGGTGCGCTGGTCATCACGGCGTATGCCATCGTCCTGGCCATCCACGTGATCGCCTCGGCGGCCGGCGCCGGCGGCCTCTCGCGCCCGCTGGTGTTCGCCGGCATTCCGCTGGCGGCGTTCACCGCAATCTATACGGCGTATCTCTTCGCGCAGGCCAAGGCGCGCGACCTGTGGCAAAGCTCGGTGCTGCCCGTCCACCTCTTCGTGCAGGCGTTGATGGCGGGCTCGGCCGTGCTGCTGGTCTGTGCCATCGCGTTCGGGGAAACCGCGGCGGTCGCGCCGCTCATCTGGAGCCTCGTCGGCACAGGCCTCGCTCACTTGCTGATCGTCGGCGGGGAGATCACGCTGCCGCACGTGACCGCGCACGCGAAGCTCGCGACACACGAAATGACATCCGGCCGGTTCCGGGGCTACTTCCGGGCCGGGGTGTCGTTGATTGCCGCCGGCGTGCTGCTGGCGAGCTGGTTCGGGATGGCGGCGGCCGTGCTCGTGCTCGTCGGATTGGTGGCGCACGAGCATGCCTACGTGCAGGCGGGGCAGT
>JANWLS010000023.1 GCA_025450765.1 Vicinamibacterales bacterium | reverse complement strand
TTGTCGTTAATGCCGGTGGCCTGATTGATGGAACCACTGGATGCTGGCGTGAGATCCATCACAACGAGTGCCGATTGCGCGCGAATCCCGACGGCGATGCTTCCAGTAAGGACAAGGCCCAAACACAAAAGCGCCCATTTCACGTCCCGCATCTTCAGAGTCCGGCGCAGCTCGCCCCTGCGCGGTGCCGATTGGATTCGCACGTTTTTCACAGTGCCCTCCTTTACAGACCGTGGTTCCTGCCCCAGGGCCACCAAGGTCATGACCTAAACCTGGCTCCGCGAGACGTCACCTCGCATATGCGATGGGAGCAGCGCGCTCTCTTCTCAAGATGTCGCCGGGAGTGGAGGGCGATTGTAGCTCAGAAGGTCGCTAGACCAATGTGTCCAGATTTGATATCGCCTGGCCGTCTGCGCGGCATCATGGCGATTTGGAGACGTTGCATCCCGCCGGCAGATGCGCTCGCGGTCGGCCAGCCGACGGCCGAAACAGAGCGAACCGACAGCTAACGCAGTCGAGCGGGCGTGAAAGGACTGTGGAGGTGCAGTGCGGCCGTTTCTCCGATGACGATCGTTCCTGGCGCGCCCGTCTGCACGATCGCCTGTGGCATCTGCGCGAGGACGCCGCGCCAGACGTGCTGGCCAGTACACCACGCATTCAGCACCACAGCCGCAGGCAGATCAGCGCGCCACCCTCGGGCGAGGAGGTCCGCCGTCAGCGTGTGACGGCCTTGGAGGCCCATGAGCACGATGAGCGTCACCATGTTCGGTGCAATCGCGGCCAGCATCGTCGAGACGCTCTGGCCTGAATGCCCGCTGATGACGACGAACCCGCTCGCGAACCCTCGGTGCGTCGCCGGAATGCCGGCGGCGGCTGGTGCCGCCGTCGCACTGCTGATTCCTGGAATGATCTCGAACGGCACGCCGGCGGCCTGGAGCGCCAGCGCCTCTTCGCCACCCCGTCCGAAGACCAACGGGTCACCCCCTTTCAGCCGAACGACATAGCGGCCTCGCTGAGCCGCGTCGATCATCAGCGCATGGATCGTGCCCTGTGCGATCGCTCGCTGCCCGACTCGTTTGCCGACGAACACCTGTTCAGCCCGCCTGGCGAGTCGCAGCACGCGGCCATCCACGAGCGCATCGAACAGCACCAGGTCCGCCCGACGGAGTCTCGCCGCGGCTCGTCGCGTCAGGAGCTCCGGATCACCTGGACCGGCGCCGATCAGCGACACGCTTCCGCTCATCATTCGGTCGCCTCGCAGTACAGACGGTTGAGAGCCCGGAGCAGGAGCGGTCGCCGGGCATCCATCGCCACGTTGTCGCGCCGCCACTCTCTTCGAAGGCGTTCCGCGAGGCCGGTCCAGTGCTCGAAATCGTCGGGCAACACGACCTCGAGCGCCTGGCGCAGAAGCGCCGTGAGCGCGGGCGCCCGGCCCTCGGTGGAAACCGCGAACGTCACGTCCCCCCGCCTGACCACGCCGGCAAAATACGCCGTCGCATTGGGCAGATCATCGACCGCGTTGACGAGGACGTGCCTCGCCTCGGCCGCTGCGGCGACGGCGGCATTGACGGTTGACGGAGCCGCCGCGATGACGAAGAAGACGTTCTCAACATCATCCGGCTCGAACGGACGCTGGCGAATCCGTACCGGCAGTTGTGCGAGCGCCGGTCGGATGTCGGGAGCGACCACGGTGACATCGGCGCCGGCGGCAACGAGTTGGGTCGCCCGTTCGGTCGCCATGCGCCCGCCGCCCACCAGCAAGACACGTCGGCGCTCGAGTCTCACGAACAGCGGCAAGAGATGCGGACCGCTCATACCGTGGCTTCAGAGGAATCCTCTGCCTCCACATCGTGGTCGCCGGGCCACTTGATGACGACCGTGTCGCGCTCGATCCTCGTGGGGTAGGTCCTGATGCAGGCGCGGAGGTGTCCAGGCGTGTTGACGGCACCGCTCTCCAGACAGATTTTCCACGCATGCAGCGGACAGACAATCGTTGCCCCCGAGATGATGCCGTCCGAGAGCGGACCGCCGCGATGCGGACACCGATCGTCGACCGCGACAAACCGATCGCCGAGATTGAAAATGGCGATGGCTCGCTCGCCGATGCGGATCGCTCGACCCTCCCGTCGTGGAATGTCCTTGCAGGCGGCGAGTGGTATGTCGCGCAGCGTGTCAGACCTCTGGCTGGTCGACCGGTCGAGCTTCGTCATGAGCGATCTCCTCCATCGGACGTAACGGGACGAATCGCGGATCAGCCGTCGTGATGGCGACCTGCCACGGGTCTCGAGCTTTCTCCCTGGCTTTACGGAGGCGAGCCAGCAGCTGCGTCTTCACCGCGTCGCTGGCGTAGACCGTCTCCTTGCGGATCTTGTCCATCCCGCAACGCACGACGAAGTCATAGCTGCGCTCCATGTAGTGCCCATGTTCGCGGTAGTACTGGAAGAAAAGTTCCGCCGCCTCCAATGCGGCCTCCGTGGTCTCGACCGTGACCAGCAGATCGGCTTTCCTCACGGACTTGCCGGCGGCGCCTCCAACCACGACCTGCCAGCTGCCTTCCTGCCCGACCAGTCCGATGTCCTTGACCGTGGCTTCCGCACAGTTACGCGGGCAGCCGACGCAGCCAACCTTGACCTTGTGCGGGGTGTACAGATGTTCGAGTCGATGCTCCAGCTCGGTCGCCGCTGACAGGCTGTCCTGCACACCGAAGCGGCAGAAGGTCGACCCGACGCAGCTTTTCACCATGCGCAGGCTCTTGGCATACGCCTCGCCGGACGGCATCCCAAGGTCGGCCCAGACCTGCGGCAGGTCCTCCTTCTTGATGCCGAGCAGATCGATGCGCTGGCTGCCCGTAATCTTGACGAGCGGCACCTGAAATTTTTCCGCCGTGTCGGCGATGCGACGAAGCTCCTGCGGCGTGGTGACACCGCCCCGCATCCGCGGGACGACAGAGAAGGTGCCGTCCTTCTGAATGTTGGCGTGAACGCGATCGTTGATGAATCGAGCCGAACGATCCTCGTGATGGTCGCCGCACCAAATCAGGTCCAACCAGTAGCTGAGGGCCGGCTTGCAGACGTCGCAGCCGATCCCGTTGCCATAGACCTCCAGCACGTCCTGCACGGAGCGGAGCTGCTGCGTCTGCAGCATGGTCCGCAGTTCGTCCTCGGCGTACGGCAGACAGCCGCAGAGCACCTTGTCCGGCCGCTCCTCGAAATCGGGCACGGCGGCTTTGAGGAGCGCCTGACACACCGCCGTGCAACTGCCGCAGCCGGTGCTGGCGCGTGTCTGCTCGCGAAGCTGAGCGAGTGTGTGGACGCCGTGCTCGTGAATGGCCGACAGGATGTCGCTCTTTTTCACGCCGAGACAGCCGCACACCGTCGCCCCTTCCGGGAGATCCGCCACCTCCATCCCCGCATCCGCGACGGGCGGTGGAAAGAGCAACCGCGTGCGCTCACGCGTCACATCCGCCCGAGACTGGAGCCACGCCAGATACCGCGGCTGATCGGCCGTGTCGCCGACCAGCACGAAGCCCGCGAGACGCCCCTCGCGAATGAGCAGCTTCTTGTAAATTCCCAGTGCCGGGTCTTCGTAACGGACAAGTTAACTGTCTGGGTCGTCCGTCCACTGTCCGGCGGAACAGACGTCAACGCCGGTGACCTTGAGTGAGGTCGCGATCGTCGTCCCGGTATAGACCGGTCCCTTGTTGCCGGTGATCGTGGCCGCCAGGACCTTGCCCTGCTCGAGCAACGGCGCGAGCAATCCGTAACAGACGCCGCGATGCTCGACGCACTCGCCGACCGCGAAGATATCGGGATGAGAGGTTTCGAGATAGTCATTGACCAGAATGCCGCGATTGACCGCCACGCCGGCGCCCTGGGCGAGTGTCACGTTCGGGCGGATTCCTGCAGCGATCACGACCAGGTCGGCGGGAATTGGATCGCCATCAGCGAACGCGACCGCTCGAACGCGCCCTTCCCCGACAATCGCGGTCGTCCGCCGTCCAAGCAGCACACGAATGCCGAGTTGCCAGAGGCGCGTCTGCAGGTAGGCCGCGCCTGCGGCATCGACGCACCGTTCCATCAGGTGCTCGGGTAAATGGACGACGGTCACCTGGCAGCCAGTGCTCTGAAGCGCGCGTGCCGCCTCGAGGCCCAGGAGGCCGCCCCCGATGACGACCGCCTGCACACCCGCGTGGGCGTGTGCCCGCAAGGCTTGGGCGTCTTCGAGCGTCCGAAAGACGAAGGCGCCCTCGCGTTGCAAGCCCGAAATGGGGGGCACGGCCGGCGAACTGCCGGTCGCGAAGAGGAGCGCGTCGAACGGATGCACCGCACCGTCCGCCGCCGTGATGGTCTTCGCGGCCGCATCGACGTCCACGACGCGCGTGCCCAGGCGCAGCTCGATGCCGTGCCGGCGGTACCAGTCGACGCCATTCAGCGTCAAATCTTCGGGTGTGCGCTCGCCGGCCACAATCGACGACAACAAGATGCGGTTGTAGTTCGGGTAGTGTTCGTCGCCGAAGATGGTGATCGCGAAGCGCGGCCGATGTTTGAGAATCTGCTCAACGCAGGCCACGCCCGCCATACCGTTGCCGATGACGAGGAGGCGCTGGCGTGTGGCGAGTCCCGCGGCTACGATCATGACGACGCACCTCCTTCAGCAAAGCCCGTTCCGCGGAGGGCCGCGTGCGAGATCTCCCGTATCTCCCTAAGGCTCAAGCACTTGCTGTCTGAATGGGTGCCTGGACATGATGAACAATTCTGTATGTATTAATATAATTTAAGACATAATCGTCGTATCTTCATATCGCACCACATCGATGCCGCGCGACGCCGCGACGGCTCGCGGCTCGCCTTTTGAGACGAGTAAGACATTTCTGTCATGCTGATCCGAATAAGTGACGGAATTGTTGATCACGATCTCAGGGCCGTTCTGTGCGGACGCGTTCGATGGGATCTCGAGCAGGCCGCCGTCGGTGATGGGACCTTGGCGGTGCAACAGCCGGCTTGAACCAGCCAGACCAGCGGAAGCTGCGCATCTATCAGCCGCAGCCACGGGTAGCGGAGACGACCTACTTGGCCGGCGTGCGCCTTTCCGGCTGACGCCGTTCAGACAGCAGGCGCCAGCGCGGGCCATCCTGCCAGCCCGCCCGACTCTCCCGGGAAAGAATCGCGTCGAGGGTGTCGCCGGAGACGTACAGCGTCCGCTCCTGATGCGACGAGATAATCAGCAGGTAAATCTTCCGGAGCAAGGCCGTACCGTTCTAAATGGTCGGGTGAGTGGTCGGATGATAGCGCGTTTTGCGGCGGGCGCCAAGAGGGGTGGCCGGCGCCTGCACGCGCCGGCCCGACGCCGTGGCCTGACGGCGCGGCGATCCCCACCGCTTGAGCCCGGGTTTCGCCGATCCTATGATCGGATGATGGCGAAACGATCACGGCGCTGGGTGGTCAAGGCGGGCAGCAAGATGGTCTGCGCCGGCGGGCCCCTCCTGATACGCGCGTGGATGCAACAGGTGTCCGCGCTCAGAAAAGCTCACCGCATCGACATCATCTGGGTCACGTCCGGGGCGATCGCGTGGGCCGTGGACCGGACGGATTTCAAGCGGCCGCGGCGCACCCTCCCGCAAAAACAGGCCCTCAGCGCCGTCGGCCAGCCGCTCATCATGGATCAGTACAACCTCGCGCTCCAGTCGACCGGGCTGCTGGGTGCGCAGGTGCTGCTCACCGCCGGCGACATGAAGGACCCCACACGCCGCCGCAACCTGCGCAACACGCTCGAGGAGCTCTTGAAGTGGCGGATCGTGCCGGTGCTGAACGAGAACGACGCCGTGGCCACCGAGGAGATCCGCTTCGGCGACAACGACTCGCTCGCCTCGCAGGTCGCCGTCATGATGAGCGCCGAGCGACTGGTGCTGATGACCGACGTCGATGGCCTGTACGACCGCGATCCCGTTGGCGACCCGAGCGCGAACTTGATCCCGTTCTGTCGCAGCGTCACGGCCCGCGAACGGAGGATGGCCCCTGCGAAAGCGGTCTCCTCGGTCGGCACGGGCGGGATGGCCTCGAAGCTGCTCGCGGCCCAGCGGGCGAACCGGCAAGGCATCGTCACGCACCTGGTGCGGGGCGACTGGCCCGGTGGACTGATTGAGCTGGCGGAGGGACGGACACTGGGCACCCAAATCGGCGGACGTCGATGAGCGTCGCCGTCCCGGCCGGCATCGAACAGGCGCTGCGGTCGCTGCGATCGGCGGCGCGCTCGCTGCGCCGAATGAGCGCAGAGGAGAAGCGCACGATTCTCGTGACGCTCGCCGACGCGATCGTCCACGCGTCGGCCCCCATCATCGAGGCGAATGCCGCCGACCTCTCGGCGTTGCCGCCCGAGGCGTCTCCCGCGTTTCGCGACCGGCTGCGGCTCGACGAACGGCGCGTGGAAGCCGCCGTAGAGGGCATGCGTCAGGCGGCGAATCTCCCCGATCCCGTCGGCGAAGTCGTCGAATCTCGCGTACTGGCCAACGGTCTTCGAATCACGCGCGTGCGGGCTCCACTCGGGGTGATCCTGCTCATCTTCGAGTCGCGCCCGAACGTCATTCTCGAGGCATTTTCCCTGGCGTTCAAGTCCGGCAATGCGATCGCGCTGCGCGGCGGATCCGAATCGAAGCAGACCAGCCATGCCATCTACGGCGTGATGCGCGAGACGCTGAGCCGATGCGGCGTGAACGAGGCGCCCTTCTACGGCATCGACACCTACGACCGCGCGCTCGTCGAAGCCGTGCTCGCACGAAACGATCTCATCGACATCGTCGTGCCGCGCGGCGGCGCACGGCTGATTGAATTCGTGGAGCGCACGGCGCGCATGCCGATCATCAAGAACGATCGCGGGCTCTGCCACACGTACGTGGACGATGAGGCTGATCTGGCCATGGCGGTCGCCATCGTGGCGAACGCGAAGATCCAGCGTCCAGGCGTCTGCAACGCCCTCGAGACGGTGCTGGTGCACCGCGCGATCGCCGAGACCTTCCTCCCGGCGCTTCACGCAGCGACCGCGCCGGCGAAGCTGGCCTGGCACTGTGATCCGGCGTCCGCACGGATTCTGGCGGGGAGGGCCGGCGTTCAGGCAGCGGCGCCCGAGGACTGGGATACCGAGTACCTGGACCTCGTCATGAATTGCCGCGTCGTGTCGGATCTGGAAGAGGCCCTGGCGCACATCGAGCGGCACGGCTCGAAACATTCCGAAGCGATCGTCACCGGCTCAGAGGCCAGGGCGCGCCGCTTTCAAGACGAGGTGGACGCGGCGGCCGTGTACTGGAACGCCTCCACGCGCTTTACGGATGGCTTCGAGCTCGGATTGGGCGGAGAGCTGGGCATCTCCACGCAGAAACTGCACGTTCGAGGTCCGGTCGGGCTGCGTGAGCTCACGACCCCCCGCTGGATCATCGACGGCGAGGGCCAGATCCGCTGAGCGCCTGACGCACGAGCCCACTTCCCTCCGCGTCCCCGCGTCCACCCATGGGATGGGCCACCCCATCTGCCGCTCGCGTTGAGGCACGCCGGTCGGTCGAAACGACACGACCATTCCCCAAGTTACACGACCACCAACAATCAGGCCGTTGACAGGGTTTTCCTCCTCAATACGTGGGGATTTCCGAGCTTGTCGGTTTTTGCCCCGCCGCTATGCTGGATCCCGAGCCGCGACGCGCACGTTCTGCGTCGTGAGCGCGTGGGGATCCGTGGTCGATGTCGCGCCGGGCAGCCGGCGCATCACCGAAGGGGGCGAAGCCTTGACACCTGAACCCGGCGCACCATTCTGGTGCACGCTCTGGACGAACAGCCACTGCGAACGGCAGGTGGAAGAGCAGCTCGCCAATAAGGGGTTCGAAGTCTTCCTGCCGACGATCGACGCCTGGTCGCGGCGGAAGGGCGGTCGCCGCCTGATCCAGACACCGATGTTCCCCGGGTACCTGTTCCTCCGGCACACGATGGACAAGTCGGCCTACGTCGAAGTGCGCAAGACGCGCGGCCTCGTGCGCATCCTCGGCGAGCGCTGGGATCGGCTTGCCGTCGTCCCGGAGGGTGAAGTGACCGCGATCCGCAGGGTGGTGGCCTCCCGCCTGCGGACGCTGCCGCATCCGTACCTGCAGGAAGGTCGGCACGTCTGGATCAGGCGCGGGCCGCTGGCGGGGGTCGCCGGCGTCCTCCGCCAGGTCGATGCCGGCAAGGGGCTCCTCGTGCTCTCGGTCAACCTGCTGCAACGCAGTGTCGCGGTCGTCGTCGACTGCACGGATGTAGAGGCATGCTGCTGAAATCTACGCTCTCACCGGTCCGCGTCACCCGGGCGTGGCCGATCGCGCTCGTGGTGCTCGTCTCGTCGCTGTTCGCCTTCCCGATGCCGGCCTACGCCCAGAACGGCAGCTACATCAAGCCGAGCATCGCCGTCGGCGAATTCTATGATGACAACCTGTTCATGATCCCGGGGGCCGACCCGGTCACCGACATCGTCTCGCGCGTGAGCCCGGGCCTCGAGGTCGGCTACCGCGCGCCGCGCGGCCACCTGATCGGGCACTACACCTTCGACACCGAAATCTATCCGCACAACACGGACCTCAACTCGCCGTTCGTGCGGCAGAACGCCGGGATGGACCTGCAGTACCAGGTCAGCCCGAAGGTGTCCTTCACGACGATCGGCACGTACGCCCGCACGCACACGCCGTACGACCTGCGCCTGAACGGCTTCACCGGCCCCACGACGGGCCTGGCGATCGGGCGCTTCGAAGCCGACCAGATCGTGATCAATCCGCAGGTGACCGCCCAGGTCACCGGCCGCACGAAGGCCATCCTTGCCTACAACTGGCTCCGTGATGGCTTTGGGGGCCAATCCCTCATCAACCCTGCCGGCGCGAACACGTTCTCGTCCTGGGTCAGCGACGCCAGCGCGCGCGTCGAGCACCAGGCCACGGGAACGACGATGCTGGGCGTGGGCTACACGCTTCGGCAGTTCGGGTTCGGCAACGGCTTCGGTGTCCGATCGAACCTCTTCCTCTTCGGCGTCCGGCAGCAGTTCTCGCCGCTGACGAGCCTCGAAGTGTGGGCGGGCCCGCGCATCACGCCCGGGGATGTCGAGCCTGAAGCGACCGCCACACTCAAACGCGCGTTCCAGCGCGGCGACATGACGCTCAACTACGCCCAGCAGCAAGGCACGACGCTCGGCGCCTTACTTCCGCTGGACGTCCGGACCGTCAACCTGCAAATCTCGGTTCGCACATCCCGGCGCGTGGACATCGGCTTCGGCCCGGGCTACTTCCACACCAGCGATGGGACGTCAAACCTGAACCTGAACGTCTACGATCTCGGCACCACCATCATCCTGCAGCTGACGCCGCAACTCGCCGTGGTGGGGTCCTACACCTACAGCCGCCAGTCCGGTCGGTTCGCCACCTTCGACCAGGCTCTGCACCACCAGATCGCGCTCATCTCGTTCACCGTGACCCCGCAGCGCGGCGTCGAATTCTGACGCCGCGTCACTCGCGCAGTCCCCTGCGCCGTGGAGATGTCATGTCCCGGCCACTGTTCGTTTCCGCCATCGTCTTCGCCACCGTCGGTCTCCTCACCGGCAGCCCGCATGCGCAGGCCGCCGGCTCCCGTGCACCCGGACCGGCGCCCGCTCCGTCGGCGTCCGCACCGGCCCCGGCTGCGGCGGCCGCCGTCCCGGCCGTGCCCGACACGTCGGCCTCCGACCTCGAGGCCTATCGCATCGGCGCGGAGGACGTTCTCGACGTCGCCGTCTGGAACGACACGGCCGTGAGCCGCGTCGTCCCCGTGCGGCCTGACGGCAAGATCTCCGTCCCGCTCCTCGGCGATGTCCAGGCAGCCGGCATGACGCCGGGCCAGCTGCAGGCAGTGCTCGCGCGCGAGCTGTCGACCTATATCGCCAAGCCGCAGGTGACGGTCATCGTGCAGCAGGTGAACAGCATCAAGGTGTCCGTGCTGGGCCAGGTGAAGACGCCCGGGCGGTTCGATCTCAAGTCGCCCGCGACGCTGCTCGACATGATCGCGCAGGCCGGCGGGTTCACCGACTTCGCCGCCAAGGATCGGATCCTGGTGCTCCGGACCGCCAACGGCGCCCACGACCGGATCCACTTCGACTACAACTCGTTCGTCTCCAACCCTGGGGAGCAGCAGAACTTCTACCTCCAGCGTGGGGACATCATCATCGTGCCGTAGCGCACGCGCTTCTGGAGCCAGCATGCAGGAACCATCGTTCGACCTCCGCTCGATTGTGGCGACGGGCCGCCGCCGGATAGGCGCCGGCCTCGCGGTCGCCGTGTGGGTGTTCGCGGCCGTCACCACGATCGCGCTGGTGCTACCCGACATGTATCGTGCGAGCGTCGTCGTGCTCGTGCAGCCGGCGACGTCGACCGATTCGTCCGCCTATGTCAATCCCTCGGACCAGGCCGCACGAATCAATGCCCACCTGGATCGTGTGCAGCAGCTCGTCCTCAGCAGGCCCTCGCTCGAATCGGTCGCCACACAGCAGAAGCTCTGGCCCGATCTCCAGCAGAAGGACGCGCTGGACGCGGCGGTCGGCCAGCTCAAGACCGGTATCGCCGTCGACCCGCAGGCCGACAGCGGCGGGGCGCCGCACATGATCGCCATCAGCTATGCCAGCGCCGATCCGGCGCAGGCCGCGAAGGTGGCCAACGCGCTCGGTTCGGCGTGGGTCGCCGCCAACAATCAACTGCAGAAGCAGGCGATCATGCAGTCCACGGCATTCCTGAAAGCGCAGCTCGATGCCATCAAGGATCGCCTCGCGGGCCAGAATGCGCGGATTGGCGACTTCAGCCGGCAGCACTTGGGCGAGCTGCCGCAGCAGGAGCAGGCGAACCTCGCGGTCCTCGGCCGCTTGAGCGGCCAGCTCCAGGCGAACCTCACCGGCCAGCAGCAGCTCCAGCAGCAGCAGCTGCAGCTCCAGGCCGCCGTGGCGGCGGGTGCCTCGGGTCCGGACCTCACCCACTCCCCGGCCGCGCAGCTCGCCGATCTGCAGTCGCAGCTGGTGCAGCTGCAGACGCGATTCACGGATCAATATCCCGACGTGATCCGGCTGAAGCAGGAGATCGCCACGCTGAAGGCGAACCTGACGGCCCATGCGGGGGCGAACCTCCGCAACGCCTCCGATCCGGCCACGCCGGGCGCCGTCGACCTCGACAGCCAGAAGCACATGCTGACGGAGGTCAGCGATCAGCTGAAGGATCTCCGGTCGAAGGAAGTCGGCCTTCGCGCGTCCATCAAGGACTACGAGGAGCGGCTGCAGCAGGCGCCGGAGCGCGGCCAGCAGCTCGCGCAGCTGTCACGCGACTACACGACCACGAGCGACGTGTACGGCGCACTGCTGAAGCAGTACGAGCAGGCGCAGCTCTCGAGCCTCACCGACGCGCAGCACATCTCGGAGACGCTGGTCGTGAGCGAGCCGGCCGTGCCGCCGTCCAAGCCCATTGCGCCCAACCGGCCCCTGCTCATCGGGATCGGCGCCCTGCTCGCGATCATCGCCGGCATCATCGTCATCTTCCTGGTCGATCAGTTCGACTCCTCGTTCCATTCGGTGGACGAGCTGAAGGCCTTCACCTCGGTGCCGGTGCTCGCCACGATTCCGCGGATCGTCACGCGGCGCGACATCTGGCGCCGGCGCGGGCGCAACGCCATCAAGGCGGTCGCGGTCCTGGCCGTGGTGGTCCTCGTCGCGGCTGTCTCCTACCACTTCGCGAACAACAGCGAGCACATGGTGACGCTGTTGGCCAAAGTGCACGTCTAGCCTGTGCTCCCTCGCCCGTAGCCTTTCGAGGATTCTCCTTATGTGCGGCATTGTTGGATACGTCGGACATCGCGACGCAGCCGGGTTTCTCATGCCCGCCTTGCGGCGGCTGGACTACCGCGGCTACGACTCCGCCGGGCTGGCGACGGTCAACGGCCACGGTCTCGAAATCCGCAAGGCGCCGGGCCGGATCACCGCGCTCGAAGCGATGGTCGCGGGGGATCCCACCCATGGCTGCGTCGGCATCGCGCACACGCGCTGGGCGACGCATGGACGGCCGACCGCGCTCAACGCGCATCCGCATACCGATTGCCTCGATCGGTTCGCCATCGCCCACAACGGCATCATCGAGAACCACCTCGCGTTGCGGCAGACGCTCGCCGGCGAAGGACACCGCTTCCGATCGGAGACGGATACCGAAGTCATCGCGCACCTCATCGAGCAGTATCGCGAGGCCGGCCTTCCGGAGGCGGTGCGGCGCGCGGCGCGCGATCTCAAGGGCTCGTATGCGATCGCGAGCGTGGACGCGCAGTCGCCGCGCACGCTCGTTGCGGCACGCGGCGGCGGCTCGCCGCTCATCATCGGCCTCGGCGACGACGAGGTCTTCCTGGCCTCGGATGTGCCGGCGCTGCTCGGCATCACCGAACGGATCCTGGTGCTCGGCGAAGGCGAAATGGCGGTACTCACGCCGAACGGCGTCCAGCTCCTGACGCTCGATGGCCATCCGGTGAGCCGGCGGCCGGTGGGGCTCCCCTGGTCGCGAGAGGCCGCGGAAAAAGGCGGCTTCCCGCATTTCATGCTCAAGGAAATTTTCGAGCAGCCCGAGGCGATCCGGAACACGCTCCGCGAGCGCGTCGACGCGGCGCGCGGCCTCGTCTCCATTCCGGAGCTGGCGATCGGCGACCGCGAGCTCGCCTCGCTCGAACGCCTCCAGTTCGTGGCGTGCGGCACCTCCTGGCACGCGGCGCTCGTCGGCAAGTACCTCATCGAGGCGCTCGCGCGCGTGCCCGTCACGGTCGACATCGCCTCGGAGTTCCGCTACCGTGAGCCGCTCGTCGATTCGAACGTGCTCACCGTCGCCATCTCGCAGTCCGGCGAGACGGCCGATACGCTCGCGGCCCTGCAGGAAGCGCGCACACGCGGCTCACGCGCCGTCAGCATCTGCAACGTCGTCGGCAGCTCGCTCGCGCGCGAGGCCGACGGGGTGGTCTACACGCGCGCCTGCCTGGAGATTGGTGTCGCCTCGACCAAGGCGTTCACCGCGCAGCTCGCCGCCGTGCTCCTGCTCGCCGTCCGCCTGGGCCGCGCGCGCGGGACGATGCCGGAGCCGCTGGCGCAGCTGATCCTGCAGGACCTCGAGACCGTGCCGGACCGGATGACGGCCTTGCTCGAGCAGAGCGAGTTCCTGCGCGACATCGCCGCACGATTCACCGCCAGCCGCGATTTTCTGTACCTCGGGCGCGGCATCCACCATCCGATGGCGCTCGAGGGAGCGCTGAAGCTGAAGGAAATCTCCTACATCCACGCCGAGGGGTATGCCGCCGGCGAGATGAAGCACGGGTCGATCGCCCTCGTGCACAACGAGCTCCCAGTCGTGGCCATCGCGCTGCGCGGCCCGACCTACGCCAAGATGGCCAGCAACATCGAAGAAGTGAAGGCTCGCGAGGGGATCGTCATCGCCCTCACGACCGAAGGCGATCGGGAAATGGCCGGGCGCGCCGACTGCCAGATTCCGATGCCGCCGGCCGTCTACTGGATTCAACCCCTGCTCGTGGCCCTGCCGCTGCAGCTCCTGGCGTATCACCTCGGCACGCTGCGGGGCTGCGACGTGGACCAGCCCCGGAACCTGGCCAAGAGCGTCACTGTCGAATAACGGACCGAAGCCATGCTCATGAACAATTCGCTGGCCGTGGAAGAACACCTGGTGAGCCTCGTCGCGGCCAAACCGCCCGAATTCGAGCAGTACCTCACGCTGCGCCACCAGATCGACCAGGCGCGCCGCCGCACCGGGCTCGCCGTGGTGGCCGTCACCAGCGCCACGATGGGTGACGGCAAGACCACCACCTCCATCAACCTCGCGGGAGCGCTGGCGCAGAACCGGGCGTCGAAGGTGCTCCTCATCGACGCCGATCTGCGCAGCCCGTCGGTGGCGTCCAGGCTCGGGCTCGAGAAGATGAACGAGCTGCCAGGGCTCGCCGACAGCCTCGCGGATTCGTCGATTCCGCTGGCCCAGATCGCGCGACGGCCACCGGAATTCCGCTTCTCGCTGATCGCGGCGGGCCGGGAGACTTCGATGTCGCCGGGCGAACTGGTGCAGTCGACACAGTTCGAAGAGCTCATGAAGCAGGCGCGCGAGCAGTTCGACTACGTCGTGGTCGATACGACACCGCTGATTCCCGTGTCCGACGCCCGCGTCATTCAGCAGTTCGTCGACGGCGTCGTGATGGTCGTCGCCGCGAACAAGACGCCGAAGCGCCTCGTGGGTGAGGCGCTCGAATTCCTCATCCCGTCGAAGGTGCTCGGCATCGTCTTCAACAGCGACGACCGTCCGCTCAAGGAGTACTACTCCTACTATTCCAGCCGGCCGCGCCGGTCCCCTGCCCCCGCGTTGAGCGCCCGCTGAACCCTTATTTATGGCCCCTGGTCCTTTCGATCTGTTCGCCCTCGCCACCTCGGCGCTCGCGGTTCCGGTCACGGAGCACGGAGGCGGCCTCGCGATCCGCGTGTGCTGGGGTGGCGCCGAGCCGCCGGCCCGCAAGCCGCGGACGCAGCGCGCCATCGTGCTCGGCCTCACGCCGCTCTTCGAGCAGCTGGTCGAGGCGGCCGAAGCCGACCCGAGCCGTGCGTACGAGATCGTGGGGCTGGTGGACGACACGGTGTCGCCGAGCAGCCGCTATCTCGGCTACCCGATCCTCGGTCCCCTGTCGCGCCTCACCGAGATCACCGAGCGCGTCAAGCCGGACCGGATCATCGTCGCCCTCAAGGAACGGCGCGAGCAGTTGCCGATCCGCGAACTGCTGGAGCATCGCATCCGCTGGGGCATGCGGATCGAGGATGGGCTCGACGTGTATGAACGGCTCACCGGACGCCTCCCGGTCGAGGGGCTCGCGCCGAGCGAGATCATCTTTTCGCACCACTTCCATCAGCGCCGACTGCATGCGGCGCTCGGGCGGCTGATCAGCGTGCTGGTCGCCCTCATCGGGCTCATCGTGGCCGGTCCGCTGCTGGCGCTGCTGGCGCTCGCCATCAAGCTCGATTCACCGGGGCCCGTCTTCTTCACGCAGCCGCGCGTCGGCGTCGCAGGCCGTCCCTTCACGCTGATCAAGTTTCGGACGATGGCGCCCGCGGCGGCGCACACGTCGGAATGGGTCGTCGACAATCGCGATCGGATCACGCGCCTGGGCCGCTGGCTGCGACGCCTCCGCCTCGATGAGCTGCCGCAACTCGTGAACATCCTGCGCGGCGACATGAATCTCGTGGGGCCGCGGCCGCACCCCGTCACGAACCTGCCGCTGCTCCGCGTCGTGGCGCGCAACCTCAACGAGCGCACCGGGCTGGACATTCCGTATTACTCGCTGCGGTCGATGGTGCGCCCGGGGCTCACGGGCTGGGCGCAGATTCGCTACGGGTACGCCAACAACCTGGATGAGGAAATGGAGAAGCTGCGCTACGACCTGTACTACATCAAGCACATGTCGCTGGCGCTCGATTGCCGGATCCTCCTGGACACCTTCCGCGTGATGGTGAGCGGCCGCGGCTCGCAAGGAGTGACGCACCAGGCCTCGGTCCCGATGGCGTTCGGGGCGGCGGTGCCGTCGCGCTTCGGCACCCGGAGGCCCGCGTGAACGGCGCCGACTCCGCCCTGGAAGGCGTGGCCCCGCTCGCCGACCGCGACTGGTGGCGCCGGCGGCCGGCGCGGAGCCAGGACGTGTCGGTGGGCGTCGAGGCGCCGCCGCCGAACCTGTCGTTCTGGGCCCTGATCACGTTCACGGTGATCCTGCTGCTCGCGCCGCAGCAGACGATCATGCCGTTCCTGTCGCCACTGCACATCGCGATGCTCAGCGTGGCGGTGGCCGTCGCCGCGCACGCGCTCGACTGGCTGCGTGGGCGCGCCCCGCTCGTGCAGCGAGGGCCGATCGTCCTTCTGAGCATGCTCCTGCTCCTGTGGGCCGCCGCCTCAGTGTCCTACTCGCTCTGGCCCGGCGGCAGCCTCGGCACCATCACGGGCATCTTCATCAAGGCCCTCATCATCTCCTGGCTGCTCGGGGCGATCGTGATCGGCACCGTCCGCCTGCGGCACCTGGTCTGGGTCCTGAGCCTGATTGCGATTCCCGTGGGCTTCACGGCCCTCTCGCACTTCTCGAGCGGTACCGTGCTCGAGATCTCCAACATGGCCACGGCCCGCATCGCCGGCTACGACGCGCCGCTCGCCAGCAACCCGAACGACCTGGCGCTGCTGCTCAACATCATTCTTCCGCTCACGGCGGCGCTGGCCCTCATCGAGGAACGCACGTGGCGGCGGCTGCTGCTCGCGGGAGTGATGGCGCTGTCGGCCGCGGCCATCGTCGCGACCTTCTCGCGCGCCGGATTTCTGTCGCTCGCGTTCACCGGCGTGATGTACCTGTGGCGCTTCCGCTCGCGCCTCGATTTCCGCTGGCTCGGAGCGATCGCCCTGCTCGGCGTGCTGGCGCTCCCGCTCGTGCCCGGCCGTTACTACGGCCGGCTGGCGACGATTCTCAACAAGAACTCCGATCCGACGGGATCTGCCCAGCTCCGGTATGGAGACATGATGCTCGCGGCACGCTACATTGCCGCCCATCCCGTCATCGGCGCCGGCATCGGCTCGGACATCCTGGTCCTCAACGATCTGCGGGGCCCGCGCTGGACCAAGGTGCACGATGTGTATCTCGAAATCGGGATGGACCTCGGATTGCCGGGGCTGCTGCTCTTCCTGCTGCTGATGGGGTACTGCTTCCGCGCCGTGGGACGCATCCGGCGGGGGCGCCCTCAATCGGGCGTGCCGCCCGATCTGCGCTGGCTCGCCGAGGGCCTCTGGATCAGCCTCGCGACGTTCGCCGTGTCCGCCGTGTTCTACCCCGCGTCGTACGAGTTCTTCTTCTATTACCTGGCGGGGCTGGCCGTGGCGATGCGCGCCACGGTCGAGGGCTCTCGCTAGATCGCACCGAGTTTCGAGGTATTCGCTCCATGACCGCGTCGACATCCGCCGCCGACCCGGTGATCCCTGCACGCCCGCAGGCCACCGCGCCGATCCGGCTGCTCAAGGCCGTGACGCTCTTCGGCGTGGGTGGCTCCGAGCGGCAGTTCACGGATCTGGCGCTCGGACTCGACCAGTCGCGCTTC
>JANWLS010000022.1 GCA_025450765.1 Vicinamibacterales bacterium | reverse complement strand
GCCCCGGCCGGACGAGACGATCGGTGTGTCGTGGGCCGCCGTGCGCAGCGCGATGCCGTCAGCCGCGCCCGGCCTGCTCCGCGTCCGAGATGCCGGCTCAGGGCTCGAGATTCCCTCGCAGTCCGTGGACGACGACGGCGACGGCATCACGGACGAGCTCATCTTCCAATCGAGCTTTGCGCCGCGCGAAACACGCCGCTTCATCGTCGAGGCGCATGCCCCGGCGGCCGTCGGCGTCAAGCGCGTTTACGCGGCGCACGAAGATCCGCGCGACGACGTTGCGTGGGAAAGCGACCGTATCGCCTACCGCATCTACGGCCAGGGCCTCTGGAAGGTCGATTCGTTGAACAGCAGCGGTGTCGACGTCTGGGTCAAGCGCGTGCGTACACCCATCGTCGACAAGTGGTACGCCAAAGGCCACGACGAATATCACCACGATAACGGCGAGGGTGCCGACTTCTTCGACGTCGGCGAGTCGCTCGGCGCCGGCGGCACTGCGATCTGGCGCAACGACTCGCTTTATCACGCACTCAACTTCAAGACTTGGCGCATCATCGCCAACGGCCCGGTACGAGCCATCTTCGAGCTCAACTACCAGCCGTGGAACGCCGGCGGTCTTCGCGTGTCGGAGATCAAGCGCGTCGCCCTCGACGCGGGGCACAATCTCAATCACGTCGTGAGCACCTTCAGAACGGAGGGTGCGGGCTCCACGGACGTTCCCTGGGTCTCGGGCATCGTGAAGCGTGCCGGCGTCGTCGGCTCGGAGAGCAAGGCGAACGACTGGGCTTGGCTCGCCGAGTGGGGGCCGATCCTGCCCAAGGATGGTGGGCACGGTGAGCTCGGCATCGCTGTGCTCCTTCCGCGATCGGCGGTAACGGATTGGAAGGAGACGAGCACGCACTACCTCGCGCTGTCGCACGCGCGATCGGGCGTTCCAGTCGACTACTACATCGGCGCAGGCTGGACCGACAGTGGTGACTTCCGCGACGTCCGTGATTGGTGGCACTACCTCGACGATCAGGCGCGGCGCATCGCGACGCCGATCGTCGTCACGGTCGAAGCGGGGAAGCCATGACGCGCCCCTCGCTGACCGCCGTCCTCGGTGCCGCGATCGCGCTCGGCGTAGGCGCGGCGGCCAACGCACAGGATACGCGGACCGTCGTCGAGCCGCATCGTCCCGCCGCCTGCGCCACGCTCGACGCGCGGCTCACTCCGGTCGCCGACACCACGCTCGCCGGCGCGGACGAGTCGAGGCCGGATACGCGGCGCATTCAATCGGCGATTGTGAGCTGCGCCGCGGGCCGCGCGGTCGTCCTCCGTGCGAGCGGTACCCAACGCGCCTTCCTCGCCGGTGCGCTCACGGTGACGCGAGGCGTCACGCTCGTCGTCGACACGAACGTCGTGCTCTTCGCGTCGCGCGACGCACGCGACTACGACATCGACGGCCGCTGCGGCACCGTCGACAAGAAGGGCCACGGCTGCCGCCCGTTCATCTCCGCCACGAACGCCGCCGGTAGCGGAATCATGGGTCCTGGCACGATCGACGGTCGCGGATGGGCTGCGCTGATCGGTAAGACCGTGTCCTGGTGGGACCTCGCCCAGGATGCCAAGCAGCGCAACCTAAGCCAGAGCTGTCCTCGCCTCGTGCAATTCACGACGTCGAACGATGTCACGGTGTACGACGTCACCTTCAAGAACTCGCCCAACTTCCACGTCGTGTTCGATCGAGGGAACGGCTTTACCGCGTGGGGCGTGCGCATCGACACCCGCGATCCGCGGGCGCGTAACACGGACGGCATCGATCCTGCCAGTGCGACCAACGTCACGATCACGCACAGTTTCATCAACACCGGTGACGACAACGTCGCCATCAAGGCGGGCAAGATCGCCAGCTCGCACATGACGATCTCGCACGACCATTTCTATCGCGGCCATGGGATGTCGATCGGCAGCGAGACCGACGGCGGCGCGAGCGCGATCCGCGTCTTCGACCTATCGGTAGACCGCGCCGACAACGGCCTCCGCATCAAGTCCAACGCGAGTCGCGGTGGATTGGTCCACGACGTCGAATACCGCGACGTCTGCATTCGAAACACGAAAGATCCGATCGACATGGACACCCACTACACCGCTTCGCCTCAGACGACCGGGTCCCTCATACCGCTGTTTCGCGACATTCGCTTGAAAGACGTGCGCGTCATCGGCGGCGGCAGAGTGATTCTCGAGGGCTATGACGCGTCGCGCCGGCTCGGCATCTCGTTCGACAACGTGCACTTCGACGACGCGGGCGCGGTGAAAGTGAGCGCGAGCCACCTGTCGCTCGATCGCGGACCCGGACCCACGAACCTCGAGGTCACGGGATCCGATGTTCAGGCGACTGGCACGACCTCCGAGGCCCCGGCGAACTCGTGCACGGGGAAATTCGTGCCGATGTCTGTCGTGACCGGAGCGCCGACGAGCGGCCGCTACGCGGCGATCGTCGACGCGCATTTCGGCGGCGCTGAGGGCGACAGCGCCTCTGGCACGCCGACCTTCCGCACCCTCGGCGCCGCGCTCACCGCGTTGCCGCCGAATGGCATTGGCCGCGCGGCGATCTTCATTCGCAACGGGCGCTATCACGAAAAGCTCACGATCGATCGGCCGTACGTAACACTCATCGGTGAGGACCGCGACAACACCGTGCTCACCTACGACGCGGCCGCCGACACGCCCAGCCCCGGTGGCGGAACCTACGGCACGCGCGGCAGCTACACGCTGCGCATCGTCGCCCCCGATTTCCGCGCCGAGAACCTCACCATCGAGAACGCGTTCGACTATCCCGAAAACATCGCCAAGCCGGACGGTGATCCAACCAAGCTCAAAAACATGCAGGCCGTCGCGCTCATGGCCGACCTTGGCTCCGACCGCGCGACGTTCGTCAACGTCAAGATTACCGGCTTTCAGGACACGCTCTTCGCCAATTCCGGTCGGAGCTACTTTTATCGATGCGAGATCTGGGGCCACGTCGACTTCATCTTCGGCGCGGGCCAGGCGGTGTTCGACGGCTGTACGATCGTGTCGCGCGACCGCAAGAACGCGACGACCAACGGCTATGTCACCGCCGCCAGCACTGACAGCGCGCGGCCGTTCGGCTTCTTGTTCATTCGGAGTCGCCTCGTGAAAGACAGTCCAGCGATGGCGAAAAACTCGGTGACGCTTGGGCGGCCCTGGCATCCATTCGCCAGCGCGCGAGCGAATGCGAGCGTGGCGTTCATCGACTGTTGGATGGACGACCACATTGGGGCGCGTGGCTGGGACCGGATGTCCTCCGTCGACTCGACTGGCACTCGCGTCTGGTACGAGCCCGCGTCGGCGCGCTTCTTCGAGTACGGCACGACCGGGCCCGGCGCCGTGTCGAGTCCGTCGCGCCGGGTGCTCACCGCCGCCGAAGCAGCCCGCTTCACGCCGGCCAACGTTCTCGATCGGTGGGCGCCGAGCTTGGCCGTGCACTCCCCGTGACGCGGCTGCGCGTGCTCGTGACCGACGAGGTCGATCCGCGCGGTGTCGACCTGCTCCGTGCCGAGCCCGCGCTCGAAGTCGATGAACGCCCCACGCGCCCCTGGCGCGACCTCGTCGCCGAGATCGGCGGCTACGATGCATTCGTCGGGCGCAGCGCAACGCAACTTCCCGCCGACCTGCTCCGTGCGGCGACAAGACTGCGCGTCGTCGGCCGCGCTGGTGTCGGCACCGACAACATCGACCTCCCGGCCGCGACGTCACTCGGCATCGCCGTGATCAACGCACCGAGTGGGAATACCATCGCTGTTGCCGAGCTCTTCTTCGGCGCGCTGCTGTCGTTCGTGCGACACCTGCCTCGAGCCTTTTCGTCCATGCGTGACGGACGGTGGGACCGATCTGACCTGCTCGGCACCGAGCTCGCGGGGCGGTCGCTCGGCATTGTCGGCCTTGGCCGCATCGGCGGAGAGGTGGCGATTCGCGCGCACGCCTTCGGCATGCGCGTGGCGGCGTTCGATCCGTACGTGCAGCGCGAGCGGTTCGAGCTGCTACGCGTCGACCGCGCCGACACGCTCGCCGAGCTCCTGCCGCGCGCGGACATCCTCACCGTCCACACGCCAATCACCGACGAGACGCGAGGGATGATCGACGCCGCGGCGCTCAACCGCCTGCCCGAAGGCGCGATCGTCGCCCACTTCGCACGCGGCGGCATCGTCGCGGAGTCGGCGCTTGCCGCGGCACTCGAATCGGGACGCGTGCACGGAGCGCTGCTCGACGTCTACACCAAGGAACCGCTTGCCGCGGGCGATCCGTTCCGGCGCATCGACAACGTGCTGCTCACGCCGCACCTCGGCGCATCGACCGCCGAGGGCCAGCGCAACGTCGCCGTCGACGTCTGCGTCGCCGTACGCGACGCCCTTCTGACCGGTGATCTGTCCGGCGCCGTGAATCTTGCGGGCGTCGACCGCGGCCGATGGCGCGACCTACGCGGTGCGGTCGCGCTGGCCCGGCAGTCGACCGAGATCGCGCGCGCGCTGCTCGCCGACCGTAACGCCAAGGCGATCGAACAGATCACGCTGCACGTCGGCCGGCAATTCGCTGGCGGCGAGTCGCTGCTCGCTGCGGCGGTGGCAGCCGGCGCGCTGCGCGGCATCACCGGGGACGACCGCATCACGCTCGTCAACGCGCGCGCGCGGGCCGCGGAGCGCGGCATCGCGATCGCCGCGGTGCCGCTGCAGGCGGCCGAGGATGCGCACACGATACGCGTGGCCGTTCGCGGCGAGGGGCAGCAACTAGTCATCGGCGGAGTCGCGGCCCTCGGCGTCGGCCCGCGCATCACGCGGATCGGCGAATTCAAGGTCGACGTCGCTCCGCGGCACACGCTGCTGGTGTTGACGAACGCCGACGTGCCCGGCGTCATCGGACGCGTCGGGACGCTGCTCGGCGCCGCCGGAGTGAACATCGCCGAGTACCATCAAGCGCGGCTTCGCGAGGGCGGCGAGGCCCTCGCCGCCGTCGCCGTTGACGGCCGCATCGACGACGCGCTGCGCCGCCGGCTCCTCGCGCTCGGCGACATTCTCTCGGCCAGCGTGATCAAGTTCGGCGACACCGGCGATGTGCCGGACTGACGACGCGAGCGTCAGAATATGAGTACTGGTGAGCCGCGCTTCCGATCGGTCGTGCTCGACGTCGACTCCACTCTGTCCGGGGTCGAGGGGATCGACTGGTTGGCGGCTTGTCGTGGCGACGAGGTGGCGCGCGCCGTATCGGAGATGACGCGCGCCGCGATGCAGGGCGGCCTGCCCCTCGAGAGTGTGTACGCCCGGCGCCTTGCCAAGATCCGTCCACGCCACGACGAGATCGAAGCGCTGTCCCATGTGTACGTGGAGCGAGTCGCACTGGGCGCACCTCAGGCAATTCATCGGCTGCAGCGCGCCGGCGTTCAGGTGCACCTCGTGAGCGGCGGCCTCAGACCGGCCCTGCTGCGTTTGGTGTATCATGTCGGCCTGTCGCCTGGCGATCTGCATGCGGTGCCGATCCACTTCGACGCGATCGGCGCGTACGTAGACTTCGACGCCGCATCGCCGCTCACTACGTCGAGCGGTAAACGCGATGTCGTGCGCGACCTGGCTCTCGACGCGCCCGTGCTTGCCGTCGGTGACGGCATGACCGATGTCGCGATGCGCGAGTCGGTCGACTGCTTCGCGGCATATACCGGGTTCGCGCGCCGGCAGTCGGTCGTCGACGCGGCCGACGAAGTCGTCGCCTCGTTCGCCGAGGTCGAACGCCTGGTGCTCGGCTAGGCCGCGCGAGTTGATGCGGAGCCCCCGATGCGACGCTTGCTGACTCTCGCCGCGTCATGCGCGCTTGCCGCGGGCGCGGGCTGCATTCACCAGTCGCCTGCGCCGGCGCATCCCGATCGCGCCGTGATCACGCGGCAGCAGCTTGCCGACAGCCACTTCGTCACGGCGTACGACGCGGTCGAGTCGATGCACCAAAGTTGGTTTGAGACACGTGGGCCGGACAGCTTCTCGACGCCGACGCGAGTGATCGGATACGTCGACGGCGTGCAGGTGGGCGGCGTCGAAGCCCTGCGCAACATTCCGGTGAGCGCCGTGGTCTACATACGGCACTACGACGGCGTCGCGGCGACGGCGCGCTGGGGTCTCGGCCACGGTGCCGGCGTGATCTTCGTTTCGACGCGTCCGGAGACCTCCGAGGCGAGTCGACGATGACGATCGACGCTTTTCTCCTCGCCAACGAACGCGGTGTCGAGGTTCGCTTCATCCCGCTCGGCGGGCGTATCACATCGATCCACGTGCCCGATCGGCGTGGCCGAATCGCCGACGTCACGCTGGGCTACGACTCGCTCGATGCCTACATGGCGGATGCTCGCTATTTCGGCGCGCTCGTCGGCCGCTACGCCAATCGGATCGCCCGCGGACGATTCACCCTCGACGGAATGGCCTACTCGCTGCCGATCAACGACCCGCCCAATCACCTTCACGGCGGACCGAGAGGATTCCACTGTCGCGAGTGGGCCGTCGACCGATTCCGCCGAGGCGGCGTCGATGGCGCCGAGCTTCGCTGTGAGATCGCCGCGGGCGACGACGGCTATCCGGGGTCGCTCAGCGTTCGCGTGACGTATTCGCTCGACGACGACAACCAGCTTCGCGTCGAAT
>JANWLS010000021.1 GCA_025450765.1 Vicinamibacterales bacterium | reverse complement strand
GGCTGACGCGGCGGCCAAGCCTGCGGCGGAAGCCTCGGCGAAGCCGGCGCCGGCCAAGGACGCCAAGGGCGCCAAGGCGCGTCCGGGCCAGAAGCCCGAGGCGCAGGTCGCCGAGAACGACGCGAAGAAGCCTGAAGTCGCAAGCAAGGACAAGAAGAAGGAAGACGAGGGCTTCGACGAGTTCGATTTCGAGGCGGCCAGCAACAAGAAGAACGGCAAGCCGCAGATCCCGGGCGTCGACCGTGGCTTCCAGCAGAACGAGCTCGTCGGCCACCAGGGTGGCATGACGGCCCTGCTGCTCGCCTCGCGCCAGGGCTACAGCGACGCGGTCGATGCGTTGCTCGCGGCCGGCGCCGACGTCAACCAGGTCGCGGCCGGCGACAAGACGAGCGCGCTGCTGATCGCCACGATCAACGGCCACTTCGATCTGGCCGAGGCGCTGCTGGCGCACGGCGCGAACCCGAACCTCATCGCGGAGAACGGCGTCGCGCCGCTCTACGCCGCCATCAACTGCGAATGGGCGCAGAAGTCGCTCTATCCGCAGCCGCAGGCCTACAAGCAGCAGAAGACCACCTATCTCGCGCTGATGAAGGACCTGCTGGACCACGGCGCCAACCCGAACGTGCGGGTGAACCGCAAGGTGTGGTACTCGGGCTACAGCTTCGACCTCTCCGGCGTTGACGAGATCGGGGCGACGGCCTTCTGGCGCGCCGCCTACGCCTCGGACATCGATGCCATGAAGCTTCTCATGGCCCATGGCGCCGATCCGGGCATTCCGACGATGAAGCCGGCGGGCCGGAGCTTCACCGGCGGCACGGCGCGCGCGGTGAAGGACGTGTCGGGCCTGCCCCCGATTCCGGTTGGCGGCCCCGGCGTGCCGCCGCTGCTGGCGGCTTCGGGTGAAGGCTACGGCGAGGGCTTCGCGGCCAACTCGCACCGCTTCGCCCCGACGGGCATGCTCGCGGCGGTGAAGTATCTGGTCGAGGATCTCCACGCGGACGTGAACGCCCGCGACCAGAACGGCCAGACGGCCCTGCACAACGCGGCGTCGCGCGGCGACAACGCAATGATGCTCTACCTCGTGTCGAAGGGGGCCGACATCAAGGCCGTCGACCGCGAGGGGCGCACCGTGGCCGACATGGCGAACGGGCCGGTGCAGCGCATCCAGCCGTTCCCGGACACCATCGCGCTCGCTGAAAAGCTGGGCTCGAAGAACAACCACCACTGCGTCTCGTGCTAGCCTAGAGGCAGCGGGTCGTATTGAGCGGGTGGTGAGAGGGGTCTCTCTCCACCCGTGCTCGCGCCGGTGAAATTCCCCGTGCGTCGCCCTTCAGCAAGTTTCCTCATTCTCCTGTCCATCTTCGACGCGACCAGCGCGGTCGGCCTTCTCGCGCAGCGGGAAGGCTTCATGCACTCGTTCAAGGACCCCGCGATTCAGTACTACAAGGCGCCCCGTACGGATGCCGTGGCCAAGCTTGGTGCGGCGATCCAGGACGGAACGGCCACGCTGAGCTACGAGCCCGGCGATGGATACCTGCGCTCCCTGTTGAAGGCACTGGACGTCCCGATCGACTCTCAGGTGGCGGTCTTCTCGAAGACCAGCTTCGAGGGGCCGATCATCAATCAGAAGAACCCGCGCGCGATCTTCTTCAACGACCACGTGGCGGTCGGCTGGGTGCGCGGGGGCACGCTGGAGCTGGCGGCGCAGGATCCGAAGCAGGGGGTGGCGCTCTACGTGCTGCCGCAGCAGCGCGTCGACAAGCCGGCGTTTGCCCGGCCGGAGGGGATCTGCCTCCAGTGTCATGTGACCTGGGAAACCTTCGGCATTCCCGGCTTTGTCGTGGAGAGCACCGGCCCGCCGGACATCACCGGCTACGCGACGGGCGGCGTGACCGACGATCGGACGTCCTTCGACCAGCGCTGGGGTGGCTGGTACGTGACCGGCAAGTCCGTTCCGTTCGATCACATGGGGAACGTGCCGGTGGAGACGCCGCTGGCGAGCCGCAAGAAGACGCCAGAGCTGACCTCGCTCCAGGGGCATCTCGACCTGAGCGGCTTCATCTCCCCCTACAGCGACGTCGTCGCGCTGATGGTGCTCGAGCACCAGTCGCACATGATGAATCTCATCACGTATCTCGACTGGGAAGCCAGAGTCGCGGCGTCCGATGCCGCCGGCACGGGCCACCTGCTCATCAGCGCCCCGGCGGTGTCCGCCAACGAAATTCCTGATGGCGTGCAGAAGATTGCGCGGGAGCTGGTCGACTACATGCTGTTCGTCGACGAGGAGCCGCTGCCGGCCCCGGTCATCGGGTCCTCGGGCTTCACGGAGAGCTTCAACGCCGAGGGGCCGCACGACAAGCGGGGCCGTTCGCTGCACCAGCTCGATTTGCATCACTGGCTGATGCGCTATCCGTGCAGCTACATGATCTACTCGGCCGCCTTCGATGCGCTCTCGCCGATGGCGAAGAGCGCCGTGTACCAGCGGCTGTGGCAGGTGCTCTCAGGCCAGGCGCACGACCCGCGCTACGCCAAGCGCCTCTCCCGCGAGAGCCGCCAGGCCGTCGTCCAGATTCTTCGCGATACCAAGAACGACCTGCCGCCTTACTTCGCCGGCGCGGTTGAGTAAGATCGGGGACCCCCTCAGAAGATTCCTCCGCGGCCTCCGCATGAGCCCCTCCGCGCGCGTTACTGCCCCGTCGAGCGTTCGCGTGTCATGTTCGCGAGCGCGAACGCCCACACGTCGGCTTCCTCCGCAATCCGCTTGTCCGTCGGCCGATAGCCGTGTGAGGCGTCCGCCTCCACGCGAATGAGCACCGGGTTCGCACAGCCCTGCGCCGCCTGGAGCGTCGCGGTGTACTTGAACGAGTGGCTCGGCACGACGCGATCGTCGTGGTCGGCCGTCGTGACGAGCGTCGCCGGATAGCAGGTGCCGGGTGTGATGTTGTGCACCGGCGAGTACGCGTAGAGATACCTGAACGCCGCGGGATCGTCGGACGAGCCGTACTCCGTGGCCCACGCGCTGCCGCCGCTGAACGTGTGGTAACGGAGCATGTCCATCACGCCGACCGCCGGGAGCGCCACCGCAAAGAGATCCGGACGCTGGTTCACCACGGCCCCGACGAGCAGCCCGCCATTCGATCCACCCATGATCCCGAGCGTGCGCGGCGATGCGTACCCCTGGTCGATGAGGTCGTGGGCCGCCGCGATGAAATCGTCGAAGACGTTCTGCTTCTTCTCCAGCATGCCGGCGTGATGCCAGGCTTCGCCGTACTCGCTGCCGCCCCGGATGTTCGCCGTCGCCCAGACGCCGCCGTGCTCGAGCCAGGCCACGACGTCCGGCCTGAAGGCAGGCAGTGTCGCGACGTCGAACCCTCCATATGCATACAGCATCGTCGGATTGGTGCCGTCCTTCTTCAGATCCCTCCGGTGCGTGATGAACATCGGCACGCGCGTATCGTCATTCGAGCGGTAGAAAACGCGCTCGGTCACATACAGGGTCGGATCGAACGTGAGCGTCGGCGGCTCGAAGGGGGTGCTGTGGCCCGCCGCCGGATCGAATGCGAACACCGTCGTCGGATGGAGCGGTGAGGTGAAAGTGTAGAAGATCTCCGGGCGATCGAACCGGCCGTAGGGCCCGCTGATCGAACCGAGCTCAGGCGTGTGCACCACCGGGCCAGGTGCGCCGTCGAGCGCGTAGAATCGCAGGTCGCTCGCGACGTCGACCATCCGGTTGACGGCGATCCGCCCGGCGATGAGGCTCGCCGAATCGATCGCGTCCTTCGTCTCGGGCACGATCGTCTTCCAGTTGGCCGGATCTGGACGATCGAGCGGGACGGCCACGATCTTCCGGTTCGGGGCGTCGCGATCCGTCAGCAGGTACAGCCTCCCACGCACGACGCCGAGCGGGTGGTACGCGGCCGTGTGGCCGGTGTAGAGGGCGCTGACCGGCGCGGAGAGGCTCGGCCGGAGCGGATCGCCAAGATCCTTCACGAACAGCTCGTTCGTGTGGCTCGTCCCCTTGTTCGTCGTGATGAAGAGAGAGCGCCCGGTTTCGTCGAGGTCACAATCGATGAAGAGGGCCGGCTCTTCGGGCCGCTCGTAGATCAACTGGTCGGCTGATTGTGCCGTCCCGAGCCGGTGGTAGTAGATCTGCTTGTCGTGGACGGCCGCCTCGAGCATCTGCCCGGCCGGCGGCTCGGCGTAGCGGCCGTAGAAGAAACCGTGTCCATCCTTCGTCCAGCCGAGGCTGCTGAATTTCACCCAGCTGATCGTGTCGGGCAGCTGTTGACCCGTGGCCAGATCGCGGACGTACAGAATCGACCAGTCGGATCCCCCCTGCGACTGGCCATAGACGAAGTGCCTGCCGTCGGGCGCCGGCACGAGCTGGGACAGGGCCACCGACCCGTCGGGTGAGAGCGTGTTCGGATCCAGCACGACCCTCGCCGGCAGGTCGAGGGCCGGCCGTGTGCAGACAACCGCCTGCCGCTGCAGTCCGCTATTGCGCGAGTAGAACCAGTGGCCGCCTTCGAAGTACGGCGCCGAGACCTTCGGATAATCCCAGAGCTCCGTGAGCCGCTTGCGAAGCGTCTCGCGCTCGGGGAGCGACGCCAGGTAGGAGAACGTCACGGCGTTCTCGGCCTCGACCCAGGCCTTCAGCTCGGGCGACTCGAGGTCGTCCATCCACCGGTACGGCGCCGGCACCGTGGTCCCGAAGTAGTTGTCGACGATGGTGTCTGTGCGGGCGGCGGGGTAGTAAAGCACGGGCGTGGAAGGTGCGACGTCAGGAGCGAGGAATGCATTCCTCACTCCTGTGGAGGATACGTGTAGCTCAAGACCCGCCCCGGCTGCACGTCGACGTGCACGAGGACCGGACGACGGCCGGGCGTGCGGATCTCGACCTGGTGGGCGCCGGCCGGCTCGCTGAGCGGCTGCTGCGCGCCGAAGTCGGTCGCGTGGCCCGCATAGTTGCCGTCCACGTAGATGGTGGCGTCGGCTGGGGCGCCGTCAATCGCGATGAAGCCACGGGCCGGCATCACGGCAACGCCGTTGTCCTCGTTGGGGAGCGTCGGCGGTTCAGGCGCCTGCGCCTGGGGGACGCTCACGGCCGGCGGCGGCGCGACGGAAAGCGATCCGACGCCGGCGTTGGGATATACGGTGACGGGCGGATAGACGGTGTACGGGTAGCTGTCGTAGTAGTCGTAGTAGGGGTAGCCGTAATACGGATATGAATACGCCGGATACGCGTACGGAGACCACGCGTAGGGCGAGCCGATGTACAGCCCGAAGCCGAACGAGCGGTGCCCGTAGTAGGGGCGATAGAACGGCGGGCGATACACCCGGTACGAGCGGCTGCCAACGAAAACCGGCGCTGCGATCCGCGAGTGAATGGTCACGGACTGGCGCGGCAGGGACACAGTATGCCGCGGCACGGCGACGGCGTGGCGCTCGGATGGTGCGCGCCGTTGCGCGAACGCCTGGCCGCCGGCCGAGAGCGCGATCGCAAGCGTGGCGCAGAAAAGCGTCTTCCGCATGATGAGCTCCGCCAGATCGGCTCCGCGCCGATCCAGCCTCTGGGCGCTGACAAATCTATTGTAGGTGAGTTTCCGTTCAGCGGCGCGGCTTCGGCGGCTCATTCTTGCCGCCGGT
This sequence comes from Vicinamibacterales bacterium, assembly GCA_025450765.1. GTDB lineage: Bacteria > Acidobacteriota > Vicinamibacteria > Vicinamibacterales > CAVVIG01 > JAGWRA01. The sequence continues at coordinate 19,399 of JANWLS010000021.1, read as the reverse complement.
GCTCTTCGTGCCGCTCAGGCGCCGGAAATAGTCGGCGACGGCGTCGCGATAACCCGACGGCGTGACCGACGGATCCGGACTGCGAACCTGACCGGGATTTCCCTGATCGCCCACGCGCCGGAGCTGCAGCTCGAGCGTGTCGATCCCGCTCAGCAGCCGCTGATGCAGCTCGTCGACCATCGCCGGATTCCCGGGGAAGCGCCGGAGGTCCAGGTGCTCCATCGCCGTGACGAGCGCCTGAATCTGCTTCTGCACCGCCGGATCGTTCGGCGCCTGCTGGCGCAGGCGATTGAGCTCGCTGACGCCTTGTTGAATGGCGTGCTCGGGGTCGCCGGCCGGCGTCGGCTGCGCCGCCGCACGTGTCCCGTCGTGCGCGTTGTTGCCGGTGTCGATCCAGGCGGCGCCGTTCCAGGTCCCTCGCGCCCCAGCAGCGCCGCGCGGGCCGACGGTCAGCCCGCGTGCATCCGTTCCGTTGCCGCGCGTGCCAGCCTGTGCGCCCTGCGCGCCGCCTTGTTGACTGGCGTCGCCCTGCTGATTCGTGCCGCCCTGCTGGTTGGAGGCCCCGGCCTGTCCCTGGCCAGACCGGCTGAGCGAGTCGACCTGCCGCCGCAACTGCTCGAGCGCGGCGTCGGTCTCCGAATTCTGCGCGAGCTTCCCATTTCCGCCGGGCACGAGCGCCTGCTGTGCCTGACGCATCGCCTGACGGAGCTGCCGCAGGCCCGAGGCGATCTGCGACTCCGTGCCGTTCGACTGCGGGTTGATCCCGGTGCGGAGCCAGTCGGCGCTGCGCTGCAGGTAGGTTTCGAGATCCGACTGGTTCATCGCGTCGAGCGCCTGCCGCAGCTGGTCGGCGGTAGCGCGCTCGGTGCCGGAGAGCTCGCCAGCCGCCCGCCTCATCGACTGCTGCAGTGCGGCCAGGTCGTCGACCATCGCCTGGCGATCGTTCGCGAGCTTCTGCATGTCGCCGGCGATGTCGTCGGGGCTGCCGATCTTCTCGACCCAGGTCTTCAGCTGCTGCAGTTGTGCCGCCTGGTCGTGCTCCTGCTGTGAAAGCCGATCGGCATCGCGCGTCATCTGATCGAGGCGTCCGGCCGCCTGCTGCGAGAGGGCACCCCCGAGGGCCTGCATCGCCTCACGCAGCCGTTGGGCGGCCTGGCGGGCGTCGGTCTGGCCATTCGGGTTGGCGGCGGCGCGCTGCATGTCCTGCTGCGCCTGTTCGAGCCGCTGCAGCGCCTGCTGCGCGGCGCGATCGGCGGACGACGCCTGTGAGGCCTGCCCGCTCCGCCCAGGCTGCGAACTGGCGCCAGATGCTGACGCGGAACCAGAGGCCGCGCTCGAACTGGCGCTCGAATTCGAATTCGAGCTCGACGAGGACGCCTGCTGCTGTTCGAGCTGTTGCCGGAGCTGTTCGGCATTGCGCCGCAGCATCTCCTGCTGCCAGCGCTGCTCGAAGTCGTCGGCGCTGGCCTGACGCGGATGGGAGGCGAGGTCTTCTTCGCGGCGGGCCATCTCGTCGAGCTTCTTCAGCGCATCATTGATCTGCTGTGCGCGCTGGTCGCTCGCCGAGGCCGCCGGCTGCGTTTCGTACTGGTTCTTCTGCATGTCGAGCTCGAGGTCGAAGAGGCTGGCCAGGTCGCGACCCGCACCCCCTCCGCCCGCACCGCCCGCGGCTCCGAACGCCACTTCGATCTGCCGGAACGTCGCCTCGGCTCGCAGCAGGTGCTGAAGCGCCTTCTGCTCGTCGGGAATCGCCTCGCGCCAGTTCCGGCCGCGAAGTTGCTGTGCGGCCGGGTCCATGGCGCCCGCGGCCGCGATCATTTCCTTCTGGAATGCGCTGAACTCCTGATTCTGTCCTGCGAGATCGCGCGCCTGCAGGCGGCCGGCGAGCGAGAGCGACTGCGCCCGCAGCGTGGCCTGCGACTCGGAGAGGAACTTGGCCGTCTCGGCGGCCTGCCGCTCGAGCGCCTGCCGGTTCGTCTGCTGCGTGAAGGTGGCCGCGATCAACTCCTTCTCGCGCTGTGAAATCTGGTCGGGCTGGTCGCCGCTCCCCTGCATCCCAGCGCCGCCGGCGCCGCCCGCCTGCTGCGATTGTGAGAAGTCGCGCTCGTACGGGTCGGCCTGCACGAATACCATGTCGCTGTGAGCCGATGTGCGTCCGTCGCGCGCCGTGGCGTACAGGCTGACCAGGTCGCCGGGCACGAGCTTGAACGGCTCGAGCGGGAGGACGAACGACCCGGTCGCATTCTTCGCGCCTGCGTCCTTCAACAACGGCACGACCTTCTCCGGGCCGCCATTCACCGAGTAGTGCACGTCGAGCGCCTTCACGCCGAACTCGTCCTGCGCATCGGCGGCGATCGTCACCTCTTCGATCGGGCTGGCGCGATAGTCGCCGCCGGGTCGGGCGATGCGGACCACCGGCGGGTTCGCCTTCCGGGCTTCGATGAAGAAATCTTCCGACAGCCGCGTGGGCTGGCTGGCATCGAGGCTGGCGACGTGATACGTCCCATCCTTCGTCATCGCGATGGTGCCGGCGTACTCGGTGCCGCCGATCGATCGCAGCCGCATCTCCCGGCCATCGTCCAGGACGAGCGCGCCGTTCGCCAGCGGATGGTCGAACGTCACGTCGAGATCGGCGTTCGTTCCCTCCACGGCGCGGAGGTCGCCGCCGCTCTTCGTGTCGACGATGTCCTTCACGCCGGTCCAGGCCGGGTAGTGGTACGTGACCTTCAGGCGCGTGATCGCCGGCAGATCGACGACGTGCAGCGTGTAGTGCGGCGATTGGAGCGGGCCCGCCTGGACGTAATATTCGACGTTCTCCGGCAGGCCGGCAAAGACGAACTGATAGCCGGATCCTGCCGGCCGAGGCTGCATCTTCACCTCGTCCCACTTCGACGCGCTCTGGTAGCGGGCGAAGAGCCGGACCTGCGGAGAGAAGAGCCCGTGGGGCTGCGCCGTGACCAGTTGATCGCGGTTGCGGCGCACGGTCGCAATCACCGGTGCCACCTGCAGCGAGTAGAGCGGCGCCGCCCCCGGACGAACACCGGCCCAGAGCAGGTGCGAGCCGTAGCCGACGACCCCCGGCCCGGCCAGGATCAGCCAGAGCAGGACGGCGATCGATCCGAGGCCGATCCCGGAGAAGGCCAGCAGCGTGGTGTTGGGCGCGAGCTCCGCTGGACGCGCCTGCTGCGCGACGTCCAGGGTGTCGGCGGCGAGCAGCTCGAGAAATGGATCCTGCTGCGATTCGCGCTCCGTGAACGTGACGAGCCGCTGCTGAAAGTGTGGAAACCGATCGTCGGCGATCCGCGCGATCCGGTGTCGCGTGAGCCGGGAGAGCGGGATCGCCAGGCCGATCGCGGCGGCGGCGACCAGCACGGCGAGCAGCAGCACCCGCGCCGTCGTGATGCTGGCCGGTGAGAAGGCGAAGAGGTTCGCGGCGAGCACCAGGACGATGGTCGTGACGAGCGCGGAGGCGGTGAGGAGGGCGGCGCCGCGGCAGAACGCGCGCACCCGCAGCCGGCGGCGCAGACGATGGAGGTAGGAATTGAGCTCGTGCCGCGCGCTCATAACGCCTCCCGAATTTCAGGGGCCGTGGCGTCTTCTTCGCGGGCGGTGCCGAGGTATCGGCCGGCGAGGAACGATTCCGCCAGCGCCGCGAGAAGTACCAGCAGCATAACGTATCGCCAGAGCGGTTCACGGACTTTTTCCGGACCAGCCGGGCTGCCCGTCGTGGCGTGGCCGCCCGCCGTCCGGCCCGTCGCGCCACCCTGCCAGAGTGCGAGCGTGTCACGTGGAATCGGCGTCAAATCCGACTCGCGCCGGTCGGGGTTCACCCCGACCACATCCTGGCGGCCGTCCGCGAGCCGGAACTGGTAGAAGCCGGCTTCGGTCATGCGGAACGAATCGGCGGTCGCCGCCTGTTGCAGCGAGAGCGGATGCCGGCCCTCGGGGTCGACGACCTCAACCGCCGTGGAGGCGCCCGCCCGCCGCTCCGCGCTGCGCAGCGTCATCAGGGCGTCGACGAGGCGCGAACCAGCCTGCTGCTCGGCCCCGGCGAGATACCGCGCGGTCTCCGCGACGAAGGGGACGAACGCCGCATGCAGCGGAAAGTCGTTGGCCACGTTGTCGAGCGTCGACGTGAAGACGACCGTTCGCCCTTCGCCGTGCGATTCCTCGAGGAGCAGCGGCGTGTCGTCCGTGAGGCGCACCGCGACGCGGGCGGCTCCGGGTTGCAGCGCCACCGCGTAGTAGAACTTCACGCCGGCCCAGAGCGCCGCGGTGCCGGCGCGCGCATCGGACGTGTCGAGCCGGCCGACCTCGAGGAACGGCTCATGGCCGCCGCCCCCCTGGCGCGAGTAGTTCCGCACCCCGTCGATGCGATCCCCGGCGAAGGGGACACGATTGAGCCCGGCGACTGACGGACCGAGCGCGATGAGCGCGCCGCCGCCGTTGCGCACGAAGCGGTCGAGCGCCGCCTGGAACGACGAGGGTACGGACGGAACGTCCGACAGGACCACGAACGCATACCCGGTGAGCGGCAGATCGCCGAGTTGTTCGATCGTGACCGGCTGGAGGACGAACGCCCCGCCGAGGGCCGATTCGAGCGCGGCCGAGAAGTAGAACGGCGAGCGTGTGTCGGTGGCGCGATGCACGAACAGCACGCGCTGCGGGTCCGACCGCTCCACCGCGAACCGATCCACATCGTCCGCGGCGAGTGTGTCGGCGGCATCGATGCGGACTTCGCCGCGCGTGAACCCGTACGGCACGTCAATCGCCGGGAAGGTCACCGTGGCGCGGCCGTTGGCCGGAACGGCGACCTGCTGCGTCGCGACGGTCTTCCCATTCAGCACGAGGCTGACCGTTCGCGAGGCCGCTGGCGTGTTGCTGCCGGCGATGACGGCCTGCACCGGGTTGGCGCCCGCCGCCGGTGTGCCGAAGATCTGGTGCGGCGCGGAGACGCTCTCGACCGTCCAGTTCGGCTCCGCGGCGTTCGCTGCCGGGTGGAGCACGAGCCGCGCGTTCGGCGGGAGCACGGCGTCGGCGAAGTTGCCCGGCATGTCGGATCGCTGGAGATCACTGAACAGGTGCACCACGATCGGTCCGTGGAACGTATCGGCGAGCAGCCTGACGGAGCGCGCCAGCTCGCTGTAGCTGGCGCGCTCATCGCCGGCCGAGATGGCACTGATCGTGGAGCGATCGAGGCTGATGTCGTCGATGGGCTGCGTCAGCTCCGCGACCTGCGCGCCGAGCGCCTCCACCTGCACGTGGTCGGCGGGGCCCAGCGACGCGAGTGTCGCGAGCGCCGCCCGCTTCGCCTCGGCGAGGCGCGTGCCGGCCCGCATGCTGAAGGAGCGATCGACCACGAGCAGCGTGCGCCTCGTGGACGCCGCGCTCGCGGCCGGTCGCAGGACGAACGGCCCGGCGAAGGCCAGCGCGAGAAGCAGCAGTACGGCGACGCGGAAGGCGAGGAGCAGCAGGTAGTGCAGCTTGCGGTGCCGCACGGAGCTCTGCGTGTGCGGGCGGAAGAACATCAGCGAGCTGAACCGCCGTGGCGTCGTCGCGTGGCGCCGCAGCAGGTGCAGGTAGATCGGCAGCCCGATCGCTGCCGCGCCCGCGAGAAACCAGGGCGTGAGAAAGCCCATGTCAGTGCCGCTCCTGCCGGATGGTGAGGTACTCGCGCAAGCCGGCGTCGAGCGGCCGGTCCGTCGGCAGCAGGAAATAGTCGAGCCCGGCGCCGCGCGCCCGCTCGGCGAGCTCGGCGAGGTGCGCCTGCATCCGCGCGTGGTATTCGCCGCGCGCATATTCGGGCGTCACTTCCATCCGCTGGTCGGTCTCCACATCGGTGAGCAGCACCGGCTCGCGCAGGTCCGGCCGGATCTCGTCCGGATCCAGGACGTGCAGCAGCACGACGTCGTTGCCGTGGAAGCGGAGCGGTTCGATCGTGCGAACGAGCTGTTCCGGGGATTCATAGAAGTCCGAGAGGATCAGCACGAGGCCGCGGCGCTTGAGGAATTCCTGCACGTGCCGCATCGGCGTGGCAAAGTCGGTGCGCGCGTGCGGTTCGGCCGTCTCGAGCGCCGACATCAGCCGCGCGAGCTGGCCCGAGCGTGTCGACGGGCGGATGAACGCCCGCACCTCGTCATCGAACACAAGGAGGCCGGCCGCGTCGCGCTGATTGTGAATCGCGAGGTAGCAGATCGACGCCGCGAGATAGCGCGCATAGTCGATCTTGCTCACGGCGTGGGAGGCGTACTCCATCGAGCGGCTGGCGTCGAGCAGGATCGTGACGAGGCTGTTCGTCTCACCGCGATACCGCTTCAGGTACGCGCGCTCCGTCCGTGCGAACGCATTCCAGTCGACATGGCGCAGGTCGTCGCCCGGGGCATAGGCGCGATACTCGGCGAACTCCTGGCTGAAGCCGAAATCGGGCGACCGGTGCAGGCCAGCGACGAAGCCGTCGACGACCGTCCGGGCGAGGAGCTCGAGATCGCCGATGGCGGCGAGCGTCGCCGGCTCGAGAAACCTGGGCGACATCACACGCCCTGAAACTGGCCGACCGGCGGCGGTACCGCGGCGATGAGGCGGCGGAGGATATCGTCCGGCTCCACGTGCTCCGACTCGGCGTGGAAGTTGAGCAGGATGCGATGGCGCAGCACCGGCGCCGCCAGCGCCGTGATGTCCTCCGCCGCGACGTGATACCGCCGGCGCGCGAGCGCGCGCGCCTTCGCGGCCAGCACGATGAACTGCGCGGCGCGCACGCTCGCGCCGAAGTTCACGTACTTCTTCACGAAATCGGGCGCCGAGTCGCTCTTCGGCCGCGTCGCGCGGACGAGGTCGACGACGTAGGCTTCGAGGGAGGAGGCGATCGGGACCATGCGCACGAGCCGCTGGAACGAGAGGATCTCCTCGGCGCTCGTCACGGGCTCGACCCGCACCGCCCGGTTGGTCGTCGTCAATTCGAGCACGCGGATTTCCTCGGCGGCACTCAGGTAATCGAGCACCGTGTTGAAGAGGAAGCGATCGAGCTGCGCTTCCGGCAGGGGATAGGTGCCTTCGAGCTCGATCGGATTCTGCGTCGCGAGGACGAAGAACGGCGTCGGCAGGTCGTAGTGGTTGCCGCGCACCGTGCACGAGCCCTCCTGCATCGCCTCGAGCAGCGCCGACTGCGTCTTCGGCGGCGTCCGGTTCACCTCGTCGGCCAGCAGGATGTTCGCGAAGATCGGCCCCTGCACGAAGGTCCACCGCCGCCGTCCCGTCGTCGGATCTTCTTCAATGATGTCGGTGCCGGTGATGTCGGACGGCATCAGGTCGGGGGTGAACTGAATCCGCTTGAAGATCAGGCCCAGGCTCTGCGCGATGGTGCGCACCATCAGCGTCTTGGCTGTTCCCGGCAGCCCGGTGATCAGGCAGTGCCCGCCGGCGAAGAGGGCCACCAGGATCTGCTCCACCACTTCGTCCTGGCCGACGATCACCTGGCGGAGTCCGGTCTGAATCTCTTCGAGCACGGCCTGGAAGCGCTGCACGCGCTCCTTGAGCTCGACCGAATCGAGCGGGCTGTCGGCGGCGGAACCGGTCAACGGCATCATGGCTCTCCTTGGGCGCGCGTTACTGAACGCGCGGGGATCCCTTCGCGTGTTCGATGTCGAGCAGGAGCTTCTGCGCGTCGCGATAGCCGGGGGCGGCTTCGAGCGCGCTCAGGACGTGCGTCTCCGCCCGGCCGAGGTCGCCGGCGGCCATCCAGGCCTGCGCCAGGCCGTACTCCGCGCCGGCCGTGTCCAGCGGATGCAGGGCGACGAGCGCCGTGTACTCGCGGACCGCGCCCGTCGCGTTGTGCTGCGCCAGCCAGAGCGCGCCGAGGCGGCGGTGCAGATCCTCGTCGTGCACCGGATAAATGTCGTTGATCGCGTCGAGCGTCGCAGCCGCCTGCTGCGACTGACCAGCAGCCTGCTGGATCGCGGCGAGCGCCTTGAGCGTCGCCGGATCCTCGCCGCCGAACTTCTGATAGTCGAGCAGCGCCGTGAGCGCGCCCGCATGGTCGCCCTTCGCCTGGTCGATCTGTGCGATCACCTCGTACGGATTCCCATCGTCGACGTACTCGGGGTAGAGGCGGCGGACCACATCGGCCTGCGCGAGCGCCTGATCGTCCTGGTGATCCTTGAAGAGCGTGAGCAGCTTCACGAGACCCTGCCGCCACTCGTCGACATGCGCGGCCGTGTCGCCCACGTCGTGATAGAGCCAGCTCTGGAACGCCTGGTCGAACGCCGCGGCCGGCATCCCGAGGTGGGCTGCCAGGACATCGACCGTGGGCGTGACGGAGTCGAACGCGTGCACCAGCTCGACCAGCTTGGGAGCTCCCCAGCGGGCCTGGATGAAGTCGCAGATCTTGCCGGCTTCGAAATAGGAGACGAGCACCTCGCCCGGATAATCCGGGTGCACGAACCCGCGATCGAGCTCGGCGATCGGCAGCAGCTTGTGATCCTTGAGCGCGACGAGGATGTCGGGCGTGAGGCGGTTCGCCCACGCGGGATTCGCCTGGCCCTCCTCATGAACGGCAAGCCCTTCGGCGAACCAGCGTGGCGCCCGATCGTGTGTGATCGTGAGGACGAAGACGTGGTCCAGCTCGTGCCAGAGCGTGCTCGCCCAGTTGAAGGTCCCGGGCGTCCGGCCTGACGGGCTGTCCATCGCGATGACCGTATCGAAGGTCACGCCGAGGGCGCCGAGGCCCGGCATGCCGTAGGTGCGGACCGCGAAGTCGTCGTGATTGGGATAGAGCTCGATCTGCACCGGCTTGTCGATCGTGATGCCGTACTTCTGCTGGTAGGCGGCGATCGCCTGATGTGCCACCTGTTCCACGTACGGCCGCAGCAACGCGCTCTCGGATTTATCGAGCTTGAGCACCACGTTCCCGTCGGTGATCACGTCGAAGTGCGAATAGCTGTCGAGCAGCCGGAGGCTGTTCACCGTCGCGGCGTCGCGGTAATCGTGCGCGTAGCACGCCTCGAGCTCCTGCCGCGCCTCGTCTGCACGGCCGAGGCGCATCAGGTTGATGCCGAGCTGCGCGTGCGCCGACCAGAGATCCGGCTCGAGCGCAATCGCCTTTCGGTAGTAGGTGACCCCGTCCTCGTACCGGCGATTCAAGACGAGGTGATAGGCAACCAATGCGCAGCCTTCGCCGTCGTGCGGATTCACCGCGAGCATCCGTTTCAGCCAGGGCTCCGGGTCGCGGTCGGCGAGCAGCTCGATCGCCGCATGAATCGCCAGCGCATTCGTCGCGTCGTCCGGCGCGAGCTTCAGCGCCGCATCGGCCTCATGTGCCGCGCGCACGGGATCGGAGTCCTCGAGCGCGAGGCTCGCGAGCAGTTCGTGGGCTTCGGTGAGCCCCGGGTCGAGGGCGGCCGCCTTGGCGGCGAAGCCCTCGGCGCGACCGTCGAAGCTGTCGGCGCTCACGAGAGCGAGGCCAAGGTACGCGCCGGCATTCTTCGGATCGCGCTGGAGCGCTTCCTTGAACAGGCTTTCGGCATCCGCATCGTTGAAGCGCTGGTGGAGCAGGCGGCCCCACCGGACGCGGTAGAGCGCATTGTCGTCGTGCGCCGCCACCAGCGCGCGGAAGTCGTTGTTCGCCGCGGAGTACTCACCGAGCGCCCAGGCGCCTTCCGCACGGAAGTAGGGATTGGACGAGTGGGCGAGCGCCGTCTCGCACGCGCGCGCCTCCTCGGTGCGGCCGTGGCGGTGCAGGCTGGCGCACGCATCGGGTGTCGCGGCCGCCGTGGCCGCCGTGGCAACGCCCGGAACGGCGCCGCCAATGAGCATGACGCCCGCAAGGACGAAGGCCGCAGCCAGAGGCTTCATGGCTCCAGCTTCGCCTGCACGATCGCGAGCTTGATGAGCAGCGCCTTGAGCTGCTGCTCGTAATCGGCCTGGGCCATCGCCGCTTTCTGGTACTTCAGCGCGTCGATCTGCCGCTCGAGGTCTTCTTTTTGGGCGAGCAGCGCCTGCTTGGCGGGATCGAGCGCCGCCCTCCGCGCCTCTCCGAATCGGACGATGGTGAGCTGCGCGAGCAGACGCCCTTCGCCGGTTGAGAGCGACGCGGTGCGGACGGGCGGCTGACGGCCGGTGTCGTCGAAGACGGCGTGCTCGGTGGCGAGCCGCTTCTGGGATTGATAGAACTCGGCCGTCTTCCGGTCGGCGTACTCGAAGGCTTCGAGCGCGCTCAGCGAATCGCTCTTGTCCGTATCGGCCGCCGGGTCCTGCAGCGCGTCCACCCAGTAGCGCGCGAACACCGTCGCATTCTTCTCGGTGCCGCTCTTGGTGGCCGACACCACCGCGCGGCCGTTGCGTTCGAGCGCGCCGATCGATCCACCGCTGCAGCTCGTCGTGTTCACCACGAGCTGGCGCGTCGCGGCGATCCGGTCGCAGAGGGCCGCCAGTTGCGCGGCGGAGATATCAGGTCCTGGCAGGTTGAACTTGTATTCGACGCCGTCGAACGAGCCATGGCCGATGAGCGTGAGCACGAAGGCGTCCTCCGGCTTCGCCTCGCGCGCCACCTGCGCCAGCACCTCCTCGACGTGCGCGCGCGTCGCCTGGTTGCCTGTGAGGGTCTGGACGTGGTTGTCGGGTCCGGACGCTTTCAGCAGCTTGTCGAGCTCAGTGGCCTCCGAGGTGAACTCCTGCACGTAGTCCGGCTCGCCGCCCAGGCCCGCGACCGTCACATAGAACGTCGCCGCGTGTGCCGCCGGCGCGCACACCAGCAGCGGCGCGAGCAGTCCGATGAGCGAAGCCGCGAATCTCTTCATCGCCAATCCGCCGGGGCCGGCCGCTGTGCCGGCCCTACACCACGCCCCAGTGCCGCCGCAGCAGCCATTCGGCGCCTTTGAGCAGCAGCAGGATCAGGAAAATCGCCGGCATGTCCCACAGATCCATCACGGCCTGCGTCGAGACGCCCGCGTCCGAATACGCAATCTCCGAGGGCAGCCGGCTCAGATCCGACGTCTGCCAATAGCGCCCGCCGGTCTCCTCGGCCAGCCGCGTCAGCAGCTCGCGATTCTGGCCGGTATGAAACTGCTCGGCGACGCCGTCCATCCGCTGAAAGGTCAGCACGTCGCGACCAAGCTCCTGGCCGTTTCGCGAGGCGACCACTTCCGCGAGATAGGAACCGGGACGCGTCGCCGTCCAGTCGGCGCGAAACGTGCCCGGCGAATCCGGTACCGGCGCGAGATCGATACGGGTCGCCAGGCCGCCAGGCCCGAGCAGGTGCGCCTCGACGCGTGCGTCCGCGGCGGGCCTGAACTCCTTGTCCCGCACGTCCGCCGTGATCGCCGTGTGCCCTTCATCGAGCATGACCTGCTGCGGCACGGACACGGTGACCTGGCCCGGCGTGTCGGTGACGAGCCACCTCGTGAGCTGCTGCCAGAAGCGATCGTGCGTCGGATCGCCGACCGGCAGGCTCATCTGCCAGCGCCACGTGCCACCGGTGGCGAGCACCGCCGTGCGCCCGTGGCCGTACTGCTCGGTGATGAGCAGCGGCAGGCGCCGGCCACCTGCGAGCAGATCCGCCAGCACCGTCGCGCCCGGTTTCGGCGTGCCGGCGTCCTGGTAGTCCATCAGGTAGGGCAGCTTCTTCCAGAGCTGCGTGTTCGCCGCGCTGTCGTCTGTGAGCCGTGTGATCGGGCTATCCGCGCCGGCGGGCGTCAGCTCGCTCGTGGCCGGATCGAAATGGAACGTCGTGCGCGAGGCCGGCAGCGTGACCGGCAGGAGGTCGGCGAGGCTCGACGTGCCCCAGCCGCCATCGGAGAGTGCCGCGCGACCGCCCAGCAGCAGCAGCCCGCCGCCGCGCCGATCGACGAACTGGCGAATGAGGTCCAGTTGTGCCGCGGTGAAGTAGGTGGAATCGACCGAGCCGATGATCAAGCCCTGGTACGCGAACAGATCCTCCGGTTTGGTCGGAAACCCGTCCGCCAGCTCCGCCGGACCCGTCACGCCCTGCCGGTAAATCTTGTTCTGCGTCGTCCGCAGCATCGACGCGAGCCGGACCATCGGGTCCTCGTCTTCGGCACGCCGGATGAACTTGTACTCCCACCGCGGCTCGCCTTCGACATACAGGATGTTGCGGCGGTCGGAGGCGACGTTCACGAGGCGCGTGACGCTGTTGTTGATCGTGTCCTGCTCGTTCGGCTGCGCCGGCAGCGAGAAGTCGAGCACGTGCGAGCCGGCCGTGCCCGCCGGGACGAGCACCGTGGCGACTTCCGGCGCGCCGTCCGATCCGAAGGTGATGCTGCGGGACGCGAGCACGCGCGATCCATCGCGCACCGTGAGCACCGCCGTGCGGCCGGCATATCCCTGTTGATGAAACCGCACGGTCGCTTCGAGCCGCGAGTCGGCCATTGCGCGCGGCGGCATCTGCACGTCGTCGATTTCAAGGTCGTTCGGGACCGCCACCTGGCCGACGCCGATCGTGTGCACCGGGAGATGACGGGCGCGGAGCGCCGCCACCGTCGACGCATCCAGTCCGCCGGCGTTGTCCGCGCCGTCGCTCACGAGGACGACGGCCCCGATGGGGAGGTCGGCCGTATCCTGCGCGAATTGATCGAGCGTGTCGCCGAGATGCGTCGCCGGAGCCGTGGGATGCAGATCGCCGAGCTGCGTCACGCGCGAGAGGCCGCCGTCCACGCGATAGAGGCGGACTTGAAACTTCTGCTGGAGCGCGCTCAGCACGCCCTGCTGCAGCGCGTTCACCGCTTCGGTCAGGCGCGGCTGCCCATCATCATTCCTCGCCATGCTCTGCGAGTCGTCGACGAGGACGGCCACGATGTTCTGTTGCGGCTTGAGCTCGGAGACGGCGAGTGCAGGTTGCCAGAGCAGGAGGAGGAGCACCGCCGCGAGCGACGCCTGCAGCAGCCAGAGGACCGCGGCGCGCCAGGGGCGTACCGAAGGCGCGGCGTGCCGCATGCGCCAGCGCATCAGCAGGCCGAGGCCCGCCGCCACGCCGACGATCGCCAGCCCCAGCGCCCAGGTGGGCCGGGCGCCGACGAGTATCACGTGGCCCCGGGCGAACGCCGCTTCGGGGTATTTGAACAGAAGTTGAAACACGCGGCGTCCTTCAGTGCGTCATGCTGTACATCACGTAATCGATGCCGACGCGGAACGCCATCGACGCGAAGTTTTCCGGATAGTCGGGGCTGTCAGCCCACTCCCACGCGTCGCCGAGATGCATGTTGTGGCAGATGGCGACGATCACGCGGCCCTTGTGATCGCGGATGGCGCGCCACTTCGGCACGTAGCCATCCTTTTCGTACGTCCGGCCGGTGAGCACGTACTGCTCGCCAGGCACCTTGAAGCGCTTGCCGATGTCGTAGAGCACGTGGAAGATTTCGTCGTTATCGGCGAGATCCGTGATCGGATATTCGTCGGCCGGCAGCACCATCCGCATGCCGTTCAGGAAGCTCTCCCAGTCGGCCGTGCCATGGAAGTCGTCGACCATCAGGAAGCCGCCCTTGAGGAGGTACTCGCGGAGGCGCGTCGCCTGGGCCGGCGTGAACGTCCACGTCTGCACCTGCACGGCGTAGACGAACGGATAGTTGAAGATGTCGTCGTTATCGAGGGTGACGACCTGCTGATAGCTGCGCGCGTCGATGCGCGTGAGCCGCCGCAGCGCGGCGAGGAAGGTGATGTCGGCTTTCGGATAGTCGCGGGACCACGACCCGCCAAACCCGCCGCGGTAGCGGTAGCCGTACCCGCCATAGCCGCGCGACACCGGCGTGTATTGCAGCCGCGACCAGGCGAACTCGTGCTTCGCGTCCGCGGCCGTCGGTTGCGGCACGCGGCCGAAGCGGCCGAACCCGCCATAGCCTCCCGGGAAGCGTTGGAAGGCCGCAGCCTGAAGCCCAAAGACGCCGGCGATCGCGCCCGCCGTCACCAGCAGAACCCAACGTCGCGGCAGCCATGTCATGGCGCCCTCCAGGAGAGTCCGAACATATCAGAAGCGCGGGCCGGCCGGAAGCGTTTCGGCGCCGGCAGTCTGGTATTCTTGACCGCGTGAACCGGCGCGACTTCATGAAGACCGGCGGCGTGGGCCTCGCCGGCGTCGCGGCCTCCCGGATAGCGTCAGCACAGCCGCCAGCGACCGCTTCCGCGCCGGCCGCTGCGCCGGGTGTAAAACCCGACATCACGGTCCGCATTGCTCCGGTTGTGGTCGAGCTCGCGCCCGACCACGTCGTCAGCACCATCGGCTACAACGGGACCTCACCGGGGCCGGTGCTGCGCATGCGCGAAGGGCAGCCGGTCACGGTCGAGATCATCAACGACACCGACGTGCCGGAACAGGTGCACTGGCACGGTCTGCTGATCCCGGCGGACGTCGACGGCTCGGAAGAAGAGGCCACACCACCCGTACCGCCGCACGGGCGCCGGACCTATCACTTCACGCCGAAGCCGGCCGGCACGCGCTGGTATCACACACACACGATGGCGATGGAGGACCTCCATCGCGGCAGCTACACCGGGCAGTTCGGCTTCCTGATGATCGACTCGGGACGCGACGCCGGCCACTACGACCAGGAGTTGTTTCTCGCGCTGCGCGACTGGGACCCGTTCTTCACGAGCCAGTTCCAGGATACCGACGAGCAGGATCAGAAGTGGCCGCAGACCGAGCGGCCGGCCGTGCTCGACACGCGTCCGGTGGGCCTCGAAGTCGTCCCGTCCATCTATTCAATCAACGATAAGGCGCTCGGCGCCGGTGAACCGATTCGCGTGCGTCCCGGCCAGCGCCTGCTCGTGCACCTGCTGAACGCGAGCGCCATCGAGAGCCGGACGCTCACGCTGCCGGGCCACAAATTCCACGTGATCGCGCTCGATGGCAATCCGGTGCCGACGCCGGCGGACGTCGACCAGGTGTTCCTTGGACCGGGCGAGCGGGTCGATGCCTCCATCGAGATGAACCAACCCGGCGTCTGGGTGATGGGGGAGCCGCGGGATCTCGTGCGGAACGCTGGCCTTGGTGTGGTGGTCGAATACGCCAACCAGCAGAGTCAGCCGCAATGGCTGCCGCCCGGGCCGCCGACGTGGGATTACACGCGCTTCGGCGCGGCCGCTGGCGCGGCGTCAGGTGGACAGGCGCCGGCGCCGACGCAAACGATCGAGATGGCCTTTGAAAAAGTGCCCCGGGGTGCGGGACGCTTCAACAGCTTCACCGTGAACGGCAAGCCATATCCGCACGACCGCGAGTTCGTGCTGAGGCAGGGCACGCGCTATCGCTTCATCATGCGCAATCGCACGGACGATGGCCACCCGCTGCACCTGCACCGGCACACCTTCGAGGTGAAGGAGATTTACGGGAAGACGACGTCCGGCCTGCTCAAGGACACGATCGTCGTCCCGTATTACGGACGCGCCATCGTCGAGTTCACCGCCGACCAGCCCGGTCTCACGCTCTTCCACTGCCACATCCAGCAGCACATGGACTACGGGTTCAAAGCGCTGATCCGGTACGCCTAGTCGGCTTCAGCCGCAGGCCTGCAGCCCGTGGCCTGCGGCCTTACTGTCCGAACGTATATCCCACGCCGAACTTGAAGCTTGGACTATCCACCAGCCCGACCTTGACCTCGGTGAACAGTCCTTTCGGATGCACGACGCCGAGCACGATATTCAGCCCGCCGCCCGAGTCCGTCGTGCCGTTGTGCCGGTCGATGTTCAGAGCCGGCCCGCCGCCGAAATAAAGCTTCCACGGCGTCCCTTTGAGCGGCAGCCGATCGACGAAATCGAAGTTCAGCGCGACGAGCGTCTGGGCGTGGCCGACGCCGACTTCCAGGTTGGGGCGGAACCAGACCTGCTCGACGATCGGCGCCGTGACATAGTGCGCGCCGACATAAAACTGGTTCGGCTGTGCGCTGACGCCGACCTGCACACCGGGCCCTTCCTGCGCGCGCGCGGCGCCGGCAGTCGCCAGGAACAGAAGTCCCACTGCGGCGATCAACATCGCCGTGCGCGAGGCCACGCCGCGGCACACCATCCGTTCAGTCATCAACGAGTCGCTCCTTCCGGTTGTTGTGGTCAGGATCTGCTGTCGCCCTGCGCCGCCGCCGCGCGCCCGGAGGACCCGGACCGGCGCTGGTTGCGGATGCGCCCGATCGTGCGGACGAGATGGTCGAAATCGACGGGCTTGGGGATGTAGTCGTCGAATCCCTCATCGAGGGCGGCCTGGCGATCGTGCGTGGAGGCAAAGGCCGTCACGGCGATCGATGGCTTCCCTCGATCCTCGACGGCCGGTAACGCCCGCACCTGCCGGATCAGCCAGAAGCCGTCCTCGTAGGGCATGCCGATGTCAGCGATGAGCAGCGCCGGATGCTGGTCCTGCAGGCGAGCCAGGGCTTCGCGCGCGCTCGCCGCGCCGGTCGGCCGGGCCCCGCGCTGCTCGAGCATGACCATCATGACGTCGCGGTTGTCCTCGTCGTCGTCGACCACGAGGATCGAGAGGCCCTCGAGCTCAGGCAACACGAAGAACCCCGGAGCGGCCGCCTCTTGGGTGGCGCCGGCGGAAGCCGAGGGCAGCCGCACGGTGAACGTGGCGCCCTGATTGGAGCCGGCACTCGACGCGGTAATCGTGCCGGCGTGCGCCTCCACGAGGCGCCTGGCAATCGAGAGCCCTAGGCCGAGGCCTGGCTGGAGCCGCGTCGTTGAGGCGTCGACCTGATGAAACGGTTCAAAGATCAATGTAGTGAGCTCCGTCTGAAACCCCTGCCCGGAATCCTGCACGACGATCTCCACCGCGCCTGCACAGTCCCTCGAGGCGACCGCGATCGACCCGCCGATCGGCGTGAACTTGACGGCGTTGGTCAGCAGGTTCCAGACGATCTGCTGCACACGGCGGCTGTCGCCGCGGATCCGGCTCTCGGCGTGCAGCGCGAGCGTCAGCTGCAGCTGGCGCGCGTCCATGGTCGGCCGCAGGGCATCAACCGCCGCGCGGATCGGGTCGTTCGCCGGGAACAGCTCGCTCCCGAGCTGCAGGCGACCTGCCGTGATCCTCGAGAGATCCAGCAGGTCTTCGATGAGCAGCATCTGGGCTTCGGCGTTCCGCGCAATGACCGTGAGCGCGTGCGACTGACGCGAAGGCGCGATGTCGCCGCGCTGCAGCATCCGCGTCCAGCCGAGGATGGCGTTGAGCGGCGTGCGCAGTTCGTGCGACAGCGTGACCAGGAACTCGTCTTTGGCGTGGTTGGCGGCGGTCAGGAACTGGCGCTGCCGGTCGGCTTCCTGTTCCGCGCGCTGCCGCCGCTGGACTTCGTCGCTGAGGATCTGGAGCTTCTGCGAGAGCGCCACGAACCGCGAGGATGCCGCCTCTTTGGAGATGAGCCGCAGGAGGACGAGCGGGCCGCTCGTCTCGGTGCGGAGCTCGAAGAGCGCGCCTTCCGCGCGGCAGGCCACGGCGCGTCCGCCGGCGGCCTGCAGGGTGGCCGCGCCGAACACCAGCGGACGCGTGGCGGCGCAGCGGCGGAGATAGTCCGTGCCGGTCTCCGGCGTGAACCTCACCACCGTGGCGAGCGGCGTCCCGCGCAGGTCGTCCGCCGTATGGCCCGTCAGCCGCGCGAAGGCCGCATTGACCGCCGCAATCCGGCCCGCGTCCGATACCAGCAGCATCGGTTCGGGCAGCAGATTGGCGACGGCTTCGAAGCTTACGCCGTCAGCCACGATGGCACGCTCACGCCTTGTAGTACTCGCGGCCGTCGGTCTGAGCGGATTCCGCGGTGGGTTTCATGTAGATGGTGACGCGACAGCCGGCATCGCCGCGCGCGATCGTCCGATCGAGCACCACGCGCGCGTAGCCCAGGTTGTCGGCGGCGATGCTGCCGAAGACGTTGGAGGTCATCATGCAGAGCGCCGGGCGGCCGGCGACCTTGTCGCCGAACGGGCATGCGCGATTGCCGAGCACGATCTTCCGATCGCTCTCCTCGATGACGTAGAAATCGCCGTTGATGCGGCGCTTGAGGTCGACGAGCACGTCAGCGACCTGCTCGCGCGAGAGACTCGTCACGGCGAGCGCCCGCTGATAGTCCTGGTTGATCTCCTGGCCGATCTGCCGACCGACGACGCTCACGAAGCCGCCGGCTTCGTCGAGCCCGACGACATCCTGCAGGGTGCCCGCCAGGTGGCGAAGCAGGCTGCGGAGAAAGATGTCGCGTTCGAGCGGAACGTTGAGCGTGGACAGGGAGCGACGCTGGTTGGTGGCGAGCATGGAACGCCTTCCTCGGGTGCCGACGGAACAGCGTCCGGGAGTCTAACACGATTGTGACGCCGAAAGCTCAGCCGTAAGTCCATACCCTGCTGTGTCTTCCGTCGATTTCCCTGACGCGCGTGACTGAGTCGCTCCTACCGGAAGTCGTGCGTGATTCCAAACGTGAGCGTCCAGAACGACCCGTTGTCGAACGTGGCGAGCGGCGTCTGGATCGCCCCCACGGCGTGATACAGGAACTCGCCGGTGACCGCGTCGTGGCGGCGCACGAAGTACTCGGCACCGCCGCCGAAGTCGGCGCCGATCGCGGTGTCGGTGGCATTCTGCGTCTGCGTTTCGCTGGACCGGCGCAGGTAGACGCCGATGCCGCCCGTCACGAACGGATGCACCTTCCCGCCCTCCCAGTTGTACACGGCATTGCCGGTGAAGTACACGGGCGCAACCGTTCCGCCGAAGTGCCGCCCGACAATGTCCCACCAGGCGCCGCCCACCTGCACACGCGCGGACAGGCGTGGGGTGAGATAGTTTTCGATGGATCCGCTGAGCGCCAGGCCTCCATTCAGGCTGGGATCGCGGGAGCCGGACAGGCCAATCGCACCACCGGCGGCCCACGTGCCGGCGTCGGGTACACGTTGCTGCGCCGCGGCCGGAAGAGCCGCGCAGGCGAGCAAGGCCAGGGACATCACCACGAGTCGAATACGCATCGTCTACTCCTCGGCGATGACGACCATCGCTCCGATGAGATCTGATCAACTCGGGGGCCAACGTCCGGGCGTGGAGGGGCGGCGCGGAAGCTATTGATACGCCGGCAGTTCGGCCGGATGTGTCGTCGAGCTGGCGGCGGGCTGGCTTGGGAGAAAAGGGATGAGCCGCGAAGTTCTTACCTGCTGATGATCGAGCCGCCGCTCAGGTTATCATCGCTCACGCCCCTGCGCCGGTTATGGAGCCGCCCATTGTGCCTACGTCATCAGTCGCCATCCATCGGCAGCCGCGCTGGCGCCGCCGCTGGCGTCATCGCCCGCGCTTCCTGATCGCGGTCCTGATCTTCGCCGTCGTCCTGGCGGCGACACTGGCCGCGCGCGTCGTGCCGGTGCGTGCCGTGCTCATCGCCTTCGATCTCGCGGCGACCGTGTTCCTGGTGTCGGTGGCGTGGATGTTCGAGCACACCGGGCCGGAGCTGAT
>JANWLS010000020.1 GCA_025450765.1 Vicinamibacterales bacterium | reverse complement strand
CCGAGGTGCCGCGTCGCCCCCCGCCGCGACACCTCGCGCGGCTCCCGGCCGGCGCCGGACAGCGCCGCCGCGACGCCGCCCGACGGGATCGCCATGCCGCCCGTGCGGACGAAGGGGACGATGTGTCGAATCGGGCCGTCGGCGTCGAGCACGAACAGGTTGTGTCCGAGCCCGGTTGCTGCTGATGCGAGTGCCGCGAACGGCGGAAACACGACGCGGCGCTCGACGGTGCCCGGGCCCTCGAGCCGGTAGCCGGCGTCGCGCAACCCGGTCGTCCGGCCGGCCTCGGCTTCATAGGTGGCATCCGCAAGGAGGATGACGTTACCGGCCGACTTGATCGAATCGACCAGGGCCTGGTCGGACTCGGCGCCGGTCCAGGTGTCGCCGCCGAACGGAAAGCCGCTCCGCGTATCCGCCTCGGCGAAATCGACGTCGTACACGATCACCTTCGCGCCCGCGTGTGCGAGATAGTCGATCACCATCGAGTGGACCGCACGAGGCCACGGCCAGCGGCCGGCCGCCTTCTGGAGATTGCGCAGCGAATACTCGTCGATGGCGACGAGCGCGATATCCGGGCGGGCCGACTCTGGACGCGCGGTGCGCGTCATCCGCCAGTCGTAGGTCTTCAGCTCGATCGTGTCGAGGGGATTGCGGGCGGTGCCGCCCGCGAGGCGCGCGAAGAAGGCATTCGCGCCGAGCACGATGGCGGCGGCGATCAGGCCGATGAGGATGCCGGCGAGCCACTTCCGCATGCTCCGCCGCATCGTATCAACAACCCCAGGCGTTCGCCACCACCATGCGCGGATGCCGTCACGCCGCCTGCGGCCTGGTGCGGATCTCGGCGAGCTTGATCACCTCCATCCACAGGATCGCGACCAGCGCGGCGGCGACGCAGACGACGAGATCGGACCAGCGGGGCTCCGCCAGCTGAAACACCGCGCGCAGCGTCGGCACGGCGAGCACGGCGGCGAGCAGCGCCAGCGCCAATCCGATCAGCCACCACAACGCCGGGTTCGGCGCGCGCCAGCCGCGCAGGAACGTGCTGGTGAAGGACCGGTTGGCGAAGATGAGGGCGAGGTTCGTCGTGATGAGCGTCGTGAAGGTGACGGTGCGCACATTCTGCGCGTCGAGCCCGGCTTCACGCGCGCCGACGAGCACGGCGAGGACGATCGCGAGCGCGCTCGCGCCCTGCAGGAGGCTGCGCACGACGAGCCGTCGATCGAACAGGCGCGCTTTCGGATCGCGCGGAGGGCGCCGCATCACGTCGGCCTCGGCGGGCTCCTGTTCGAAGGCGATCGAGCAGGCCGGATCGACGATCATCTCCATGAAGACCACGTGCAGCGGGAGCAGGACGAGCGGCCACTTGAAGAGCACCGGAATGAGCGAGATGCCGGCGATCGGCACGTGAATCGCGAGGACGTACGCCATCGCCTTGCGGATGTTGTCGTAGATGTGCCGGCCGGTCCGGACGGCGCCGACCATCGACCCGAAGTCGTCGTCCACCAGCACGAGGGCCGCCGCTTCACGGGCGACGTCCGTCCCGCGCGCGCCCATCGCAATCCCGACGTCGGCCGCCTTCAACGCGGGCGCGTCGTTCACGCCATCACCGGTCATCGCGACGACGTCGCCGAGTGATCGGAAGGCCGAGACCAGGCGGAGCTTCTGCTCCGGCACCACGCGTGCGACGACATCGGTTGATCGCACGCGCTCGCGCAGCGCGCGATCGTCGAGCGCCTCGAGCGCCGCGCCGGTCAGTGGTTCGGTCCGATGCTCGAGGCCGATCTCCTCGGCGATGGCGAGCGCGGTCACGGGATAGTCGCCGGTGAGCATCACGACGCGGATGCCGGCCGCGCGGCACTCCTGAATGGCATCGGCGACGCCAGGCCGGACGGGATCGACGAGCCCCGCGAGGCCGAGGAATGTGAACGTGAGCGCGAGCGGGGAGTCGGGCAACGCTCCAGCCGGATACATGGCGCGGGCGACCGCGAGCACGCGCAGGCCGCGGCGGGCCATCCCTTCCACGTCGTGCAGCATCGAGTCCACCTGGACGGCGGACAGCCGACACAGGCGCGCGATCGCTTCCGGAGCTCCCTTGCTCGCGACGATCAACGGCTGATCGTGAGCAGCCTGCCACACGTTCGTGAGCGCCAGCAGCCCGTCCGAGAGCGGATACTCGCGCAGCAGCGTCCACTCCGGATGCTGGCAGTCCGGACAGCGGCGCGCCGCGAGATCGAAGAACGCGCGCTCCATCGGGTCGACGGGTGCCGGCCGGCTGGCGAGCAACCCCGCTTCGACCACCGCGCGCGCCTGGGCGGATAGCGGCCCTTGCTCGTCCACGACATGTTCGCCGCTGCTGCTCCCGGCCACCACGGTCTCGATCACCATCCGGCTCTGCGTGAGCGTGCCGGTCTTGTCGACGCACAGCACCGTGGTCGAACCGAGCGTCTCGATGGCGGGGAGGCGCCGCGTGAGGACGCGCGCCTTCGACAGCCGCCAGGCACCGAAGGCCAGGAACACGGTCAGGATCACCGGGAATTCTTCCGGGATCATCGCGATCGCCATCGTGAGGCCGGCGAGCGCCCCGTCGATCCAATGCTGCCGCGCCAGCGCGTAGGCGACGGCGACGAGCAGGCAGGCCGAGAGTCCCAGCAGCGCCAGCACGCGCACGACCACGCTGACCTCGCGCTGCAACGGCGTCCGCGACAGCGCCATCCCGGAGATCACGCTGCCGATCCGTCCGAGCTCGGTCGTTGCGCCAATCGCGGTCACCCGCGCGGTGGCGTATCCGGACACGACGAGCGTGCCCGAGCAGACGCGGCTGTGTTCGTCGCCCGCGGCGGAGGCCGGCGACTTTCGCACCGGCACCGACTCGCCGGTCAGGAGGGATTCGTCAACCTGCAGGTTGGTCGCCGTCAGGACCGACGCATCGGCCGGGACACGATCGCCTTCGCTCAGCACGACGATGTCGCCGCGGACCACGTCGCGGCCGGCGATACGCCGTGCGGAGCCGTCGCGGATGACGAGCGCGCGGGGGCTCGAGAGGTCGCGCAGGGCATGGAGCGTCCGCTCTGTGCGCTGCTCCTGATAGAGCGTGATGCCGAGCACGAGCGCCACCGCGGCGACCAGTGCGAGCGCCCCCTTCAGGTCGCCGAGCAGGAGATAAATGAAGGCGGCGGCGACGAGCAGGAGCAGCATCGGCTCGCTGAGCACGTCGGCGGCGATGCGCACGAGGCTGCGCGGCCGCGCTGCCGGAAGCTCGTTCGGGCCGTGCGCGCGCAGGCGGTCGGCGGCTTCGGCCTCAGTCAGTCCGCCGAGGCGGCTGGCCGGCGCCTCCTCTGTCATGCGGGCCGGGAAGACATCTGGTGGAGCATCTCGGTACTACAGCGCACGGGTGGGCGCGATGATCGTGCGCCACATGTGCGCCGACGGGCTGTTGTCGAACCCGAGACCCTCGGCGGGTTGCCGGAAGTGACGGCCGATGACGTCCGCGAAATCGTCGAGCGAGACGCTGACGGTTGGATCGAAGGCGTAGATGTCGTTCAGGGTGATGAGGCGGCTGGTCATGTACCACCGATGCCGGCGCGCCTCGTCGTAGTCGCGCCTGATGTACGGCGGTACGTGGTAATCCGGCCCGAAGAACCGGACGTACAGCTCCGGATAGTCGTAGCCGACGCTCTCGTCGGGGAAGAAGCGGAGCGCCTGGTGATAGCGGATGGCCCAGGCGATCTCTTCGTCGACATACGGCGCGACGAGCTGGGCGCCCCAGTAACCATGGTCGCAGCGGATCAGGCCGACCATCGAGATGTCGTGCAGCAGGCAGGCGAGCACGATCTTCTCATCGTGCCCGGCCAGCTTCGCGAGGCGCGCACTCTGGAGCAGGTGCTGATACGGCCGGAAGCGCCGCTTGAAGAAGTCGATCAACGTCGGCCGCGCCGGCATCTCCTGGAGCCGCGGATCCTGCCCCATGAGGAGATAGCGGCCGTCCGTGCTCGGACTCGAGCTCAACGTCGTCGGGTCGGCGTCCCCGGATTGGTACAGGACGGAGCGTGTGGCGACACGGTCCAGCTCGACGGCGAGCGCGTGCTCGATTGCGTCGGCACGGTCCTCGATCGACTGTCCGATCGTGGACTGGGCGGCGGCTGCGGCGGCTCCATCGAGCTCGCTCCGGTTCTCCATCGGACACTCTCCCGGCAAGGAGCTCCGATCCTACCGCAGCCCGCCCGCGGCCGCTACCGCCGACTCACGAGCCCGGGTGATAGGTGCGCTCGGTGTGGCCCTTGAGCTCGTCGCGGTAGAAGTACACTTCGCGCAGATTGCCCGCCGCGTACCGCTCCGCTTCGTCATCGAAATGCTTCGAGCCAGGGTGGCCGCTCTCACCGCCCGCCGTAATCGCACGGGCGCTTACCTTCGGCCCGAAGTCGATGACCGCCACGAAGCTGTTGCCGCTCGATCCGTACCACTTCTTCGTGTTCGGGTACGGCCGTGCGCCGAACGAGGCGAGCGAGCCCCACAGCGACGAGGTGAACGGCACCGGGATGCTCGGCTTCGAGTCGTCGAAGTGTGGCTCGATATCGTCGTTGATCCGCTGAAACCGATTGATCGTGCCCCACGGCGTCCGCCATGAGCCGAAATCGGCCGCGAGCTTGTCGCTGGCCGCGGCGAGCGAGGCCAGCATCTCCGCATCCGTCGCCTGCTTGACGACGTAGGTTTCGTCGGACAGACCAGCCGCCCGCGCCTTCTCGCCGATACGGTGATACAGGTCCGTGCCCCAGAAGACCGCCAGCGAGGTCGGCACCGAATCGGCGCCCCAGCGGAAGTTCCAGCTGCGCAGCATCGCGATCTGATCGCGAACCCGAGCCTTTACGGGGTCCGACGGGGTCGCGTGGTCGTAGGCGCTCAGGAGGTGCGGAATCAGGGTGGCGAACGCCGGCAGATAGCTGTCGAAGGCGGCATCACGCAGCGTGTCCATCGTGAAGTCGTGGTGGTTGGGCAGCACACGCAGCGCGTGATAGCCGCGCGGCGATTCCTCGCTGCCGCGCTCCACGTACTTCGGGAAGCTCGCCCGCTTCGGGCTGTCCGGCCCGGCCGCCGACCAGGGCCAGTTGTTCGAGTTGTACAGCCAGCCGTTTTTCGGATTCAGCAGGTCGGGTGATTCGTCGAGCGAGAGCACGCCGTGGTACGCCGTCGCCGGATTGCTGCCGTCCACCGGCTTCGTCCAGTCGAACGCGTCGTCGCGCTTCGGGATGTAATCCGAGTGGAAGTAGGCGATGTTCCCCTCGGCATCCGCAAAGATCGTGTTGTTCGACGAGTTCGTGTGCAGCTCCATCGTCTTGCGGAACGCGGCGTAGTCCTTCGCCTTCGTCCGCGTGAAGTCCTGGATGAGCGCGCGCATCGGCCGCTGCATCAGGCTGATGCTCACCCACGTGTCGCCGATCTTGCGGACGATCGGGCCGTGCTGCGTGTAGTAGGCCGTGAAGGTCTTGTGCGCCATCCCATGGTCGGTCTTGTAGGGGACCGTGATCGTGCGGACTCTCATCGGGAGCTCTTTGGCGCCGTACTTGTAGAAATACTTCCCGTTCTTGTGGCTCACCGTCTCGAGGAACTCGTCGATGTTGTCGACGCCGCTCGACGTGTGCATCCAGCCAGCGGATGGATTGAAGCCCTGATAGATGGAGAACTGCCCCCAGGTGACGGCACCGTAGGCATCGAGCCCCTGGTCGCTCACCATCTGCAGCTCGGATCGGAAATAGAAGGATGTATGCGGGTTGATCCAGAGCAGCGCGTGATGGTCGCGTGTGTTCGACGGTGCGATCGCGATGCCGTTCGAGCCGGACGGCTCCGGCGGCGGCCCATCACCCTCTGCCTCCGCGGGCGGCGTGCTCTCGGCCGCCCCGCCGTAGAACGCCGCGAGGGGGTCGAGCTTCACGCCCTGTTCGATGTCGCCTCCGATGCTTCCTTCGCTGAAGGCCAGGGCCATCCACGGTTCGAAATGCGTGATGACGCGCGGGTGCACCTCAGGGTGCTTGTACAGGTAGAAGTTCAGCCCGTCGGCGAACGCGTTCATCAGCGCCTGGAGCCAGGCGGGGCTCTGGGCGTACTTCTGCTTCATCACGGCCGGATCGATGAACAGCTTCATCCGGAGGTCGCGCCAGATCTGCGACTCGCCCTCGGCTTCTGCGAGCCGACCAAGCGCGTTGATGTAGTTGGTCTCGACGCGGTTGAAGTCGTCCTCGGCCTGCGCGTATTCCATCCCGAAGACCGCGTCGGCGTCCGTTTTTCCGTAGACGTGGGCAATGCCCCAATCGTCGCGGATGATCGTGACCTGCTGCGCCTCCCGCTGCCAGCGCGCCACCTCCTGCGTGGTGGGCCGCGTCTGGGCGCGCGCCGGTGACGCCAACAGCGGCGCGAACAGCACGAGGAGCATGAGCTTCTGCATGCCGGGGATTATATGGGAACTCCCGGACATGGCTGGCAGGATTTCCCGGTGATGTTGACCGGAGAACCCTGTCTTCCCGGCAGAGGCCTTTGTTCGTATTGTCGTTGGACGGGAGCGGTAAATATGACCTGGCCCTCGATGACAGAAGGCGAGCCCGGTGGTGACGGTGCCTGCGTGCACCGGCTGATTGAAGCGCAGGCGGCAGCCCGGCCGGGAGCCGTTGCCGTCGTCGGGTTGGAGGGCGTGCTCTCGTACGCCGAACTCGAGCAGCGGGCCGCACACGTGGCTGGGCAACTCATCTCGCTCGGCCTCGGCCGCGAAGACGTGGTTGGCCTCGCCTTCAGAAGCGGCGTCGCGGCCGTTGTCGCGGCACTTGGGGTGCTCAAGGCCGGGGCGGCGTCTCTGCCGATCGATCCGGACGGGCCGCCCGACCGCACCACCGGTGTGCTCGCCGATGCGTCAGCACGCGTGGTGATCTGCGCGGATGATGCGCCACTGGCGCCGGGTCCGTGGCGCATGGTGCGGATGAACGGGGGCGGCGAGCTCGTGCATGCGGCTCCTTCGGCAACGCGCGCGAACGCCGCCGGATCCTCGCTGGACGACCTGGCCTACGTCATCTACACGTCTGGCTCGACGGGGCGTCCGAAAGGCGTGCAGGCAACTCACGCCAACCTGCTCCACCTGGTGCGTTGGCACCAGCAGGCTTTCGCGGTCACGCCGGCCGATTGTGCCTCGCAGATGGCCAGCCTCAGCTTCGACGCGGCCGTCTGGGAGATCTGGCCGTATCTGGCGGCAGGGGCCAGCCTGCACATCGTCGATCCGGGCGTGCGCGCGAATCCGAGCGCCCTTCGCGACTGGCTCCTTGCGCACCGGATCACCATCGGCTTCGTGCCGACGATGATCGCCGAACGGCTGATCGAGCTCTCGTGGCCCGAACGAACCGATCTGCGCGTCCTGCTGACCGGGGCCGATACGCTCCGGCACTATCCGCCGGCCGGTCTTCCATTCGTGCTCGTCAATAATTACGGCCCCACGGAATGCACGGTCGTGGCCACGTCCGGCCGCGTGCCCGAAGGCGGTGTTCCCGATCGGCCGCCGACGATCGGCCGCGCCATCAGCGGCGCGCGGATTCACATCCTCGACGAGCATCGCCGGCCGCTGCCGACTGGGACGGGCGGGGAGATCTGGATTGGCGGTGCCGGTGTCGCGCGTGGGTATCTCGGCCAACCGGAGCTGACCGCGCAGAGGTTCATCCCCGATCCGTTCAGCGATCGTCCGGGTGCCCGTCTCTATGCCACCGGCGACCGCGGTCGCCTGCTTCCTGACGGCGAGGTTGCGTTCCTCGGACGCGCAGACGACCAGGTGAAGGTTCGCGGTTATCGCGTGGAGCCGGGCGAGGTCGCCTTTGCGCTGGATCGACACCCCGCGATCGTCACCAGCTTCGTGACCGCGCGTGAGGCCTCGTCGGGTGACGCGGGCCTGATGGCGTACGTCGTGCTCGCGGACGGCATCCGGCCCACACCCTCCGATCTGCACGCATTCCTGTCGGAGCGTCTGCCGATCTTCATGCTTCCGGCCCGGTTCGTGGTGATGCCATCGCTGCCGCTGAACCCGAACGGCAAGGTCGATCGGGCAGCCTTGCCGGCGCCGGAGACGGGCGACATCCTCCGCGATGAAGATCCCGCGGCGGGCTCCGTCCTCGAGGGACAGGTCGCCGCCCTGCTGGCCGAACTGCTGGCGGTCGACAGGATCGGGAGCCACGACAACTTCTTCCACCTGGGCGGCCATTCGCTGCTCGCCGCGCAGGTCATCGCGCACGTGAGCGACCGCTTCGGCGTGGAGTTGCCGCTGCGCACGATCTTCGATCATCCGACCGCGGGCCAGCTGGCCGCCGAGATCGAGGGGCTCGTGCTTGCGAAGATCGGCGCGATGCGCGAAGACCCTCCTGCGGCGACGATCGCGGCGCCCGGCGCCGAGGAGGCCCGGCCGTGACGACCGCGGTGCCGTCGCCCTCGGGCGACTTCGAGGATCTGAGCCTGTATCAACTGCTCGACCCCGAGGTACTCGCCAATCCTTATCCGCTCTACCACCGCCTGCGCACCGAAGATCCGGTGCACTGGGACCCGTTCCTTCATGCGTGGGTGATGACACGCTACGAGGATGTCGTCCACGTGCTGCATCGCTTCTCGGCCGATCGCACACCGAGGCCGGAGCAGCTCGCCAGGCTCGGCCTGTCGGCGCTCGAGCCGGTCGCGCACGTGATGACCCGCCAGATGCTCTTCCTGGATCCGCCGGACCACACGCGCCTGCGGGCCCTCGCCTCGATGGCGTTCACGCCGCGGCGGGTCGAGCGGCTGCGGACGCACATCCAGGAGATCGTCGACCGGCTGATCGACGATGTCGTGCCGGCGGGGCGGATGGATCTCATGGCCGACCTCGCCGAACCCCTGCCGGCGATCGTGACCGCCGAGATGCTCGGGGTGCCGGTCGACGATCACCAGCAGTTGAAGGACTGGTCGGCCGATTTCGCCGAGATGCTCGGGAATTTCCAGCACAACCCGAACCGGTTTGCGCGCGCGCTGGAGGCGGTCAAGGCCATGGGCGCCTACTGCCAGGCTGCGATCGACGAGCAGCGGCTCCGGCCACGCGACGGCCTGCTGCGCGCGCTGATGGACGCGCGGCTCGAAGGCGCCGGACTGTCCGAAGAGGAGATCGTCGCCAACGTCATCATCACGATGGTGGGCGGGCAGGAGACGACCACCAACCTGATCGGCAACGGTGTTCTGACGCTGCTGCGCGACCCGGACGCGATGGCGCACCTGCGCCGGAATCCGGCGCTCATTGCGAGCGCGGTCGAGGAGATGCTGCGATTCGAGAGCCCGAGCCAGCACACGGCGCGGATCGCGCCCGCCGACGTCGAGATCGGCGGGAGGCGGATCCACAAGGGGCAGGCCGCGATCGTCGTGATGGCTGCCGGCAACCGGGATCCCGCGCGCTTTCCCGATCCGGATCGTCTCGACCTCGCGCGTCAGGACAACCGGCACCTCGCCTTCGGCTGGGCGGCCCACTTCTGCTTCGGGGCGGCGCTGGCGCGCCTCGAGGGGCAGATCGTGTTCGACGCGATCCTGCGCCGCCTGCCGGATCTGAGGCTCGAGCACGAACCGCTCGTCTGGCGCCACAACCTCGGTCTGCGCGGGCTGACGGCGCTGCCGGTGGCGTTTACCGCCATCTCCGGCCTGGGTCAGGCACCATCCGCGCCGCACTGAGGGCTCTCCATGAACGATGTCGTCGCACTCCCGGAGAGCAGGCGGAGCCTGATCGACCACTATCTCGAGACACAGGCGGCCCGCCGCCGCGGGCGGACAGCGATCGGCCGGCGCGATCGGCACGAGCCGGCGCCGCTCTCGTACGCGCAGGAGCAGGTCTGGTTGCACGCGCAGATGGCGCCAGCGCTGCCCTTGTACAACGAGCCGGTCACCATCCACTACACGGGCTCGCTCGACGTCGCGGCGCTCGAGCGCAGCCTCGAGGAGATCGTCCGGCGCCACGAGGCATGGCGCACCGAAATTCGCATGGGTGACAGCGGGCCCGTGCCCATCGTCCTGCCGGGGATGCCTGTCCGGCTCCCTCCCGTCGTCGACCTGCGGCGCATGGACCCCCGCGAGCGCGAAGCGGCCGCGGTTCGCCTGGCGACCGAGGACGCGCGCGTCCCGCTGCGAATGGACGAGGCGCCGCTGTTCCGGATGCGATTGGTCCGGCTGGACGAGGATCGGTATCGCCTGTATCTCGTGCTCAGCCACATCATTTTCGATGGCGTGGCGATTTATCGCGTGTTCCTGCCTGAATTGGCCGCACTCTACGAGGCGTTCGCGGCCGGCCGGCCGTCGCCACTGCCGGACCTGCCGATTCAGTACGCGGATTACGCCTGCTGGCAGCGGCAGACGCTGACCCCTGCACGACTCGATGACGCGCTGACGTACTGGCGCCGCCAGTTGGCGGGCGACGTGCCGGTGCTCGATCTCCCGTCCGATCGCCCGCGGCCAGCCGTGCAGACCTTTCGCGGGTCGATGCACCCGTTCGTCATCGACGTGGCGCTGCTCCAGGCGCTGCACGCCGTCGGCCGGGACTCCGGCGTGACGCTCTTTCAGACGCTGCTCGCCGCCTTCGGTGTGCTGTTGCATCGTTACTCGGGGCAGGAGGACATCCCCATCGGGAGCGTGACGGCGGGTCGTGACGCGGCGGAGACGGAGCCGCTGCTCGGCTACTTCCTCAATACCCTCGTCCTGCGGCTGAGCGTGCCGGCATCCGCCCGGTTTCGCGATCTGCTCCAGCACGCGCGCGACGTGACACTGGGCGCGCTCGCGCACGACCGCGTTCCGTTCTCGGTGCTGCTCAGCGAACTGCGGCCGCGTCGCGACGCCAGCCGCAACCCGCTGTTCCAGTCGATGATGTCGCTCGAGCCGCCGATGCCGCGGCTCGACGCACGCTGGCAGTTGACGCAGATGGATGTCGACACCGGCGCCACGAAATACGATCTCTATCTCGAGATGGACGAGCGTCGCGACGGTCTTTTGGCCCGCTTTCATTACAGCACCGACCTCTTCGAGGCCTCCACGATCGCCCGGATGGCACAGCACTACGAGACGTTGCTTCGCTCAATCGTGGCTAACCCGGACAGTCGCGTTTCCGATCTCGCGATTCTGCCGGACGCGGAGCGCCACCGCCTTGTCTTGGCGTCGAAGGAGACCGCACGGCCGGTCCCGGATGGGAACGTGCAGCAGTGGATTGAGGCGCGAGCGACTCGCACGCCGCATCGTGTGGCGGTGCAGAGCGAGCAGGGCAGGCTGACCTACGCCCGGCTCAACCGGCGAGCCAACCAGTTCGCATGGATTCTGCGTGATGCTGGTGTCGGTCCCGAATCGCGTGTCGGCATCCTGCTCGACCGCTCGCCCGAGATGGTCGCGGCGATTCTCGGCGTGCTGAAGGCGGGCGGTGCCTACGTGCCGCTCGACGCGGCATGGCCCGACGAGCGGCTGGCATTCGTGATCGAGGATGCGGCGCCAGCCGCGATCATCACGACAGCCTCGTTCGCTGGCCGGATGCGACCGCCGGCGGGAACGACGATCGTGCGTGCGGACGACCTCGCCGGGGATGGCCGCCGCGCGCGATCGACGCCTCCCGATCGATCGCAACCGGCTTCGCTGGCATACGTGCTCTACACCTCCGGATCGACCGGCCAGCCGAAGGGGGTGCAGGTCGAGCACCGGAACCTGGCGAACTTCCTCCACGGCATGGTCGCGGACCTCGATCTCGGGGCGCAGACCGTGTTCCTGGCCGTGACGACGCTTTCGTTCGACATCGCGGCGCTCGAACTGCTCGGTCCACTGGTGGCGGGTGGTCGCATCGACCTGGTGTCGGCCCGGACCGCCCGCGATCCGGCCGCGCTCGTCCGCCGCATCGACCGGAGCCGTGCGACCGTCATGCAGGCGACCGCGACCACCTGGCGGATGCTCGTCGACGCCGAGTGGCAAGGGTCGGACCGTCTCACGATTCTCTCGGGTGGAGAGGCGATCGATCCGGACCTGGCGTGCGCCCTGCGCTGCCGCGGCCGACGGACGTGGAACCTGTACGGCCCGACGGAGGCGACGGTGTGGGCCTCGCGTCACGAGGTCAGCGATGTCGACCGGCATCACGTTCCGATCGGACGGCCCCTCGCCAACACGCAACTGTACGTCGCCGATCCGTCGCTCAATCTGGTGCCGATCGGCGTGCCCGGCGAGATTCTCATCGGCGGAGCCGGCGTGGCGCGTGGATACCTCGGCCGGCCGGCCCTCACACGCGAACGGTTCGTCGCCGATCCGTTCGCAGCCGATTCCGAGGCACGCGTCTATCGGACGGGCGACGTCGGGCGCATGCGCCCGGATGGCCGGTTCGAGTTCCTCGGCCGGCGCGACGCACAGGTCAAGGTTCGCGGTCATCGAATCGAGCTTGGCGAGATCGAAATGACGCTGGCCGGTCATCCGGACGTCACCGGCGCCGCCGTGGTCGTCCGTGAAGGCACCGATCGGGACGCGTCGCTCGTCGCCTATGTCGTGCTCCGCGCGGGCGGTCGCGCGTCGAGCGAGGCGCTCCGGTCGTTCCTCCAGGGCAAGCTGCCCGATTACATGGTTCCGCAGCGCTTCATCCCGATCGAGGCGATTCCGCTGACCTCCAACGGCAAGCTCGATCGCCGGGCCCTGCCTCCGCCGGAAACCGCTCGCGTTCCGCCAGCGGACCACACCGCGGCCCGGGACGAGACGGAGGCCCGGCTGATCGAGTTGTGGGAGCGGGTGCTCGATGTTCACCCCATCGGCATCCGCGAGGACTTCTTTGCGCTTGGCGGCCACTCGTTGATCGCGATCCGCCTGGTCGCCCTCATCGAGCAGCACTTCGGGCGCCGGCTGCCATTGGCGGCGCTGCTCGAAGCACCTACCGTCGAGCGGCTGGCCGGCCGGCTGCGCGACCGCACCGTCACCGGCTGGTCGTCGCTCGTGCCCCTGATGTCCGGCGGATCGCGGCCGCCCCTGTTCTGTGTGCATGGGCACTTCGGCGAGGTCCTGTTCTATCAGCCGCTCGCGCGCCAACTCGGGCTGGACCAGCCGTTCTTCGCGCTGCAATCCTCGGGACAGTGCGGCTCACCGAGGTATCGCGCGGTGCCGCGCATGGCGGCGCATTACCTGGAGGAGATCCGACGCGTGCAGCCGCGTGGCCCGTATCGACTCGGCGGCTACTGCTTCGGCGCCCTGGTCGCCTTCGAGATGGCTCACCAGCTCGAGGCGGCCGGCGAACAGGTGAGTCTGCTGCTCCTCATGACCGGCTTCGAGGAGGAGCCGGTGGGGATCCTGGCGCGCGTGCGCCGGCATGTCGATCACCTGCGACTGATTGGGGTGAAGGGGAAGCTCGTGCTCGCGGGGCGCAGCGCCGAAAGCCGTGTGCGTGCGCGGGTGATCTCCCTGTTCGATCGCTATTTCCGCGAGCGCGTCGGCCCCGACTCCTGGCTGGCATTACGGATTCCCGAGATGAACCTCCTCGCCGCGCGCGAGTACGTCCCGGCGTTCTACGGCGGCCGTGCCACCATCCTGATGAGCGGCCGGGCTCCAGCAGGGTATGCGTTCGATCCGCAAACGGGACTGCTGGGCATGCGGGCACGCGAGATGGAGTGGTACGCCGTCGCCGGAGAACGCGACACGATGATGCAGGAGCCCTTCGTCGACAGCCTCGCCGCCGAACTGCGCCGCCTGCTGGCCCGAACCGACGCGCAGGCCACCGGCACGGCCAGCGGAGCGACGAACGCGCGATGAGCCCTGCAAGAATCGGTCGGCGAGTGCCTCCGCCGCGGTGAAGGTTTCGGCAACTCAACCGGCGAAAGCCTTGCTGGTCCGTCGCTTGCAACGGTTCCTGCCTTGCGACCGTGCAACGCCCATCAACAGGAGGACGGCAGTATGGCTGTGGCAGAAATTCCGACGCGGAACGAACGGCAGGCGTACCATTTGCTGCGAGGCGCCTTCATTGCAGCCCCGATTGCGGCCGGGTTCGACAAATTCACCGACAAGCTCGGAAACTGGGACCGCTATCTCTCGGATGGGCTCGCGGAGCGCCTGCCGATGCGGCGCCACACCTTCATGAAGACGGTCGGCGCGATCGAGATGGCCGCAGGGGTGCTGGTCGCGATCAAACCGAAGTGGGGGGCGCCGATCGTCTCCGCGTGGCTGGGCGGCATCGTCGCCAACATGATGCTGAAGCCGCGCTATCGCGACATCGCGCTGCGGGATCTCGGGCTGGCCGTCGGCGCGCTGGCGTTGTCGCGGCTGGCCAACGACATGTCGCGCGAACGCGCGTACCGCGAAGCCGCCTGATCACGCGGAGAGGTCCTGACTCACGCGGGCCGGCCCGCCGGAGCCTTTTGGCAAAGGCGGGTGCCGGCCCCTACGCGGTCACTTGCGACGGCTTACCAACTGATGAAGGCGAACCCTGGGAATCCGTCCCCGCCTGGCGTGCCCACATTGGTGCCGCCATTGCCGCCGCTCTGCCAAAAGAAGGCGTCCACCGATCCGCTGCGCGCGCGGGCACCTTGGCCAGGAGCGGTAAGGGTTGTGCCGGTTCCACCAAAAAATCCCGTTCGGTCGAGATACGCGACCACGCCATAAGACGAAGGATTACTGGCGACCCACCCCGTGCCCCCGAGGCCGCCGGTACCTCCGACGACTGAATCGGCGACGCCCCCTCCTGCGCCTCCGCGAGCCCCGGTCAATTCGACTCCGTGCGTCTCATCGATCAACGTCGTCTCACCGCCGTCGGAACCGTTGCTACCAAAGGAACTGGCGTCGCCGCCTGCGCCGCCGGAACCCAAGTTGATTTGAAAGATCTGGCCCGGAATGACGTTGAGTACGACTCGCACGTACGCGCCACCTCCGCCTCCGCCGGCACTCGCATAACTCGCGTTACCGCCGCCGCCCCCGCCCCCGCCGCCCCAGAGCTCGACCTGGATCTGCGTCACGCCTGCCGGCACGACGAACTTCTGTTGTGTCGAGTCCGGAGTGGGGCATGAGCCGTAGAGCGTTTGATAAATCGGTGCACTGCTATCGCAGTTGACCTCGAACTGCTGGAACCCCCGAACCCCACCCGGCCCCTGAAGGCCCTGCGGACCGGCCGGACCAACGTCGCCTTTCGGTCCCTGTGCGCCCGCCAGTCCCGTCGCACCAACATCGCCCTTCAGACCTTGCGGACCGGCTGGGCCCGTATCGCCTTTGGGGCCGATTGAGCCCTGCGGACCCGTCAGGCCCGTTGGGCCTTGCGGACCTGTCAGGCCCGTTGGGCCTTGCGGACCTGCTGGGCCAGCATCGCCTTTGGGGCCAGTTGGACCCTGCGGACCCGTCAGGCCGGTTGGGCCCTGCGGACCAACCGGTCCCGGAACCCCCTGCGGGCCCTGCGGACCAATGGGGCCCATTGGGCCGATCGGGCCCTGAACACCTTGATCGCCCTTCGGTCCCTGCGCCCCGACGGCGCCGAGCGTCAGGTCCCACGACGCGATCTCCGGCTGTCCGTTACCTGTTGCAACCACCAGCGCATAGTCGCCTGGCGCCGTGCCCGCCGGCAGCGTGACCACGACCTGATCGTCGGTCGCGCTGATGACCGTCAGCGGAGACCCCGACAACGTGACCGTCGTCACGCGTCGTTCGCGCACCAGATGCTCGCCTGTGATGACGATCTGGTTCGCCGCCGTGTCGACGCGGACGGTCTCGATTCTTAGCGCGTGCGGCTCCCGATCGTCACGACCGTTGTCGTGCGACTGGGTCTGGCTCTCCTTTGGGTCGGGACCGTTGGCGGCGCGTCCCGCCGCGCGGGCGCTCACGGGCGTCGCGAGTGTCGCCATGGACAGCCAGGCTATGACGAGCACGCCCGCGCGCGCCGTCTTCCATTTCGATGTGCTCATTGAAGCGCTCCTGCGCGCCGCCGATTGCTCGTAGGCCCGAGGGATGGGCCGCGCTGCCGGCGCGTCGGATGATGCTAGTCGGGACGTGCGCGCGCTGAATCTTTGATTTTGCTTGGATTTTTATCGGCTGCTAGAATGGCCGACTCCTACGCTTCCAGGGCCCCGTACATGAATCGACCGATCGCGTTCGGTGAGTTCGTGCTGGATCTGGAACAGCGCCAGCTGACCCGCCTCGGCGCGCCGCTGCACCTGACGCGCAAGGCGTTCGACCTGCTCGCGCTCCTCGCGGCCCGCCGCCCCGCCGTCGTCTCCAGGCGCGATATCCAGGCAGCGCTCTGGGCCGACACGTTCGTGTCGGACACCAACCTCGGGGCGATCGTCTTCGAAGTGCGGGCGGCGCTCGGCGAGTCGGCTCGCCGGCCGCAGTTTCTTCGCACCGTGCACGGGGTTGGCTACGCCCTGGGGACCGATGCGCCGGCACCGAACGCGGTCCAGGCAGGCTGCCGTCTCGTCGTGGCCGGCGATGTCATCGAGCTCGTCAGCGGCGAGCATCTGGTCGGCCGGTCGCGCGACTGCACGATCCGGTTTCAGTCGGCCAGGGTCTCCCGCATCCATGCCCGTCTCACGGTTGCCGGGCGAGCGGCGACACTCGAGGACGTCGGCAGCCGGAACGGAACGTTCGTGGGCGGTGTGCGGGTCAACGGCCCCGTGGTGCTGAGCGACGGCGTCGAAATCATCTTCGGCACGGAAGTGGCGCGGTTCGACCAGCTCGACGCCGGAAGTCAGACGGAAGCGACGGACGCGTGATCCAGGTCGGATCGATCATCGGCTCCTACGAAGTGGTCGGCCGCCTCGGCGCCGGCGGCATGGGCGAGGTATTCCGCGCGCGCGACCGCGCGCTCGGACGCGAGGTCGCGCTCAAGGTGGTGGCACGCGAGTTGGCCGTCCAGCCTTCGCGCGCAGCACGCCTGCGCCACGAAGCGCGAATGCTGGCCGCACTCAGTCATCCGGCGATCGCGGCCATCTACGGCCTCGAACAGGCCGACGGTGTACCAGTCCTCGTGCTGGAGCTCGTGGAGGGGACGACGCTCGCCGATCGCATTCGGCAGGGACCGCTTTCGGTGGCGGAGGCCGCCCGGCTCGGCGCCGAGATCGCCAGCGGGCTCGCCGCGGCGCACGCCGCCGGGATCATCCACCGCGACTTGAAACCGGCCAACATCAGTCTCACACCCGACGGCCGCATCAAGCTCCTGGATTTCGGCCTTGCCAAGACCCTGCTGCCACTGGCCGGCGACGCGGATGATCTGGCCGACGAACCGACGGCCACGTTGACCGCTGAGGGAGCCGTCTTCGGGACCACGCCGTTCATGAGCCCGGAGCAGGTTCGCGGCGTCGAGGTGGATCGCCGGACGGATGTCTGGGCCTTCGGATGTGTGCTGTACGAGATGCTCGTGCGGCGTCGTGCATTCCGTACTGTGGCGGCCACGCTGGAATCAGATCCTGATTGGACGGCACTTCCGCCAAGGACACCCGCCGCGCTCCGGCACCTGCTGCGGCGCTGCCTGGAAAAAGATCCGAAACGCCGGCTCGACAGCGTGGCCGAGGCGCGCGCGGTGCTGGATGCCGTGGCTTCCGGCCGTGCCACGGACTCGCGCTGGCAACGGCCCGTCCTGGCGGTCGCAGGCCTGGTTGCGGCGCTCGCGGCAGCCGCGGCATGCTGGGCGCTCGTTGCCCGATCGTGGCCGGCGCGGCCGCGTGCGGAGATGACCGCCGGAGCACTCGCACGGGTGCGCACACGTTCGGTTGCGGTGATGGACTTCGCCAACCTGGCACGTCGCGATGAGGTGGCGTGGATCGGGACCGCGCTCGGCGAGATGATGAGCGCCGAGCTGAGGGGGGCAGGCACCCTGCGGTTCATTCCGGGCGAGAGCGTGGCGCGCATGCAGCACGAGCTCGCCCTGCCGGCGGCGGGCTCCTACACCATCGATACCCTGGCGCGGATCCGTGCGGACCTGCATGCCGATCTCGTGGTCACGGGTGACTACCTGGTCGACGCGTCGCGCATCCGGATCGACCTGCGCGTCCAGGACGCGCGGACGGGCGGTCTCCTCGCCTCGACGACCGTGACCGGCGCGGAGGACGATCTGATTGGGACCGTCGCCCGGCTCGGGGAAGCCACACGCACGGCGCTCCAAGTCGCCGCGCCCGCGGAT
The DNA here is from genome assembly GCA_025450765.1 of Vicinamibacterales bacterium. GTDB lineage: Bacteria > Acidobacteriota > Vicinamibacteria > Vicinamibacterales > CAVVIG01 > JAGWRA01. Next base: position 9,609 of record JANWLS010000020.1, on the reverse strand, counting down.
CGCCGCGCCGGCGCCCGCGCATCGGTCCCCGAATCTGCGCGGGGGATGCAGCTGTACGCCGACGGGCTGGCCGCGCTCCGGGCCTATCAGCCGTGGAAGGCGCGCCCGCTGTTCGAGGAAGCGCTCACTGACGATCCGGAATCGCCCCTCGTTCGACTGGCGCTGGCCCGGACGTATCACACACTCGGTGAGACGCGCCGCGCGGTCCTGAGCGCGCGCCAGGCGCTCGCCCTCGAACAGTCGCTGCCGCTGACGGATCGCTGGCGTCTCGAGGGGCAGGCGGACATGGCCGCGGGCGATCCCGCGCAGGCTGCCGATGCCTTTGGACGGCTTCTGAACAGCGATCCGGACAATCTGGACTACGGCCTCGACCTGCTCCAGGCGCAAATGGCGGCGGGGCGTTCCCAGGATTTCGCCGCCACGCTCAACCGCCTGCGGCGCCTGCCGCGATCGGTCGGCGAGGATCCGCGTCTCGGGATCGTGGAGGCGGCCTGGCAGGACAAGCGAGCGGATTACCGCCAGGAGCAGGCGGTGGCCGCGCGAGCGGCGGAGGAGGCCGAAGCCCGCGGCGCGCGGGTGCTCGTGGCGCGGGCGCGAGCCGAGGAGTCGTACGCGTCGCTTCAACTCGGTCAGGATGATCGTGCGGCCGCGGCGGCCCGGGAAGCCCAGCGGGATTTCGAATCGGTCGACGATCGCGCCGGGGTCGCGGGCGCGCTCCGGCAGCTGGCGCTCATTGCCGCGCACCGGGGCGATACGACCGGCGCGCACGAGTTCGGTGACGAAGCGCTGAAGATTGCGACGGCGCTCGATTATCCCGACCTGCAGGCCCAGATGTTCGAGGCCCTGGCCGGGATCGAGTACGACCTCGGCGACATGGCCGCCGCACGGCGTCATCACGAGTCCGCGATCACGGCGTGGCGGCAACTGGGAACGGCGCACCCCGAGCCATTCCACAATTTGGCCGACGCCCTTCAGGAGCTCGGCGATCTGCAGGGCGCCGAGGCTGACGAACGCATCGCGCTCCGCATGATTCCAGACGCACTGGAACAGGCATTCCCGCTCGAAGGGCTCGCGCGGATTCGAGCTGCGCGCGGCGACGTCGGGGGCGCGATTCGAGACGAGAAGTCGGTGATCGCGGTGCTCGAGCGCGGCGGATCGGTGACGAACGCGGCCGAGAGCCGCATCACGCTCGCCGAATTTCTGCTCGACGCAGGCGACGGGGCGGCGGCCGTTCCGCAGGCCCGAAGCGCCGACAGCGCCCTGCCGGCAGAGTCTCCGCAGAAGGGCTACGCAGAGGCGGTCCTCGCCGAGGCGCTGATGCGCCAGGGAGGCCTGGCCGAAGCGCTGCGCCTCGCCGACCGCGCCGGCCTGCTGCTCGACAGAACCACCTGCACCATCCTGACGCTCTATGCCGCGCCCCACATCGCGCGTGTCCGCGCGGCGTCGCGGGTGCCGGCCGATCTTGCGCGCGCGCGGGCGGCGCTCGCGGCCGACCTCCACCTGGCGCGCGATCATCGCCTGATGAAAGCCGGGTTCCGCCTGCAGTTGGCCCTGGGTGAGCTCGATCGGCGTGCGCCCGCGACCTCCGGCGAAGGCAGCCGCCTCCTGCGCATGCTCATGCGCGACGCGCATGCGCAGGGCTTCGACGGCATCGCCGGATTGGCATCGCGCGCCGACGTCACGCCAACATCCGCCGGAATGCGGGAATGAACACGCCGGTGAACACCCCGTAGATCCAGTGCAGGAAGAACCAGAACACCGCCACCGCCATCACGCGCGGCCACATCGTCGCGTCGAACACCGGAATCATCACGTAGGTCATGAACGCCCAGACGGCGACGCCGTACGGAATCCCCAGCCAGAACAGCGTCCGGCCGGAATAGATGTGCGGGGTGATCGCGGCGAAGATCATCCCGAACACCGCCGCCACGGCGATGAAGGTGACCGAGCCGATCGCCGTCACGCCCGGCCCGCCCACATACGCCATCGGGCCGTAGAACGTGCCGGCGACCGACTGCATGGGCAACGACCAGCCGGCGCCGCTCGAGGCGGCATACAGGCTCGCTGAAAGGCCCATCAGGACGCCGCCGATGATCCCGGCGAAGGCGCCGCTCAAGACGAGCCCCGCGCCGGTCGCGTGGGTGACGACGTGTGTGCTCGTGAGCCTTGGCTCTGCTGACTCGTGCAGGTCGGCCATGGTGTTACGCTCCTCCCTGCGCCGCCTCTGCGGCATTTCTCATCTGAAGCTGGCTCGCGATGCTGTAGTGCTGCTCCAGGATCGGGATGTCGTCATTGATCATCGACCGCAGGCCGGAGCCCTTCGGCAGCTTCTGATCCGCCGCCGTCAGCATCCGCACCGCGCTCAACTGACTCTGCTGCGCGAACTGCGTGAACGCGCGATCGAACGCGGCCCCGTTGAGCGCCTGCAGGCGCTGGACGGTCTGGTGCATCTGCTGCATCGCCCCGGTCCCTCCGGGCTGCGGCACACCGGGCTGAGCCCCGAGGGGGATCGTCACCAGATCCTGGATTCGCTGGGCGATCTGCGCCTCTGACAGCAGGGCGACGCCGTGAGCGTTGGCGTAGGTGATGACGTGCGAGTCGGACATCGCGTGATCGCGCGCGAGCCGATCGCCGAGCATCCGCACCTGGTAGGTGGAGCCCTTCTGCTTCGCCAGGTCGGCCGCCTGGATCGTCATCTGGTTCATCAGGTGCATGCCCGACAGGACGAGGGCATCCACGCCGGTGGTCGAGTGCGTGGCAGACGAAGTCGACGCGGGTGGTGGCGGCGCCGCCAGCGACGCGGTGGGGAGTATCAACGCCAGCGCGGCGGCCGCGGCGATCGGAAGTGAGAGACGTGTCCACGCATGCATACTTCCTCCAATCCGTGAACACGGGAAGCGGTGCAACGGACATGCCCGCGGTACGCGCCTCTCGCGGATGCGGCGCGGCCTCCTGACGCGGCGGCTGTTCGCAACCGCAGAGACGTGCTGTGAGGAATTACGGCAGGATCGGTCGGAGGCCCGCCTACACCTGGCGGGCCGTGATGCGGTAGCGGAACTGGTCTGGCGCAAGGCTGTCGATGAGACCATCGGCCGTCTCGCATTGAGGGTAGAGCAGGAAGCCCAGATCGCCGACGTGCTGCGCGCCTGGCAGCTGGACGTTGTGCGAATAGTTGTAGGCCATCCAGTTCATTTCCCACGACCCAAAGAGCATCGCGCGGGCACGCTGGACCGGCTCGCTCTCGGGCGAGAGATGTCCGGGCGGCTCTTCGAGCGCCACCTTCCCGACATCCGCGGGATCCACCGGAACCCACCCGTATGGGCGGAGGTAGACCTCGGCGCGGCAGTGCTGCGCCCGGGTCGCATCGCTCGTGCTGATGCCGAGGCTCTTGAAGCCGCGTCTCGACGGACCGACGCGTACGCCGTAGACGTCGCGCGCCGGCAGGCCGGCCGCCCGCGCGAGCCCGGCGTAGAGCGCGTTGATATCCGCGCACTTGCCGCCGAGATCCCCCGATTCGAGCATGAACCGGATATCGCCGAGGCCGCAGCCCTGCACGGTCGGGTCGCGAAACGTGTTGTCGACGACCCAGTCGTAGATCGCGCGCGCCTTCTCGAGATCCGAGCCGGCACCGCGCGTGATCGTGCGCGCCGTCTCACCCACGATCCCGTCGGTCGGTTGCAGGGAGGTCGGCCGGAGGTAGGGCGCCAGCGTCGCGCGATCGGCAGGCGAGGTCCGCGCCGGTCGTTTGAAGTCGACCGTGAGATCGCGCGTGGCGATGCGATGGGTCAGCGAGACCCGCGGCTCGACGCCAGCAGGCCAGGAGGCGGCGAGGACCGTCGTGCCCGATCCGAGCGTTCGAATCTCCGCGCGACCGCCCTCCGCATGGGATCGGCTGTCGAGCAGCCGCTGGAAGGGCGTCGTGGCCGGCAGCGGCAGCGGCGCCCAGACTCTGGTGACGCCGTCCGGATGCAGGATGTCGATATCCGTCGTGACTTCGTACGTGCGCCACGAATCGGCCGGATCGGCGAGGTTTGCGAGCGCCCCGCGGGGAACCAGGCAGGCGGCAGCGCCGGCGGTCGTCAGGAGAAAGTGGCGGCGGTTCATGAAATTGATCGCGACGCTGCCCATTCTGGAACGTGCATGACACGTCCGTCAACCGGTGGGCGCCATGCCTGCGGGCATCGCCAGGTCCAGGACGGTGAGCGCCGATGAGCCGTCCGTCCGGTCATCCGGTTCGCCGATCGTCCATCGATGAGCCCTGCGCCGGCCGACATATTCAAGGACCGCCGCCCCGGCCAGGAGCCAGGCGGCCATTTCGAGCAGGGCCACCCAGTGCCCGATCAGGTGCAGTTCGATCCGGACCGGCACATACGCGAAGGCGAACGGCCCGAGCACGTACAGCCACCACCGCGTCTTGAGCCTGGCGTGCCCGGCCTGGTAGGCGCGCGTGAACGGGACGAAATCGATCGTGAGCGCGACCACTTCCACCAGCAGCAGCGTCGCCGCGCAGACGATGAGCAGGTGCCACGCGGCAAGTGGCCAGCCGACGAGCGGCACGAGCAGCACCAGCGTGAGGCCGGCGATCGGTGGAAGCGTCAAGGCGGCCAGGGCGGCCCGTGTCGCCGCCCAGTAGCCGCGCTCCGGCTCCGGCGCGTGGGATCGAAACACCCATGATGCCGGCAGCTGCGCGGGCACGAAGAACGCCGCGCGCAGCCCGATCATCGCCCACCAGGCGAGCAGCAACGGAGCCCAGAAGGTCGCGGTGCGCGGATGCACGAGCGATGCGAGCGTGTGGGCATGGCTCGAGAGCACGGCGGCGATCATCGCAACACCGACCGCCAGATTCACCCCGACGAGGGCCTGGTGCGGGCGGCTGCGCGCGACAGTCAGGAGCAGGAACTCCGCGGTCGCGCGTGCCGCCGGTCGTCGCCCGGCCAGCGTCCGCGCCAGCAGCCGCGTCATCCGAGCCGTTGGAACCGGCCCACGACGGCCAGCCGAGGCGAGCGCGCGCTGCATGTGCCGGCGAAGCCCGGCGATCGACACGAGGACGGCGCCGGCGCCGGCGATCGACGTGCCGAGCACCGCGCGTGTCGCCAGCGCATCGACGCTCGGGCGCGTCACGCCGAGCAGCCATTCGAAGAGGCCGACGAACCAGGCGGTGGGGACCGAGGCGCCGGCGCCGTCGACGAAAAAGGCCGAGGCCGAGGGTCTCAAGCCGTAATCGAGCAGCACGATCAGGAAGCAGAGCAGCGCGACGACGAAGCCGAATTGGAGCAGTGCCCCCAGGATGTTCGCCAGGCGCTCCCGCGCGAACAGCATCACGGCACCGCGGATGGCGACCAGCGCCGCGAACACGAAGGTCGCCGCGGCGACGTTCGCCACCAGGCAGGCCGCGACATGTCGAACCAGCGTGAGCCAGCCGCCGAGCGTCGTCGTGAAGGCGAATGGGATGGCGGTGACGAGATTCACGACGAGCGAGCCGCCGAGCAGCAGCGCCGCCAACGCCGTGAGCTTGGCGCCGACGATCGTGAGGCTGGTGAGCGGCAGCGCGCCGAGCACCATGGCGTCGCGGCGCTCGATATTCAGGTGGTCCCAGACGAACAGGGCGACGATGCCCGTCGTGACCATCGAATAGGTGACGATGAGCAGGAGAATCTGATTGAGCTGCGCCTCGATTTGCGCGGGCCGATGGTGAGCCACCGCGACGACGCCAGCGATCTGGTAGGCGGGGAAGACCTGCACGAGGAGGAAGAAACCTGGCAGGAGGAGAAAGGCGAACACCCAGACGAACACGCGATGCAGCTGAATTTCCGAGGCGACCGACTCGCTCGCGAAGAGCTCGGCGAAGAAGGTGCGCGCGAGCAGGGCGAAGGGTGTCTCACTGTCGGCGATCGGCACGCGCCACATAAGGCCTCTCAGATCGATACCGCCGATCCGGCGTGCACGGCGTCGAGCAGCCCGTGCAGCCGGCTCTCCACATCCTCTTCGGCCGTCAGCGCGGCGAACACCGCATCGAGCGACGGCAACTGCAGCATCGTCCGGAGATTGGCGACCGAGTCGTGCCCCGCAATCCGGCCGGATTTGAGGATGACCACGCGCGTGCAGACCTGCTCGACCACTTCGAGGACGTGCGAGCTGAAGACGACGAGCTTGCCTTCCGATGCCAGCGCGCGCACGAACGCCTTCAGCACGCGCGCGGCGCTGACGTCCAGCCCGGAGAAGGGCTCATCGAGGACGATGATGTGGGGATTGTGGAGGACGGCGGCGGCGATCAGCATCTTCTGCTTCATCCCCTTGGAGTAGGCGGAGATCGCCTGGTACCGGTCGTCGTAGATCCCGAGCCGTTGCAGAAAGCGGTCGATCTTCTCATCGAGCGCCGGCCGGGAGATTCCGCGCAGGCCACCGACGAGCCTCAGATATTCCGGCCCCGTCAGGTGCGAATAGAGGTGCGGTTCCTCTGGGACGTAGCCGAGGATCGCCTTGTAGGCCTGGAGCGCATCGAAGATGTCGCGGCCGTCGAGGCGCACGGCGCCGCTCGTCGGGCGCATGAGGCCCGTCAGAATTTTGACCGTGGTGCTCTTGCCCGATCCATTCGGACCGAGCAAGCCGAGCACCTCGCCGGGTCTGACCTCGAAGGACACCTCCTGGATGCCGGGCAGCGCGCCGTACCACTTCGTGAGGTGCTCGATGGTCAGCATGTCCGGTTGGACACCGGTTTTCCTGGTTTGTTCCCATCGAGTATCGATGGAAGAGCTGCCGGGCCGGTGCGCCCGCGTCGAGCCGCTCATCAACCGGCTAGACTGAAGGCATGACCCCGGACGAGCCCTGGGCCGCGCTCCGCCTCCGCGGCATCCTGCCGACGCCCTGCCGTGTGCTGTTCGTCGGCATCAATCCTGGTGTCCGATCGGCGCAAACCGGCCATCACTTCGCCGGGTATTCCAACCGCTTCTGGAAGCTGCTCCACGACTCCGGGCTGATTCCCGAGCCCATCGGGGCGTTCGACGATCGGCGGCTCGCGGAGTGGGGCTATGGGCTGACGAACCTGGTCGCGAGGCCGACGCCCGGGATCAACGATTTACGTCCGGCCGAGCTGCAGCGCGGACGAGCCATGCTGCAGCGGCGGATCCGACGCACGCGGCCGAAGATCGTGGCGCTGGTCGGCGTGACGTGATATCGCGCGCTGTTTCCGGAGCGCGCCTCCGACCGCTCGCCTGTGATCGGGTTGCGAGCCGAACGGCTGTCCGGCGCCGCCGTGTTCGTCCTGCCGAACCCCAGCGGGCGCAACGCGAACTTCAGCTACGACGAAATGCGGTCTGCCTTCGAAGCCCTCGCCTCACGCCTGGCGTAGCGCCTCGGCGGGGTGGATCCGCGCCGCCCGTCGCGCGGGCAGCCAGACGCCGGCGAGCGCGACCGCAATCAGCAGCACCGGCACGAGCACGAAGACCGCGGGGTCCTTGGCGGTGACGCCGAAGAGGAAGCTCGCAATCACGCGCGTGAGGCCGAAGGCGGCCAACACCCCGATGGCCACGCCGGCGAGCGCCACGCTCATCCCGTTGAAGACGACCATGTTCCGGACTCGCGGCGCGTCGGCTCCGAGTGCCAGCCTGATGCCGATCTCCTGCGTCCGCTGCTGAACCGAGTAGGCCATCAGCCCGTAGATGCCGATGGCGGCGAGCAGCAGCGCGGCAATCGCGAAGATCGTGAGCAGCCACATGTCGAACGTCGATCGCGCCGTCGATTGGATCATGACGTCGTCCATCGTTCGGACGGAGGCGACCGGGAGGCCGCCGCTCACCTTGCGGAGTGCCTCCTCGATGGCGCGCGTCACCACACCGGTGCGACGCGGGTACGGACGATCCACGCGAGCGGCAAGATGTTCAGCGTGTTCGCGCTGTTCAAGTCGCCCATCTGCGCCCATGGGATGTACATCGCTGGAACGGGCTCGCGGCTGAGGCTCGAGCCGCGCACATCGCCCACGACGCCGATGATTTGCCGCGGCGGTTCGGCGAACTGAGGGCCGCCACCCTTGGCGATCTCGATTTGATCCTGAAGCGGGTCGCCCTTCGGCCAGTACTGCTTCGCCATGGCCTCGTTGATGATCACCACGCCCTGCGCGCCAGCCGCGTCGCGTTCGCTGAATGCGCGGCCGCGGACAACGGGAATCCGGAACGCGCGAAAGTACCCGGGTGAAATCGGGACGTACCTGGCGCCGCCTGTGAAGGGCCCGTCCGAGCGGCGTCCGACGACCGTGAACGGCAGCCCGAGGCCGCCCTGGAGCGGCACGCAGCAGCTCGCGCCGGCCGCCTCGACCCCTGGCAGCGCCTCGAGCGCGCCCGTTCCGGTCTGCATCACCTGCGCGACGGCCGCCGTCTTGTCGAATCGGGTGCCGGCCAACGACATCCGCAGCGTCAGCACCTGGTGCGGATCGAACCCCGGATCGACGGTGCGTAGGGCAATGAATGTCCGGATGAAGAGCGCGGATCCGATCAGGAGTAATAGCGCAAGCGCCATCTCGCTCATCACGAGGATGGCCCGCATCCGGTTCTGGCCGACGCCGCTGCCGGATCGGCCTGTGCTTTCTTTGAGTGAGGCGTTCAGATCGGGCCGCGACGCCTGGAGCGCGGGGACCAGGCCGAACACGACCCCTGTCAGGATCGAGATGCCAACCGTGAAGGCGAGCACGCGCCAGTCGAGGGCCGCGCCGGAGCCGTCCTGCCCGATGCGCGGGATGTTGTCGGGATTGATGGCGAGCAGCGCCCGGATGCCGACGACACCCAGCACGAGCCCGAACGCACCGCCGACGAGCGACAGGACCACGCTCTCGGTGAGCAGTTGGCGCGCGATGCGGCGTCGACCGGCGCCGATCGCCGCGCGGATCGCGATTTCACGCTGCCGGACGTTGGCGCGCACGAGCAGCAGATTCGCCACGTTCGCGCAGGCGATGAGCAGCACGAAGACGACCGCGCCGAGCAGCACCCAGAGCGACGAGCGGACGTTGCGCACGACGATTTCCTGCAGCGGCAGGATGCCGAAGCCGTCCTTCAGGTTCATCGCCTCGGGAAAGCGCCTGCGGAACTCGTTTGCCGCGAGTTGAAGCTGCGCCTTCGCCTGTCCCGTGGTGATGCCCGGCTCGAGGCGTGCGGCGGCATCGAAATAATGTCCCTGCATCGTGCTGGCTGGATCGAGCTGGAACGGGATCCAGGCATCCGGTGCGCCGTTCGACCCTTCGACGGCGGTCGTATCGAACGGCCCCAGCACGCCGATCACGTCGTACTCATCGTCATTCAGCGAAATCGTCCGGCCAACGACGCCTGGATCGCTGCCGAAGCGGCGTTTCCAGAACCCGTTGCTGAGGACGACGACGTTCCCACCGTGCGGACGATCTTCAGCCGCGCTGAAGGTCCGGCCCAGGATCGTCTGCGCGCCGAACAGCCGGAAGAAATCCGCGCTGACCTGTCCCGCCCGAATCTGTTCCGGATCGCCGCCCGTGAGATTGACCAGAGTGAAATGAAACGCGGAGACATCGTCGAAGGCGGCCGCTTGCTGGCGCCAGATGTTGAACGTGGTTGGAGACGCCCCGGGGAACTCGCCCGCTGGAGACGTGTTGGT
>JANWLS010000019.1 GCA_025450765.1 Vicinamibacterales bacterium | reverse complement strand
GTGCGGCACGATCAGGCCGACGAACGCGATGACGCCCGTGAACGCGGTCGCCACGGCGACGATGAGGACGTTGATCGAGAGCACGATCCATTTCAGGCGGTTCACGTTCACCCCGAGATAGACCGCCTCCTCTTCGCCCATCATCAACGCGTTCAGGTCCTTCGCGTAGCGCATCGCGGCCACGGTGCCGCCCACGGTGGCGAGGCCCACGATTTCGACGGCCGTCCAGTTCGCCCCCGCGATGGTGCCCAGGTTCCAGAAGGTGATCGAGCGCGCCTGCGGGTCGCGGGCAATGTACGCCATGAAGCCGATGCCACTCATGAAGAGCGCGTTCACCGCCAGGCCGGTGAGCAGGAGCATCACGATCGAGCTCCGGCCCGTCGATTCTGTCTGCGCGAGCGCGAACACCATGTAGGTGGAGACCACACCCCCCGCGCACGCCGCGAGGGGCAGCGTCCAGGGTCCGGTGGCGAAATGGAAGACGCCGCCGAGCACGAAAAAGACCGCCGCGCCAAAGGCCGCACCGCTCGACGTGCCGACCAACCCGGGCTCCACGATCGGGTTTCGAAAGAGGGCCTGCATCAGCGTGCCGCCCACACCGAGCGCCGCGCCGACGAGCAGGCAGAGCACGGCCCGCGGCAGCCGGATCTGGGTGAAAATGCGCTGATCGAGCGTGCCTGGCGCATGGCCCGGCCACAGCGTCAGCAACGCCGACCCGATCTGCGGGAGCGAATAGTCGATCGCGCCGTAGCAGACCGACAGGATCGTCGTGGCGATCATCGCCAGCAGGAGGACGAGGAGCAGTCCCCGGCCGGCGCCGTGCGAGGTCATGAGGCGGGTTGGTGAATCAGTTTCGCGATGGCCAGGATGTTCGCGCCCGTATCGGGATTGAAGTACATCAGCTCGTGCTCGGTGACCCGGTAGATCCGGTTGTGGCGCGCGGCGTCGGTCTCCGCGACGCCGGGGAGCGTCTTGGCCTGGTCGACCGAACCCAGCTTGTCGTACCCGTAGTCGGTGATCAGGATGACATCGGGATTCGCCTTCGCGATGAGCTCCGGCGAGGCGAGCCGCTGCATGCCGGCGCCGCCCTGGATGGCCATCTCGCCTCCCGCCCATTCAATCATCTGTCCGGCTCCGGCGGCATCTCCGCCACCCTTCCCCGTCACCGTCAGGTACACGTTCGACGCGCGACCGTAGTGAATGACCACGACACGCGGACGATCGGTGTACTGCTTCACCGCCTGGCGCGAGGCGGCCATGTCGCGATCGAGCGTCGCGCAGAGCTCCTCGGCGCGCGCGTCCTTGTGGAAGAAGGCCCCCATCTCGCGGATGAGCGCCTTGGTGCCGTCGATGGAATCGTTCTTGGCCGCGAACGTCTTCATCGGCACGTGCAGCGCCGCCAGTTGCTCCAGCACCTGCGGCGGTCCGACATTCCCGTCATGAATGATCAGCGTCGGCTTGAGCGACAGGATCCCTTCCGCGCTGAGCGCGCGGTGGTAGCCGACGGTCTGGACGCTCTTGATCGCAGGCGGGTAGGTGCTGGACCAGTCGACACCGACGACGGCCGACTGAGCGCCGAGATCCCAGATGATCTCGTTGTACAGCTGCGAAATGACGATGTCCCGATCGGCCTGTGCGGTCGCGGGCGTCTTGTTGGCGAAGCGGCCGCACCCGGGCAGGGCGGCCGCCATCAGGACAATGATGGCCAGGCTGGGGCTGCGCATGCCCGAATCATACCATCCACCTCAGCCGGACCAGGCGGCGGTCGCGGCGCTATTCGTTCAGCCTCCACACGTACCAGCTCGCCACCGATCGATACGGCCGCCACTTCTCGGCCAGCCGGAGCATCGTCCGGGGCGCGGGTCGCCGCTTCATGCCGTGCAGGCGCTGCATCCCTTTGACGATGCCGAGATCGCCGACCGGGAAGATATCGCCGCGGTTGAGGCGAAACATGAGGAACATCTGAGCCGACCAGACGCCGAGCCCCTTGACCGACGTGATGGCTTCGATGACCGCCTCGTCATCGTGTGTCTCGAAGGCGTGCAGATCGAGCCGGCCGTCCAGCACGCGCTCGGCCAGGTCGCGGACATAACTGATCTTCTGCATGCTCAGGCCAGCCGTCCTGAGCGCGCTGGCCTCGACCGCCAAAATCGCCGCCGGCGAGAGGTGCTCGGCGCCGCCGACGATCGCGACGACCCGGCCGAGAATCGTGGCGGCCGCCTTCGTCGACAGTTGCTGCGACGTGATGGTGCGCACGAGCGCCGCGAACGGCTCGTGCGTCCGGTGGTCGCCCAGCCGGCAGCGGCCGTGCTGCTTGATCAGCGCTGCCAGGAGGGGGTCGCGACGCATCAGAATCCGACGCGCGCGTTCGATTTCTGCATCCGAGAGTCCGAGGGCCATCGACGCGTTACGCTCCGTCCGCCCGCACGATGCCGGACGTCTCAATCGTGATCCATTGCCCTGAGGTGAGGCGATCGAAATCCCCGGCGTCGAGGGCGACGACGGGGAATGACTTCTCGTACATCACCCCTGCGACAATCGACGCCAGCGCGAAGAACGAATCGATGCCGGTCGTGACCAGCGCGGCCGGCGCCGTCCCCGCGCGCACCGCTTCGAGCAGCACGGCCGTCGTCGTGGACGATCCGCGGCTGAACGGAAGCGCCAGCACCGTCCCGGCCGCGCGGACGCCGGCGAGCGGGTGATGCGTATCGACGATGGTGCCGGTCTTGAAATCGTAGCCACCCCAGAACGACAGCGGCTCGCGCGAGACCAGCGCCTCGCCTTCAGCGGCACCCGCGACGATCGCGCGTCCGTTCATCACTGCCATGTCGAATCGTCTCGGACCACGCGGCCTTCGATCGCCGAACGGACGCAATCGGCGAGGCTGCCGAAGGTGATGCGGGCAGCGAGCAACGAAGGCGCATAGTACGCGTATTTGGCCGAATTCGTCATCAGCCGCTTGATGTCGGGCGGCAGCATCGGCGACGCCAGCACGCAGGTGTCCAGCGTGATCTCGGCGCCGAACTCGAGCACGGGTGCGAGGACGCCGGCCTGTTCCGCCTGCTCTTTCATGGCGCGGCCGGAGGTGACGAGGAGCTTCACGCGCGGGTGCCGGCGCTGCCCCGCCACGAGCGGAGCGAGGCGCCTGAACTCGTCGAGCGAAAAGTGCGGGCTGCCGAGAATCACCATGTCGAGATCGGCGCCGTCTGCGTTCGTCAGCTCGGCACGCGCGGCCTTGAGCGCAGGGACCGTGATGTCGATGGTCGCGCGCGGCCTGCGCCCCTGGAAGGCGGCGTCGAGCGTGGGCGCCTCCGGCGTGATCCCGACCAGATGAAAGAGGGCGACCCGCCCGGACGACGCCGCGGCTGCGGCGAACGCCTTCAATTGATCCTCGACCGGACGCGTGACGATGCCGTCGATGACAGGAATGGCGTCGCCGGCAAGCTGCCCGACAAGATGACCGAGCACGGCGAAGAATTGATCGTCGGCCTGGAGCGGGCGCGGCACGTCGACGAGTTGCAGCAGCGTCTGTCCTGCGCGATTCTCGGTGAGGTGCAGGCCGACCGCGGGAACGCGCCCGGTGATGGCGCAGCAGACATCGAGCAGATCAGGATACCGCTCGGTGCGCGCACCGATGACCGAGTTGGCGAAGGCGATGGCGTTCGATTCGCCCCACGCGATCTGCTGGCCGAAGGCCGGCCGCATGTGCGTGTGATACGGCGCGCACGTCCAGGTCGCCACGGCGCCCATCTGCTCGTACGCGCGCATCTGCCGCGCGGCTTTCGCGGCCCACTCCGGCGGTACCGCCCAGCGCTGCCAGCCGCACACGTCGACGCCGCTCACGTTGAGGCTGGTCGGCACGGCGACGCGCGCGCCGAGCGCAGCGAGCCGCTCGGCGAATTCGAGCGTCGCGTCGCCGAGATAGATCGTGCTGTCGATGTGCGCCTGCGAGATGTCCATCAGGCCTGGCGCGCCGCCGATCTCCGCCATGCGCACGAGGATCGACATGGCGAGCTGCGGCGCCGGCCCTTCGGCCCCCTCCAGCATCGCCCGATCGCGCGCGGTCAGCTGCATGGGCGGGCGCTGCGTGTCAACACACGCACGGCGCCGTCCGCGCGGAATCAGGCACACGGCCCATGACGCGCTTCTCCAGGCGCGCGGCATCGCGGCTCACGACCTCGTCATGGGCCAGCGCACGCCGGACCGCGTCCAGCAGTGCATCGAGCACGGGATCCGGAAGACGGCCCAGCCGGTAGTGGATCCACAGGCCATCGCGCCGCGTCTGCACCAGCCCGGTCCGCCGCAGGTATGCCAGATGGCGGGAGGCCTTCGACTGCGGAATCTTCAAGCTCTCGTGGATATCACAGACGCAGACTTCGCCGTCGAGCAGCAGGCCGAGGATCCGCAGCCGCGTGCCATCCGCGAGGGCCTTGAACACGGTTTCCATCTCGACCAGAGACCTCGTCATATATCTGTGTTGACAAATATAACACGACCTGCCTATAGTTCATATATTCGCCTTCGCGAATACAAAGGAGCCGGGCATGTCCGATTTGCAGCAAGCCGTCCGTGACAAGTATGGCGCCATCGCGGATGCCGTGACGCACAAGACCACCGCTTCGAGCTGCTGCGGGCCGTCCGCGTGCGGCGGCGGCGATCCGATTACGTCGAACCTCTATTCAGGCGAAGAGACGAGCGGACTGCCGGCCGACGCCGTCGAGGCCTCGCTCGGCTGCGGCAATCCCACCGCCCTGCTCGCGCTCGAACCCGGCCAAACGGTGCTCGATCTCGGATCGGGCGGCGGCATCGACGTGCTGCTCTCGGCGACGCGCGTCGGGCCGGCCGGCAAGGCGTACGGCCTCGACATGACCGACGAGATGCTCGCGCTCGCGCGGGCGAACCAGCGGAAGGCGGGTGCGACGAACGTGGAATTCCTGAAGGGGACGATCGAGGCGATTCCGCTCCCGGATGCGTCCGTCGACGTGATCATCTCGAACTGCGTGATCAATCTGTCGAGCGACAAGGACGCCGTGCTCCGCGAAGCCTTCCGGGTGCTCAAGCCCGGCGGCCGCTTCGCCGTGTCCGACGTCATCGTCCGGGGCGAGGTGCCGCCCGATATCCGACGCAGCATGGAGCTCTGGGTGGGCTGCATCGCCGGCGCGCTCGAAGAGCACGACTATGCGGCGAAGCTGCGCGCCGCCGGCTTCGCGGACGTCGAGCTCGACCCGTGGCGCGTCTACCAGATCGAGGATGCACGGGCCTTCCTGGGCGAAAGCGGGATCGACGTGGATCGCCTCGCGCCGCAGGTGGAAGGCAAGTTCGCGAGCGCCTTCATCCGGGCGCGGAAACCGGCCGCCGCCGAGCCGAAGCCCTGTTGCGACCCAGGCTGCTGCACATAATGATAGGCTCAGTCGGAGTGAACCATGCCTGACCTTGCTGATGACGAGCCTTGGCCGGAGCTGCCGTATGCGGCATGGCGTGAGACGAGCGAGACGCTGCAGCGCTGGACGCAGGTCATCGGGAAGATCCGCCTCGCGCAGACGCCCTGGCTCAATCATTCGTGGCACGTCACGCTCTACGTGACGGCGCGCGGCCTCACCACGGCGGCGATTCCGTACGGCGAGCGGACGTTTCACATCGATTTCGACTTCCTCGATCACGCGTTGCGGATCGAAGCGAGCGACGGCCGTCGCTGGGAGATGCCGCTCCGGGCGCAGTCGGTCGCCGACTTCTACGCCGCGGTCATGAAGGCGCTCGATGATCTCGATCTCCGCGTGCGCATCGACGGCCGGCCCAACGAGGTCGCCGATGCGACCCCGTTCCGCGAGGATCGCGTGCACGCCAGCTACGACCCGGTCTTTGCGCAGCGGTTCTGGCGCGTGCTCCAGCAGTCGGACCGCATCTTCAAGGATTTCCGCACGGCCTTTCTCGGCAAGTCCAGTCCGGTGCACTTCTTCGGGGGCAGCTTCGACCTGGCGGTGACGCGCTTCTCGGGCCGGCCTGCGCCGCTGCATCCCGGTGGCGTGCCGCACCTGCCCGACGCGGTGGTGCGCGAGGCGTACTCGCACGAAGTGAGCAGCGCGGGGTTCTGGCCCGGCGGCGGCGCCATCACCTATCCCGCGTTCTATTCATACGCATACCCGGAGCCGCAGGGATACCGATCGACCGCGGTCCGCCCCGAACAGGCCTTCTTCAGTACAGAGCTCGGAGAATTCGTGCTCCCCTACGATGCCGTTCGCACCGCGGCTGATCCCGATCGTGCACTCGCCTCGTTTCTTCAAAGCACGTACGAAGCGGCCGCCAACGCGGCCGGATGGGATCGCGCGGCGCTCGACTGCGCGCCAGGACAGGTCGGCATCCCCCGCAGCATCAATTGACAAGAACAGCGAGAGTGGATCGTGGCCACACGCTTTGACACACCAACGGTGATCGCCGCAGCCGGCACGAAGCCGAAGCGTATCGAGGAGTTCATCGGCCGCGTGAACAGCGCGACGGCCGACGTGAGCATCGCGCGGATGGCGAGCCCGAGCGGATGGGAAGAGCCGGCCCAGACGCCGGAGTTCGACGAATACACGATCGTCCTCGCCGGCCTGCTCCGCGTCGAGACACAGGACGGCGTGCTCGACGTGCGCAGCGGCCAGGCGGTGCACGCGCCAGCCGGCGAATGGGTTCGCTACAGCACGCCGGGCGCGGAGGGCGCCGAGTACATCGCCGTCTGCCTC
>JANWLS010000018.1 GCA_025450765.1 Vicinamibacterales bacterium | reverse complement strand
CGGCGCACCGGTGCGTGGAGAGAGCGGTGACGCATGCGGCGCCGATGGAGCGCCGCGCGTTCGCGCGACTGTTGGTGCGGAGCGTGCCGCACGTCTTCAGGAGCCGACTCCGCTCGGGTGCCGAGGCGATGCTGCTCGACCTGTCCCCGCTCGGGGCGCTCATCGAATCTCCGCGCCGGCTGCTGCCAGGGGCGCCGGTGGATTTGCAGGTGCTGACAGCCGGCGGCCGCTTCGAGCTCACAGGACGGATCGTGCGCGCGGAAGTGTCCGCCATCGCGCCGGGCGCGATCCGGTATCGCGGGGGCATCCAATTCGAAGCACGCTGCGCCGGTGCGGCACGTTCCCTCGGCGTGTGGCTGGAGGGCAAGGGCTACCCTGAGACCGCCGTGTCGCCGGGGTAACGTGCCGTGGTGGCGCCGGTGGGCGGCATGGCACTCCATTTGGTTGGGAAGATCAGTCGTCTTCGCAGGATGGAGTGTCACCATGGCGGACGGGACCGGGACGCGTGGGTTATCGGGACATGCGCTGGTCGGATCGAGCCCGGTCATGCGCGCGCTGCGATCGCGCGTGGAGCGCGTGGCGGCCACCGACTTCACCGTGCTCATCGAAGGGGAAAGCGGCGTGGGCAAGGAGCTGGTCGCGCGGCAGATCCACGATCGGAGCCCGCGGCGGCGCGGGCCGTTCGTCGCCGTGAATTGCGCGGCGCTCGTCGAAACACTCCTCGAGGCCGAACTGTTCGGCATCGAAGATCGAACGGCCACCGGCGTGCGCGGGCGCCGGGGCAAGTTCGAGCAGGCGGACGGCGGCACGCTCTTTCTCGACGAGATCGCCGACCTCTCGATGGCGGCGCAGGCCAAGCTGCTGCGGGCCATTCAGGATCTCGCGGTCGAGCGGGTCGGCGGGCAGGGTGCGCGATCGGTCGATTTGCGGATCGTGGCGGCGACCAATCGGCCCCTCAAGACGCTCGCCGAGCAGGGTGTGTTCCTGCTCGACCTGTTCTATCGTCTCGGTGGGGTGGACATCCGCGTCCCACCGCTGCGCGCCAGGCGCGGCGATATCCTGGAACTGGCCTCCTTCTTTCTCGAGCAGCACCGCCTCACCCGCACGCTCGCGATCTCGCCCGCCGCGGCCGATGCGCTGGTCGCCTACGACTGGCCGGGGACCGTGCGCGAGTTGCAGCGACTCATCGAAGGGCTGATCGCGCTGGCGGAGTCCGCGGAAATCTCGGTGCACGAGCTCCCGCCGGCCATCGGAGGCCTGCCGGCCGAGGCCCTGCTGCCGTCGCTCGTCAGAGGCGACAGCCTGCGGGCGTGGGCCGCGCGCTATACGCGGCTGACGCTCGATCGCTGCGGCGGTAACAAGCGGCAGGCCTGCCGGGTCCTGGACATCAGCTATCACACCCTGCGCGCGTACCTTCAGCTGGAGGCGACACGCTGGTCAGGTGAGGAGGAGGACGGCGGCGAGCAGGAAGCGGTCGCCGGGTGATCGCGCTTGACCAGATCTGCGCCGCATAGTACCGTCTTCCGTCGTTTGCCAACGCACCCCTCGCCGATGGACGCATCCGTACCCCAGACGCTCAAGCGCACCCCGCTTCACGCCCGCCATGTGGCGCTCGGCGCTCGAATGGTCCCTTTCGGCGGCTGGGACATGCCGGTGGAGTACTCCGGCCTGAGCGACGAGCACCTGGCGGTGCGCTCGCGCGCCGGCCTGTTCGACGTGAGCCATATGGGCCAGGTCGAAATCGCGGGACGCGATGCCCTGGCGGCGGTTCAGCGTATCTCCTGCAACGACGCCAGCAAGCTCCAGATCGGGCAGGCGCATTACTCGGGGCTCATGACGGAGCAGGGCACGTTCGTCGACGATCTGCTCGTCTATCGGCTGGCGCCCTCGCACTTTCTCCTCGTCATCAATGCCGGGAACATCGACAAGGATGTCGCCTGGATCGCGCGCGAAATCAAGCCGGCTGGCGATGCCGTGGCCGTGAACGTCAGCGCGCGCTATGCCTTGCTCGCGGTGCAGGGCCCGGCCGCGCGCGACATTCTGCAGACGCTGACCGGCGTCGACCTCGGGACGATCAAGTACTACTGGTTCGCGCACGGCGAGATCGCCGGTGTGCGCGGCACCATTTCGCGCACCGGCTCCACCGGTGAGAACGGCTACGAGGTCTTCCTGCCGCCGGCGCAGGCGCCGCAGGTCTGGGATGCCCTCCTCGAAGCGGGCAGGCCGCACGGCCTCGTGCCGGCGGGGCTCGGCGCGCGCGACACCCTGCGGCTCGAAGCCGCGATGCGCCTCTATGGCAACGATATCGACGACACCACGTCGGTGCTCGACGCCGATCTCGGCTGGATCATCGGCTGGGACAAGCCCGACTTTCTGGGAAAGGCGGCGCTCGTCGCGCAGAAGCAGCGCGGCCTCACGCGCAAGCTGGTGGGCTTCGAGATGCTGGACCGCGGGATTGCCCGGCACGGCTACGAAGTCCGGATCGGCGGCCAACCAATCGGGCACGTGACGAGCGGCACCCAGACGCCGTATCTCAAGAAGGCGATCGGCATGGCGTACGTGCCGGCCGCCCACACCGCCACGGGCACCGAATTCGATGTCATAATCCGGGATCGGGCTGTGCGCGCACGTGTGGTGCCCATGCCCTTCTATAAGCGGAAATAGAGACGAGCTATGGCTGATCCGGCCGGTTACAAGTACACGAACGACCACGAGTGGATTGAGATTTCCGGCACGACTGCTCGCGTCGGCATCACCGACTATGCGCAGCAGCAGTTGGGCGACGTCGTCTTTGTCGATCTGCCGGAGGTCGGGACCCGGGTCCAGCGCGGGCAGTCGTTCGGCACGATCGAGTCGGTGAAGGCCGTCTCCGAGCTCTTCGCCCCGATGTCCGGCGAAGTCGTGGAAGTGAACACCGCCCTCAAGGACAAGCCGGAGACGGTCAACACGGATCCCTACCACGCCTGGATGGTGGCGCTGAAGCTCACCGAACCGAGTGAAGCCGGGGCTCTGCTGGACGCGGCGCAATACGCCGGCATCGCCAAGTGACCGCGCTGCTCCGCGGCGACGCGCCGGACGCGTTCGCGCGCCGGCATATCGGGCCGCGCCCGGCCGAGCGCGACGCCATGCTGCAGGCGGTCGACGCCGCCTCGCTCGACGAGCTCATCGACCAGGCCATCCCGGCCAGCATCCGCCTCCGCGAGCCGCTCAACCTGCCCGCCGGTGAGAGCGAGCACGAGTTCCTCGAGCGCCTGCGCCACCTGGCGGCGCACAACCAGGTCTTCAAATCCTACATCGGGCTCGGCTACGCCGACTGCATCACGCCGAGCGTGATCCTCCGGAACGTCCTCGAGAACCCCGGCTGGTACACGCCGTACACGCCATACCAGGCGGAGATCGCGCAGGGGCGCCTCGAAGGGCTCCTCACGTTCCAGACGATGGTGCGCGATCTCACGGGGATGGAAATCGCCAACGCCTCCCTGCTGGACGAGGCGACCGCCGCGGCGGAGGCGATGACGATGCTGCATCGCGTGCACGCCGGGCAGCCGGGTGAGCACGAGCCGATGGCGTTCCTCGTCGGCGAGGATTGCTTTCCGCAGACGATCGAGGTCCTGCGTGCGCGCGCCGAACCGCTCGGGATCGAGCTGCGCGTCGGCGCGGTCGACGCGCTGCCGCTGGAGGGCGCCTTCGGGCTGCTCGTCCAGTATCCGGATGCCAACGGCGCGGTGCGCGATCTTCGCCCGCTCATTGCGCGGGCGCACGCCGCCGGCCTGCTCGTCGCCGTCGCCACCGATCTCCTGGCGCTCACGCTGCTCGTCCCGCCGGGGGAGTGCGGAGCCGACGTGGTGGTCGGCAACTCGCAGCGCTTCGGCGTGCCGCTCGGGTATGGCGGCCCGCACGCCGCGTTTTTCGCGACGCGCGAGCGCTACATCCGCCAGGCACCAGGACGCATCATCGGCGTGTCGGTGGATGCGCACGGCGAGCCGGCGTACCGGATGGCGCTGCAGACGCGCGAGCAGCATATCCGGCGCGAGAAGGCGACGTCGAACATCTGCACCGCGCAGGCCCTGCTGGCCAACATCGCCGGATTCTACGCCGTCTATCACGGCCCCGAGGGCGTGACCGCCATCGCGCGCCGCGTGCACGGGTACGCGCGCAGGCTCGAGCGCGACCTGGCGCGCCTCGGGTTCTCGCAGCTCAATCCGATCTACTTCGACACGCTCCGGCTGCGCGTCACCTCCCAGCCGGTCCTCGACCGCCTGCGCACGGCGGCCCTCGACGCGAGGATGAACTTCCGCTACAGCGACACGGACGAAGTCGGCATTGCCCTGAACGAGACGACGACGGCCGCGGACCTCGAAGCAATCACGGGCGTGTTCGCGGAGGCGAGCCGGGTGGAAGTGGCGTCGTTCGGCGCCGAGCGCGTGGAGGACGAGCCCGAGCCGGCGTTCCCCTCCGAGCTCGCACGCACGAGCGCGTTCCTCACGCATCCGGTCTTCAACAGTTACCACTCGGAAACGCAGATGATGCGCTTCCTGCGGCGGCTCGAGCGGAAGGACATCGGCCTCGATACCTCGATGATCCCGCTTGGCTCCTGCACGATGAAGCTGAACGCCGCCTCCGAGATGATACCCATCACCTGGGCGGAGTTCTCGCGCGTCCATCCCTTCGCGCCGACCGACCAGGTCGAAGGCTACCTGCGGGTGTTCGAGGAACTGCAGCTCGCGCTCTGTCGCATCACCGGGCTCGCGGCCGTGTCTCTCCAGCCCAATTCCGGCGCCCAGGGCGAGCTGGCCGGCTTGCTGGTCATCCGCGCCTATCTGCGCGATCGGGCGGGCGAGCGGCGGAGCATCGTGCTGATCCCGGCCTCGGCGCACGGCACGAACCCGGCGAGCGCAATGATGGCCGGCATGCAGGTCGTCGTCGTCAAGACCACGCCGGAAGGGAACGTCGACATCGACGATTTGAGGGCGAAAGCGGAAGAGCACCGGAGCCGCCTGGCGGCGCTGATGATCACCTATCCCTCGACGCACGGCGTCTTCGAAGACGGTATCGTCGAGATCTGCCGGATCATCCATGAGTGCGGCGGCCAGGTGTACATGGACGGCGCCAACATGAATGCGCAGGTCGGCCTGACGAGCCCCGCCATGATCGGCGCCGATGTCTGCCACCTGAACCTGCACAAGACGTTCAGCATTCCGCACGGTGGCGGTGGCCCGGGGATGGGACCGATCGCCGTGGCGCCGCACCTGGTCGACTACCTGCCCGGGCATCCGCTCGTCCCGGTCGGAGGCGTGTCGGCGATCCACCCGATCGCGGCGGCGCCGTGGGGCAGCGCGAGCATCCTGCTGATCTCGCACGCGTACATCCGGATGCTCGGGCGCGAGGGCGTCACCGACGCCTCGAAGTACGCCATCCTGAACGCGAACTACATCAAGGCGCGGCTGGAGCCGCACTATCCGGTGCTGTACGCGCGCGCCAACGGACGCGTCGCGCACGAGCTCATCTTCGATCTCCGGGGGTTCCGCTCGTCAGGGGTCGAGGAGCAGGACGTGGCCAAGCGCCTGATGGACTACGGCTTCCACGCGCCGACGGTCTCGTTCCCGGTGGCCGGCACGCTGATGGTCGAGCCGACCGAGAGCGAAGCGAAAGACGAGCTCGATCGTTTCTGCGAGGCGATGATCGCCATCCGGAAGGAAATTCAGGATGTGGTCGACGGCCGCGCCGACGCGAAAGACAACGTGCTGAAGAATGCGCCGCACACGGCGGGCGCCGTCACCGCCGACCAGTGGTCGCATCCCTACTCGCGCGAGCAGGCGGCCTTTCCGCTGCCGTTCGTGCGTGCGAACAAGTTCTGGCCGAGCGTGGGGCGCATCGACAACCCGTACGGCGACCGCAACCTGTTCTGCTCCTGCCCGGATACCACCTCATTCGCCTGATTGATCACGCGGAGGCCGCGGAGATGGCTCACGCGGAGGCGCGGAGCCCGCGTCACCGCCGCACAGCCGCGGGCGCGTTGGCGGCGAGCGCCCTCGCTCGAAGCTCCTCCAGCAGCCGCGTCGTGACCGGTCCGGGCCGTCCGTTGCCAATCGGGCGATCGTCCACGCGCACGATCGGCAGCACTTCGCGGGTGGTGCTCGTGAGGAAGGCCTCGTCGGCGCCGGTCAGGTCCGCTTCCGTGAGCACCGCTTCGCGAACCGGAATCCCGGCTTCGGGTCCGATCTCCAGCAGGAACTGCCGCGTGATGCCGGCGAGCAGCCCCGACTCGAGCGGCGGCGTGAGTGCCGCGCCGCCCTTCACGACGAACAGGTTCGACTGTGTGCACTCGGCCAGCTCGCCGCGATGGTTCTTCATCACGCCTTCGAAGGCGCCTCTCCGGATCGCCTCCTGCATCGCCAGCGCGTTGTTCAGCAGGTTGTTCGATTTGATCAGCGGATTGAGCGAGCCGGGATGGTTGCGGAGCACCGACACGAGCGCCACGCCGACACCCTGCTCGATGAGCGTTGCCGGGGTCGGTTGAAGCTCCTTGACGATGACCACGATCGACGGCGTGGGGCACGCATCGGGATGGTAGGTGAGATCACCGACTCCGCGCGTGAGCAGGATGCGGATGTACGCCTCGGGCGCATCGTCCGCGTCGGCACCGCGGAACCCGGCCGCGCGCAGCGTCTCGTCGACGCGCGCACCGACCTCGGCGTCCGTGAGCGGAACCGGGAGCCGTAGCATCCCCGCCGAGGCGTGCAGCCGCTCGAGGTGTCGCTCGAAGAGGAACGGCCGCTGGCGGTACGTCCGCAGCGTCTCGTACACGCCTTCGCCATACAGAAAGCCGTGGTCGAAGACCGACACCACCGCGTGCTGCGCGTCGGCGATGGTGCCATTCACGTTGACGATAGCCTTCATCGGGATGACCTCACCGCACGAGCGTATCTCGTATACTGGAGAGCGCGCAACAGCCATGCGGATCCTCACCACCGCCCAGATGCGGGAAGCCGACCGCCGCACGATCGACGAGATCGGCATTCCGTCGCTCGTGCTGATGGAGAACGCCGGCCGGCAGGTCGTCGCCGCGATGGAAGCGTCGTACCCCGATCTCGCCGAGAGCCAGGTGGCGGTTCTCTGCGGACGCGGCAACAACGGCGGCGACGGCTTCGTCGTGGCGCGCACGTTGATGCAGCGAGAGGTCAGCGTCTCCGTGTTCGTCGTCGGATCGATCGCCGAGATCCGCGGGGACGCGCGCACGAACCTGGACATCCTCGGCCGCCTCGGGCTCTCGGTCGTGGAGATCGCCGACGCGCACAGCTGGGAGCTGCATTTTTCGGAGATCGGCGTGTGCGACCTGATCGTGGACGCGCTGTTCG
>JANWLS010000017.1 GCA_025450765.1 Vicinamibacterales bacterium | reverse complement strand
GAGCAGATGCTGCCCGGAAAGCCGTAAAGACCTTTGAAGGCCGGCGTCGCGCCCTCGTGGGAGCGGATGAAGTCTTCGGCGATGGTGTCGAGCTCACCGGTCGAGAGCCCAGGGCGGACCGAGGCGCGCAGGAGCTCGATCGTGGCGGCGAGAATTTTTCCGCCCTCCGCCATGATGTCGATCTCGCGGGCCGATTTGAGCTGGATCACCTCGCGCTCCGCGCTCAACCGTCGGTGCGCCGGCGCACCACGCCGAGCCCCGCGAGGGCGCGGATGGTGACGTCGCAGACGTCGCCGACGGCGTCGACGACGGCAACCTTGCCGCCGTGCGAGCGATACCAGTCGAGCACGGGCGCGGTCTGCTCGTCGTAGACGCGGAGCCGGGTCCGAATCGCGTCGGGCTCGTCGTCCTTGCGGCGCATGACCGCCCCGCCGCACTTGTCGCAGACGCTGCCCACGGCGCGGCCGGTGTACGGCGTCTGACAGTTCTCACATACCGTGCGGCCGCTGAGGCGGCGGACGATCTCGTCGTTCTCGATGTCGAAGGCGAGGACCGCGTCGACGCGCCGGCCGAGCCGCTGGAGCATGACGTCGAGCCCCTCGGCTTGCGGAATGGTACGCACGACGCCGTCGAGGATCACGCCGCGCGCGTATTGCGGCTGGCGGAGCTCTTCGGCGACGATGCCGAGGATGACGGCGTCGGGCACGAGCTCGCCGCGGTCCATGCAGCCCTTGGCCTGGACTCCGAGCGAAGTCCCGCCGCGCACGGCAGCGCGGAGGACATCGCCGGTGGCGAGCGTCGGGACGTCGAGCTCGTTCGCCAGCAGGGGCGCTTGCGTCCCCTTGCCCGCGCCTGGTTTGCCGAAGAGGACGATGATCACAGTGTCGTCGAAGGCGGCCGCGGGCCTGGTGGGGAGAGGGGGGGGAGCTCCGAGCTAGAAGCCGCCCGGCGCGCCCTGACGGCCGCGCAGGCGGATGCGTCCCTTCTTCATAAAGCCGTCGTACTTACGGAGCAAGAGGTGCTGGTTCATCTGCTGGATCGTGTCCAGCGCGACGCCGACGACGATCAGCAGCGAGGTGCCGCCGAAGTTGAACGGCACGTTGATCGCCTTCGAGATCCAGACAGGGAGTAGCGCGACGAGCGTGAGGAAGATCGCGCCGGGCAGCGTGATCTTGGAGACCACGTCGTCGATGTACTCGGCGGTCCGCGCGCCCGGCTTCACGCCGGGGATGAAGCCGCCCTGCTTCTTGAGGTTCTCCGCCAGATCGACCGGGTTGAAGATGATCGACGTGTAGAAGTAGGTGAAGAAGAGAATGAGAATGGCCATCAGGACGTAGTACAGCGTGCCACCGGGCACGAGCATGTCGGCGTAGTCGCGGAGCCGCGAGGTGCCCATGAACTGCGCCAATGCGCCCGGCACGACGATGACCGACTGCGCGAAGACGATCGGCATGACGCCCGCCGCGACGATGCGCAGGGGGATGAAGCTGCGGCTCGCCTCGCGCATCCGCCCGCGGGCCATGGTGCGCTGCGGGATCTGGATGAGCACGCGGCGCGCGGCCAACGTGACGGCGACGATGGCGGCGACGACGGCGACCATCATCACGATGAGCACGAGCAGCGAGAAGGTCCCGATGACGCCGGTGCTGATGTAGGTGAACGCCGAGGCGATGCCCGGCCAGATGCGCTCGACGATGGCGAAGAAGATCATCAAGCTGGCGCCGTTGCCGATGCCGCGTTCGGTGATCTGCTCGCCCAGCCACATGACGAAGATGGCGCCCGTGGTGAGGAAGAAGGTCATCGAGAGCCGGAAGCCGAAGCCAGGGTTGCTGACGGCGCCAGTGAGCGACTCGGCGAAGATGGCGAAGCCCCAGGCCTGCACGGCGGCAAGAGCGACCGTGGCGTAGCGCGACCACTGGTTGATCTTTTTCCGCCCTTCTTCGTCCTTGGACATCTTGTCGACGGTGGGCACCACCGCCTGCGCGATCTGCTGGAAGATCGACGCCGAGATGTAGGGCATGATCCCCAACGCGAACACCGTGGCGTGCGCGAGCTGGTTTCCGGTGAACAGGTTGTAGAGCCCGAGCAGCCCGCCACCGTTCGACTGCTGATTCATGAAATCCTGAATCGCGATCGGGTTGATGCCGGGCGCCGTGACCGCCGCACCGATTCGATAGATGAACAGGCACAGCAGCGTGAAGAGGATCTTGTCCTTGAGCTCGGGGGTCCGGAACAGGTTCTGGACCGCCGCCGCCGCCGCGTTCGATTGGGCCATGATAGTTTCCTACTCCTCGACGCGGCCCCCGGCCGCGACAATCTTCTCGCGTGCACCGGCGCTGACTTTCAGCCCGCGCACCGTGACGGCCGCCGACACGCTGCCGTTCGCGAGCACCTTGACCGGTCCTTTGTTCGCCTTGACGAGCCCCGATTCGACGAGCGAGTCGCGCGTGATGTCGGCGCCGGAGAGCACGCCGGACAGCGCCTCGAGGTCGTCGAGCCGAACAACCTGAGACTCCTCACGAAATGGATTGGTGAAGCCGCGCTTCGGCAAGCGGCGGGTCATCGGCATCTGGCCGCCCTCGAAGTGAGGCTTGCCGCCGCCCGGGCCGTGGTGGCCGGCGCGGGCCTTGATGCCCTTGTGACCCTTGCCCGACGTCTTGCCGGTGCCGGAGCCCGGACCGCGACCCAGGCGCTTGCGATCACGCGTGGAGCCTGGCGCCGCCTTGAGGTTGTGGAGGCCGATCTTCTCGACGGCGGGTCGCACAGCGCGCTTTTTCGACGCGGTCTTCGCGCCCCGCGCTCGGCTGCCCGCGCCCCGCTTTGCAGTAGCCACTTACTTACCCTCCTTCGCCTTCGATTCTTTGACAGGCGTCACCTCGACGAGGTGGCGCACCTGCTTCAGCTGTCCCGTGAGGCCAGGCGTAATCTCTTTGACGACTTCGTGCTGATGGTGCTTGAGGCCGATGGCCTCGAGAGTGGCGCGCATGCGCCAGGAATGGCCGATGCCGCTCCGGACCTGCTTGATCCGTACGCTGCCTTTGGCGGGCAGGTTTTGCTTAGCCGTCTTGGCCGGCCCCTTACTGGGGTGCCATACGAAGGTGCGTGCCATTTATACCTCGGCGTGGGGCGCTGGGCGCGGGGCGTGGGCCGCACGACTGCGCGACGTGTCGCGGGATTGGGCGCGGGAGCGGTATTGGAGGCTCGAGACCTCGATGCCACGCTCGCGGGCGATCTGCTCGACGGTGGTGAGGAGCTTGAGGCCGTTCATCGCCGCCCGGACCATGTTGTGCGGGTTGGTCGAGCCGAGGCTCTTGGTGAGAATGTCCGAGATGCCGGCGCATTCCATGATGGCGCGGACCGCGCCGCCGGCGATGACGCCGGCGCCGGGGGCGGCGGGCTTCATGAGCACGCGTCCGGCGCCGTGCTGGCCGACGATCTCGTGCGGAATCGTTCCACCGGTGAGCGGGATGTCGACCATGCTGCGGCGCGCGGCGTCGACCGCCTTGCGCACAGCCTCCGACACTTCGTTGGCTTTGCCGGACGCGAAGCCGACCTTTCCGTGCGCGTCGCCGACGGCGACGAGCGCGTTGAAGGAGAACCGGCGTCCGCCCTTCACGACCTTGGCGACACGGTTGATGGCGATGACGTTCTCGACGAGCTCGCCGCCCTCGCCGCCGCGTCCACCGCGGTCGCCGCCGCGATCGCCGCCGCCGCGACCACCACGGTCGCCGCCGCCACGATCACCACCGCCGCCGCCCGGACCACCGCGTCCGCGTCCAGCGCCGCCGCCCGGGCCGCCGCGGCCACGACCGCCGCCGCCGCGACCACCGCCGCCACGTCCACCACGACCGCCGCGGGCACCGCCGCCGCCGAAGCCGCCGCCGCCGCCGCTCGGGGCACCGCCGCCGCTGGAACCAGCCGCGCCGCCGCTCGGAGCTCCGCCCGCCGCACCGGTATTCTGTGTGTCTTCCATAATTTTAGAACTCCAATCCGCCCTGTCGGGCACCGTCGGCCACCGCTTTCACGCGGCCGTGATACTTGTATCCCGCTCGGTCGAACACGACTTTTGTGATCCCCGCGTCCTTCGCCTTGGCCGCGATCAGCTTGCCCACCTCGAGCGACTTCTCGGCCTTTTTGCCGCTGTCGATGCCCGTGGAGCCGACGGTGATCAGTGTCCGGCCCTGCACGTCGTCGACGATCTGCGCCGTGATGTGCTTGAGCGAACGGAACACGACCAGCCGCGGACGCTCCGCGGTGCCCTTCACCCGCTTGCGCACGCGCAGATGGCGCCGTGCACGCTGCTGCTCGCGAGACTTCGGAATCGCTGGCATCGGTTACTTGCCTCCCGCCTTTCCGGCCTTCCGCCGAATGACTTCGCCGGCGTAGCGAATGCCCTTCCCCTTGTACGGTTCGGGCGGACGCAGCTGCCGCAGCTCGGCGGCCACCTGTCCGACCATCGCTTTGTCGGCGCCGTCGATGACGATCTGCGTCGGCTGCGGCGCCGTGAGCTTGATGCCCGGCGGCGCCTTGTACTGAATGGCGTGCGAGTAGCCGAGCGCGAGCTGCAGACCGTACGGCCGCACCTCGGCCTTGTAGCCGACGCCCGTGATCTCGAGCTGCTTCTGATAGCCCTTCGTCACGCCCTCCATCATGTTCGCGATCAGGGACCGCGTGAGGCCATGAAGCGACTTGTGGTTCGTCTCGTCCGATTCACGCTTGACGTTGACGACGTTCTCCGCCTTCTCGGCGGTGATGCCGTTAGGCAGCGAGTGCGACAGCTCGCCTTTGGGCCCCTTGACCTTGACCGCGGCGGCGTCGACGGAGACGGTGACGCCGTTCGGGATGGGGATGGGCAATTTTCCGATTCTCGACATTGTCTATTCCTTTTCTCTACCAGACCACGGCGACGAGCTCACCGCCCGTGCGCGACTGCCGCGCCTCGCGGTCCGACATCAAACCTTTGTTGGTGCTGAGAATCGCCAGGCCGAGCCCGTTGCGGACGCGCGGAATGGAGGTCGCGCCCACGTAACGGCGGAGGCCCGGCGTCGACACGCGCTGGAGCTGGCGGATGACGGACTGGCCGCCGGCGTACTTGAGGCGCACACGCAGGACGTGGCGGCCCTCGTCGGTCTCGAGCGTTTGGTAATCCTGAATGTCGTTGTTCTCCTTCAGGATGCGGGCGATCTCGGTCTTCATCTTCGACACCGGAATGTCGACGCGGCGGTGCTTCGATCCGCAGGCATTGCGGATGCGCGTCAACATGTCGGCGATCGGGTCGGTCATGCTCATGGAGTGATCCTTGGCTTCTCGTATCCGGGGGACGTGGAAGCGTGTTGGGCGTTATGCGGCTACCACGATGCCTTTCGCACACCCGGGATCATCCCGGCGAGCGAAAGTTCGCGGAAGCAGATGCGGCAGAGGCCGAAGCGGCGGAGGAACGCGCGGGAGCGGCCGCAGCGGCCGCACCGGTTGTGGACGCGGACCTTGAACTTCGGCTTCCGCTTGGACTTCTCGATCATGGCCTTACGTGCCATTGGAGATCTCTACAGTTGATGTGTGAATCGCGTCAAGCCGGACGGCCGGGAACGGTCGAGAGGCGCTCGGGCACCGGCAGGCTCACCGCCGGGGTCTCGCGCTTGCCCTTCTTCTCGTCCTGGCGGAAGGGCATGCCGAGCTCGCGGAGGAGGGCGTAGGCGTGGTCGTCGCGGTTGGTGCTGGTGACGAAGGTGATATCCATGCCGTGGATGGAATCGATCGAGTCGTAGTTGATCTCGGGGAAGATCATCTGCTCCTTGACGCCGAGGGAGTAGTTCCCACGCCCGTCGAAGGAGCGAGTGCCCAGGCCGCGGAAGTCGCGGATGCGCGGAATGGCGACCGAGATGAACCGGTCGAGGAACTCCCACATCCGGGCGCCGCGCAGCGTGACCGCGGCGCCGATCTCCTGGCCCTGCCGAAGGCCGAAGTTGGCGATCGATTTCTTCGCCTTCTTCTTGACCGGCTGCTGCCCGGTGATGATCGCCAGCTCGTCGACGACCGAGTCGAGCGCCTTGGGCTGCTTGATCGCCTCACCGACGCCGACGTTGATCACGATCTTCTCGAGCTGCGGCACCTCGTGCTGATTCGAGAAGCCGAACTGCTGCGCCAGCTTCGGCCGAACGGTCGTCTGGTAGAAGTCGCGCAGCCTGGGTGCGGGCACAGGCAGCGCAGCGCCGGCGTGCGGGCCACGCTGCCGCATCTCGCCACCGCCCTTTTTGCCCTTGCCGCCTTTTTTCTCTTTCGTCGCCATAAGAACTCTCTGTTCGTGATACCTGATTTCCTAGCTGATCGCCGATCGCGGATCGCTGTTACGTCCGCGCCTTCAGACTCTCGCGCGCGGGCTAGATCGTCCTCGGAATCGCTTCCCCACTCTTGACCGCGATCCGCTCTTTCGTACCGTCCTCGTCGATCTGGCGGCGCGTCCGTGTCGGCTCACCGGACTTGGGGTCGATGAGCATCACGTTCGAGGCGTGGATCGGGGCCGGAAAATCGACGATCCCCGACTGCTCGTCGGGCGTGCGCGCCCGGCGGTGCCGCTTGACGATGTTCACGCCCTCGATCGTTACGCGCCCCGTCTTGCGATAGACGCGGATGATCTTGCCTTCCTTGCCCTTGTCGTCGCCGCGCACGACACGGACGGTGTCGCCCTTGGTGACGTGCAGCCTGACGCGCTCGGCGTTGTCGGCGTGGCGTTTCCGATTGACGGCGCGCGGCCGGTCCATCTTGCGATGCTTAAGAATCCTCATATCAGATGACCTCGGGCGCCAGCGACACGATCTTCATGTACCGCTTCTCGCGGAGCTCGCGCGCCACGGGGCCGAAGATGCGGGTCGCCCGCGGCTCGCCCTGCTCGTTGATGATGACGACGGCGTTCTCGTCGAACCGGATGTAGCTCCCGTCCTTGCGCCGCGTCTCCTTCGCCGTGCGCACCACGACGGCGCGCGCGACGTCCGACTTCGTCACGGTGCCGTTCGGCAACGCGTTCTTCACGGCCACGATCACGACATCGCCCAGGCCGGCGTAGCGCCGGCGGGTGCCCCCGAGCACGCGAATGACCTGTGCGGTCTTCGCCCCCGAGTTGTCTGCGACCTTGACCATCGACTCTTGTTGAATCATCGGTCGTCTCCGTTACCCTCAGTCCCCTGAACTTCTAACGGGCCCGCTCGACGATCTCGATCACGCGCCACCGCTTGTCCTTGGACAGGGGGCGCGTCTCCGCGATCCGCACCGTGTCGCCGGTCTTGGCCGTGTTCTCCTCGTCGTGCGCTTTCACCCGCTTGGTCCGGGTGACCATCTTGCCGTACACCGGGTGCGCCACGCGACGTTCGATCGCGACGACCACGGTCTTGTCCATCTTGTCGCTGACCACGAGCCCGGTGCGCGTCTTTCGCGACGCGCGCTCGAGGCTCGAGGCATTCGTACCAGCGGTTCCCACCTTCGTCGTCTCAGCCATGGATCAGTCGCTCCTCACCCGCGCGTGGCGCGTGCCGGCTTGCGCGTGGGCGCGGCCGTCTTTTTCGTCGTCTTCTTGTTCGCGGTCGCGTTTGCTGCCGTCTGTCCCGCGGCTCCCTTCGCCGCCGCGGCCTGGCCCATCCGTTTCAATTCGCCGAGCACCGTCTTCAATCGCGCGATCTCGCGGCGAATCTCCCGCAAGCGAAGCGGATCCTCGAGCGGTTGCGACGCGCTCCGGAAGTTGAGCCGAAAACGCTCCTCCTCCATTTCGCGCACGCGTGCGGCGATGTCCTCGACCGACATCTCGCGAATTTCTTCAGCCCGCATGTGTACCTCCTCCTCCGGCGTCATCGCGCGCCACGAACTTCGTTCTCACCGGCATCTTGGCGGCGGCGAGCGCCATCGCCTTCTCGGCGATCTCGCGCGTCACGCCCTCGAGCTCGAACATCACCCGCCCCGGCTTCACGACCGCCACCCACATCTCCGGCGAGCCCTTGCCCTTGCCCATGCGGGTTTCGGCCGGCTTCTTGGTGATCGGTTTATCCGGGAACACGCGGATCCACACCTTGCCGCCGCGCTTGATGTGGCGCGTGAGCGCGACACGAGCGGCTTCGATTTGACGAGCCGTAATCCAGCCCGGCTCCAACGTCTGCAAGCCGTACGTGCCGAACGAGATCTCGCTCCCACGATGGGCGAGGCCTCTCGTACGACCCTTGAACCGCTTGCGGAATTTGACGCGCTTCGGTGCCAGCATTGATCGTC